>DAOTYT010000472.1:0-4769 GCA_034434615.1 Anaerolineae bacterium | reverse complement strand
ACGTTTACGGTCGAGGGGGTGATCGTGGCCGATATCCCGCTGTCGATCTTCGTCACAACGGGCATTGCTGGCATCGAAACGCCGCCGAATTTGACTAACAGCGCAGCGAATCCATACCCAGCCATCTTTTGCAGCTACAGCCACCGCGATCAGCAGATCGTCGAGCGGGTAGAACGGGCTTACCGTGTGCTCGGCCTTGACTACCTGCGTGATGTGACGACGCTGCGCAGCGGCCAGCGCTGGAACGACCAGCTCATGCGCCTCATCGAACGCGCCGATATTTTCCAACTGTTTTGGTCGCACACGGCCGCCGAGTCGAAGTATGTGCGCCAGGAATGGGAGCACGCGCTGGCCGTCGGCGGCACTCGCGAGGCGTTCATCCGGCCGGTTTACTGGCAGCAGCCAATGCCGCCGGTTCCAGAGGCGCTCGGCCACCTGCACTTCGCTTACCAGCCCGATTTGGCGGAATGAGTTGAGGAAATTTAGTCTGTTAAGACAATGCAGACTTTGCTAGAATATATGTTCGCAATCGGCGGGCCGAGCCGCGCCTTTGGCGGGCGCTTACGCCGCGATGGGCTTCGCAGCACGCCATAGAGGATGAGACGACACGCGCAGTTAAGGAGACTACGATTATGGCTGGCTTTCAACAGGTGATCATCGTCGGCAACCTCGGCCGCGACCCGGAGACGCGAATCGTCGGCCAGGGCATTCCCGTCTGCAATTTCTCGGTCGCCGTCAACACGTATACTGGTGGGCAAGGCGAGCGTCGGGAAAAAACCGTCTGGTTTCGCGTCGCGGCATGGCGCGAGCTGGGCGAACGCTGCCAGCAGTACTTGTCGAAGGGGCGGCAGGTGCTCGTGATCGGCACGATCGATGTACGGGCCTACACCGATCAGAGCGGCCAGCCGCAGGCGACGCTTGAGCTGACTGCCCGCGATGTCCGCTTCCTCGGCGGGCGCGAGGACGACGGCGGCCGCTCGCGCGATCCGTTCGACGAATACAGCAGCGGGGGCAATATCACCGACATTCCCTTCTAGCCGGCGAAGCGTCCGCATGCGCATCACGCTGGCATCCGTTCATGAAAACAGCCCTCATGAGCGAGGGCTGTTCGCGTATGGATCAGATAGGCCTGAATGGTCAGAAGAAGCCGCGCCGCTGGAAACGTTCTTCCTTGAACGGGTCGCCCTCATTATGATAGCCGCCCTGTTCCCAAAAGCCGGGTTTATCGACGGCGCTGAACTCGAGCGCGCGCAGCCATTTGGCGCTTTTCCAGAAATAGCGCTTGGGCACTAAGGTGCGCAGCGGAAAACCGTGATCTGGTTCCAGATACTTGCCGTCGTATTTGTAGGCGAGCAGCACATCGTCGTCCAGCATAATGTCGAGCGGCGTGTTGGTCGTGTAGCCATACTCGCAGTGCGCGATCACGTACTTAGCGCTTGGCTTGACGCCGAACAAGGTGATGAAATCGCGGAAGCGCACCCCCTCCCAGACCGTATCAAATTTGCTCCAGCGCGTGACGCAGTGGATATCACAGGTGACCTGCACAGTCGGCAGCTGCTGGAATTCCTGCCACGTCCAGCGCATCTCCTGTTCGACTTCGCCAAACACCCGCAGATCCCATGTCGCTTCATCAAAAGTCGGCGTTGGGCCATAATGCAGCACTGGGAATTTGAGCGTCAGCGATTGACCGGGTGGCAGCCGGCCCTCTTTTTTCATGCGTTCTTCTTCTTTGCGACGCAGCAGAATATCGTCGAATACGTTCATAGCGGTCACCTTATCTCATGATGTTCATCTGATTATATACCTACCTATCGTCAGTACCGCAGCGGCCTCAGCGAATTCTTAGGGGCCTTTGGTCAGTCGCCCGATCTATGGCATAGTTGTGTTAGCGCCTTGCGCAGCGAATGGCTTTGAATGGGCGTACATCTTTTGCTAGAGGACGCGCTGGCATGGCGGGCGGCCCTGCGCGCCGCCGGCGAAACGCTGGTCTTCACCAATGGTCATTTTGACCTGCTGCATGTGGGCCATCTCGATTATTTAGAGCGCGCGCGGGCATTGGGGGGCGCGCTGTTTGTCGGCATCAACAGCGATGCCAGCACGCGCCGGCTGAAAGGCCCGGGCCGGCCGCTGGTGCCGGCCGTTGAGCGCGCCCGCCTGCTGGCAGCGCTCATCCCGGTGACGGCGACCATCATCTTCGAGACCGACACAGCCAGCCCTCTGATCGAGGCGCTGCGGCCGGAAATTTACGTCAAAGGGGGAGATTATGCCGCCGGCGAGACTGGCGAAGCCAAACCCCTGCCAGAGCGGCCGTTCGTCGAGGCCTATGGCGGCCGCGTGATCCTGCTCAACTATTTGCCCGGCCACAGCACCAGCGAGCTCATCGCGCGGGTGCAGGCGCTGCCGCCAGCAGGCCCGCTCAAGACGGACGCAGCGCAGTGAACCACGTGGGCAGTTCGATCAGGCCGTAGCTGTAGGCCAGCACGCTGATGACGACGCCGGCCACCACGCCCAAAAAGAGGCCGATGAGCAGCGCGCGGCGGAGGGCGCGCCGGCGCCGCTGGCGGCGCAGGGCAGCAGCGCGCCGGCGCGCTGCCTCGGCCTCGGCCTGCCGCTCTTCTTCGCTAATGAAGCTGCGCAGCAGCCGCCGTGCCTTGGCGTTAAGCGGGTTGATCGCAATGATATTTTCCAGGCAGACTCGGCGGTCTTCGCGCGTATCCAGCACCCTAAGCAGGGCGATCCAGACGCGCTCGTCATAGGGCGCGAGGATGGCCGCCTCTCGCCAGAGGTCATGCGCCCGCTTGCGGTTGCCCTCCAGCAGCGCCTGTTTGCCGGCGGCCAGCAGTTCGTTAACGCGGGCATTGTCTGTAAGTCGTTCGGCTGCCATCAACCGCGATAACCCCCACCACTCAATAGAAAGTACAAAATCGATCAGGGCTGCCACCAGTCACTCGGATAATCATCTTCCGGGCTGTCGGTGAGCTGCGTCAGCATTTGCGTTTGCAGATCGTAGATAAATATATCCCAACTGCCGGTGCGATTGCTCGAAAATGCCAGATAACGCCCATCGCGGCTGATGACGGGGTGCAGCGAGCTGGAGCTTGGGTCGCGGTAAAGGAAGCTGGGCGACCCTGTGCCGCGCGAATTGATGACGAAGATATCGAAGTTGTTGGGGTCGCTGCCTGGCGCGACGGCATAGACGATCTGCGATCCATCGGGCGACCAGCGCGGGTGCGTTTCGATGAAGGTGTCGCGGTCGCTGGTGATCGGGAACTGGCTGCCGGTGGCAATATCGATGATGACGATATCGCGCCCCGGATTGGCGGCGTCTGTGTCGTTGCGGATCACGGCGATCTGGCGGCCATCGGGCGAGATCGACGGAAAGCTGTAGGTCGCCGCATCGTTGGTCATGCGGCGCAGTGGGCTGGGGGCATTGGGGCCGGGCGGCCGGTCAAGCAGGCTGAGCAGGAAGACCTGCAGCGTTTGCCCATCCTGTGGGCGGCCGACGAAGACGACCGACGTACCATCCGCAGAGTAGCTGGGCTGCTGTGTATCGAGCACCCCTTGCCCCAAAAAGCGATCGTTGAGCGTCTCGGTCTGCGTGCCGTTGAGGTTGACCGCCTCGATCACGGTGCTGAACAACAACTGATCGTAGCGCGTGTAAACCATGCGCTGCCCGTTCGGGAACAGGCGCGGATTGCGACCGAGCTCGTTGCCGGTGCGGATGAACTGACCGCCGGCATCGAAATTGAAAAAGCCGACTGGCAGAAAGCCATTATTGAGGATGTCGCGGCCGCTCCATGCCGCAAGGTAGCCCGTCAGGCCAGTGGGCGGGGGCAGGCGTTCGCGCGTCGGCGGCATAGTCGGTTCTGGCGTCGGCGTCCAGGTCGGCGGCAGCGTCGGGATATCTGGCGTGGGCGTGGGCGTCGGCGTGGGCGTCGCGATCGCGAGCTGCGTCTCGGTCGCGGCGAACGCAGTCCCAGTCGCGTAGATAACTTCGGCAGTGCTGGTCTGCACGAGGGCGATCGCGTTAGCAGTCGCGGCAGCACTGGCCTGACTGTTCGAGACGGTGATCGCCAGCAGGCCGACGATCAGGATGACGATGATCAGCACGCCGCCGCCGAGGACGAAGGTGAGCTGACGCCGCGTGATGCCGGGCGCCACTTCTTCCTGTGCGATCTGCTCTTTCTGGCGTTGATTGAGCTTATCGAGCGCTTGACGCGCCTTTTCGTTGCTGGGGTTGATATGCAGCACATTGGCGAGACACACGCGTCGTTCATCTTCGCTGTCGACGACCGAGGCGAGCCACATCCAGCCCTTCTCGTTGTTTTCGTCTAGCTCAACGACGCGCTCAAATTTCTCGCGGGCAGCGGCGCGGTTGTTGGCGCGCGCCAGCTCGATGCCCTGACGAAGAAGCGCTGCGATCTCGTTCTGTGTGCTCACCGGTGCTCCTCACTTCAACGCGGGAAGAATGCCAGCGACTGGGCGCTGCGCGCATGATCGGCCAGCGGCACGATCGCTCGCGTTTCAACATTGAGCAAAAACCAGCGGAAGGTCGCTCCATCTCGGTTAGAGGCGAAGGCGATCCAGCGTCCATCAGGAGACCAAGCCGGCGTCCGGTCTTCAGCGCCGCCATCGTCGGTCGTCAGCAGGAACGAGCGCTGGCCGTTGGCATCCATCACATACACATCACCGTCTCCGTTGCGATCGTTGATGTAAGCGATGCGCGTGCCATCGGGCGAATAAGCCGGCGAATAGCTGTTGCCGATGTC
>DAOTYT010000471.1:0-3374 GCA_034434615.1 Anaerolineae bacterium | reverse complement strand
GCTCCGCCGCCGAAGCTGGCGGCTGCATCAAGCCACGTCCCGTCTGCGCTGAGCAAACGCAAGCAGCGGCACAGGGCGTCGGCTATATAAAGCATCCCCGCTTCATCGAAAGCGATCCCGCTGGGCTGAGCTGGGTCATCAAAGGGAAAGACAGCGGCAACCGCGCCGCTGGTGGGGTTCAAGCGAACGACGCCGCGCAGCGCTTCGACGGCATACAGCCAGGCGCGTCCATCATGGAGCAGACCGCTCACACGCGGCGCGATCGTGAGTGTCGCATCGGTCAGGGTGAGCAGATTCTCGGGAGCGGGGGGCAGTTCAACGCGCCAAAGCAGGGCATAGGTCGGCATCGTTGGCGGCGAGGCCGCGCTAAAAGCAATGCTGTCGGCAACTCGATTGAACACGCGGGCTAAGTTGTTATCGCGCGGCCCTACGCCTGCGATCAAGAGCGCGCGCAGGTCTGGCAGGCGGCCAGCACGCGCTATTCCTTCGAGCACGCCATCGCGGCTGGCGCCTTCGATCATCAGCGCGGGTTGGCCAAACCATCGCGCCTCGCGGTAAAAGTAGGTGACTTGACCCTGCTCCAGCAAAAGCGCCTCTAATGCGGGGCGCAGCTCTGACAGGGTCAGCACATCGGGCAGCACGCGCAGGCCGATGCTTGCTCGGCCGTCGGGAGCGCTGAGGACGAGGGACGGCAGATTTTGATCGAGGCGCTCGTTGGCTTGCCAACCGGGCGGAACGAGCAGCGCGAGGTCGGCCGCTTCCCACGCATACGGCGCATAGCCCGCCGTCTGTGCGTGGGCAGGGCCTGCGCTGAACAACAAGCCCAGCAGCAAACAGAACAACAGATAAAAGCGCTTCATCGCCGTGGAATGGCGGCGAGTACGGGCAGGCCGAGCGCTTCGATATCGTCCCGCTGACGCACGACGGGATCGAGGTAATAGGCCAGCGCGGCCAGCGCCAAGCCAATAAACAAGCCAATACCGATGCGAATGAACGGCCCGAACCGGTCAGGCAGCGCCGGCGGCGCAGGAGTAATTGGCGATCGATCGATGATCGTCACCTGCGCAGGAACCCCGCCCAACTGCGGGAACACTTCGTGATTGTGATCGCGCAGCACCTCTACCGCCCCATCAATCAGGGCTGACAACTGCTCGGCATCGCGCCAATTGAAATAGATGCGGCCCACGCTGCGCGCGTTATCAGCAGCGAAGCGCAAACCGGCAAAAGCCGCGGCGTCGATCCCCAACCGTTCAACCGCACGAGCTGCCGCCGCCGCCGCGAACTCGCTTCCACGCACCCAGTCGGTGAAGGCGTTGATCGTCAACTCGGAAGAAAGCCAAATATCCTGAAAATCTCCCTCAACGTGCGGAAACGCTTCAGGCGATTGGGCGGCGCTGTAATCGACGACAGCGCTGTATCCCCCAGGTACTTCAGCAGGGCCGAGCAGACCAGGCAGCGCAAATACGGCGGCGATGATGGTGGGCAGGGCGATGAGCCACCAGCGCCGCAGCAGCACGCGCATGATCAGCTTAAGTTCCACAGTCACTCCTCTTGCGCCATGAACCCGCGCTATTATAGCGCCGGCCAGCCGGCTGGCCTATGTTTGCGCTTCATAATCCGTATAATGGATGCGAAATGAGCCACAGATCCGAGAGGAGCTATGATCAAAGTACTATTCGTTTGCGCCGGCAATATTTGCCGTTCGCCCATGGCAGAAGCCGTCTTCCAGCACATGGTCGATCAGGCAGGTCTCAGCAGCCATTTTTCAATTGACTCGGCTGGGACGGGATCATGGCATATCGGCGAGCCGCCACACCCGGGTACGCAGCGCATCCTCAAGCAGAACAACATTCCCTATCATGGGCGTGCGCGCCAGATCGACGGCCGCGATTTGGATGCGTTCGATTACATCCTGGCGATGGATCGCGAGAACCTGTCCTCGATCTTACGGCGCGCCACAAACGCACGAGCGCACATTCAGTTGTTTCTCGCCGATGCGAAGGCCCAAGGCCTCACGCCCTACGATGAGGTGCCAGACCCCTATTATGATGGCAGTTTCGACCGCACCTACCAGCTCGCGCAGTTAGGCAGCAAAACGCTGCTCGAAAAACTGCGTCAAAAGCACGGTCTATAGCCCTCGGGCGCCGCTTAAGCATCCTGCATCGGTACTGCCGTTGGGAGGTTCGGCGTCGGCGAGGGCGTTGGCGTTATCGCTGGCGCACCCAGAGGCAGCGCTGGATCTTCAGTGGCTGTCGGCCGCGGGTCGGGCGTATCGGTAGGCGGCGGCGTCGGCGTGATGGTCGGCGTTTCAGTTGGTATCTCGGTAATGGTCGGCAGCGGAGTCGGTGTGCGGCTGGGAGTCAGCGTCGGGTTGACCGCTTCGATCACCGTTTCGTGCATGTACGCGGCATCAATGCGCCGCGTTTGGGGGTTGCGGTCGATCAGGTACCATTCGCTGCCCGGCTCGCGCGCGATCACGCAGACGAGCGACCCCTGCGGCAGGCCGGTGACGATCGCCCCGCCGCTGTGCGGGGCATTGCGCACCACTGCATTCGGCACACTCACTCGAAAATCCTGACATTCTGGGATCGGTGTGAATGTCGGAACCGGCGTGCGCGGTTGAGTCGCCATGCGGGTCACCCGGTCCTGCGTCGCCGTGCTGATGATCATAGCGCGCTGCGTTGCTTCCTGCACGCCAAGCCCGCCGGTGCGAATGAAGGTCTGCGCGCCTTGCAAAAGATAAAAGCCGCCGAACACCAGCGCGACTGCGATCATGAAGATTAATAAAGGTGAAGGGCCGCGACCACCGCCGCCCCGTCGTGGCGTGGGCCTGCGAAGGGACATTGCGTCAGCAACTCCTGAACCAACTAATGAGGGTTGTACACAAAAGCGCGCACTGTTGCCAGCGATCGATCGATGGACAGGCGTGGGGATATCGTCAGAGATATCGTCAGATGGAAAGCAAGGCGCGCATCCGCTCGAGTAATGCGGGCCATCCTTTCATTTTAGGATAAAAAACATCGGCGCCGGCCGCCTCGGCCTTGCTGCGCTCGGCATCATTATCATAGGCGGTCAGGATGATGAACGGGATCGCCGCCGTCCGCGGGTCAGCCTTCATGCGCATGCACACTTCGTAGCCAGAGAGGCCGGTCATGCGCACATCGCACAAAACGAGCGCCGGCTGCTGCTCCAGCACGATTTCCAACGCCTGCGCCCCGTTGGTCGCATAGATCACTTGGTAGCCCCAGCGCTCCAACACCGTTTGCATCAGTTCACGGTTCATCGGATCGTCATCCACGAGCAGGACAGTTGCATGTTCAGTCTGTGCCATCATTCCCACCTGCGCGATCGCTGCTTGTTCGACTTCGATGTTC
>DAOTYT010000470.1:0-2028 GCA_034434615.1 Anaerolineae bacterium | reverse complement strand
TGTCGGCCTGATGGAGCTGACCGCCGATGCCTCGACCTACACACGCCCGTGGGACCTGATGAGCGCGATGAGCGTGATGATGATCATCCCTGGGCTGCTGCTGGTGCTGTTCGGCCAGCGCATGATCATTTCGGGGTTGGCGCGCGGGGCGGTCAAATAGGCCGTTTGCGGCTGGCGCTGCTTTCTGCGAAGGAAAACACAGCGAGGCCGCGCACGCGCGGCCTCGCTGTGTGTGAAACGGGGTGCTGCCGAATTACAGCGCGTTGACGATGTTGGAGAAGATATTGCCGATGGCCGGGCCGAGCAGCGCCAGAATGACGATGACGACGACGGCGACCAGCACCAAGATCAGAGCATACTCGACGAGACCCTGACCTTCTTCACGCGGCAGATACATCATGATGACATCTCCTCAATAAAGACTCTGCGCTTAGGCTAGATGCCTATTTGAATGCTATCACAGCTCCACATTCGGACAATGGAAGAGTCGTAAAGAATTTGTGAATTTTTCTCTATTCTATGATGCGGCTTCTGGTTTTCGCTCATCAGGCACGGCGCGCAGATGTTCTTCGAGCGCAGAGAGCGCGGCGCGCACAGGCTCCGGCAGCCGCTCGAGCTGGCAAAAGCGAGCAACCCAGTAGTGGTCATTCATGTTGGCTGCATTAATCGCCAGCCGCGCGTGTGGGTCAGCGCTGCGCAGCAGGTGCGGGTATTCCTGCGCAGCGTGAAAGCGGATCGTTTCGAGCGCCGTGGCCAGCGAGAGATCACGTCCTTCGATGTGTTCGACGAATGCGGTCGCATCGAACCCGTGAGTGGCGGCCGCCTCCTCGGCCTGCTTCACCAGCGCGATCGTGGCCCGGAACCAGGCGAAGGTTTGCGGATAGTCTGCCTCGGCCCGCAGCGCGGGCGGCTGCTCTCCGCGCAGGGTGAGGACGAGCGCCTGAATGAACGCTCGGACGTAACGGCGCAGGTTGTTCAGTGCCATTTGCGCGGTTCCTTGGCGCGCTGGCGGCGGAAGTATTCCATCGCCGCGAACACGAGCACGATGACCTGCACGGCCACGGCGATGACGATCACCAGCTGCCTGTTGGTTCGATCGGCGGGCGCGGGCGGGTTCTCGGCCTGCGGCCCTTCCGCTGGCGCGGCGATCCTTTGTGGAGGGTCATCGCCCGGTTCCATCACCATCGCGACGACGGTGCCGGCCGCTTGCACGGCAGTCGCGGCTGCCTGCTGCGTCAGGTCGGGCGTGGGCGTGGGCAGGCCCTGCGTCATCATGGCTGCATGCGTGAGCGCCTCGAGCGGCGTCACCGCGATCGTCACCTGACCAGACTCGACCGGGATGAGCGCCACGAACGGCGTGATCGACGGCGGGATCGGCGTAGCGGTCGGGCGTGGTGTATTGGTTGGCCCGCCGGGCGTCGGCGTAAAGGTGCCGTCGCGGCGCGGCACGAGGAAGATGCTGCCCACCTCAAGGTCGCGCACATCTTCAATATTGTTAAGCGCCATCATGGCCGGGATATCGTCCCACGAATAGCCATAGATCAGAGCAATATCGCCCAGCGTATCGCCCGGCTGCACTTGGTGCATGATGTTGCCGAACGGGTCTTGCCCAACGACGAACGAGGGCTGCGACCGCGCCGCGCCGCCGCCTCCACCGCCCGCTGGGGCGCCGCTGCCGGCTGCCCCACCTCCTCCGCTTGACGGTGGGGGCGGCGGCGGCCCGCCGGAATTACCAAACACCAGCACATAGGCTGCGCCCCACTCACTACGAGCGATGCCGATGCCGATGTCGTTATAGCTGGGATGAACCAGCCCTGCGTAGTGCACCCCAGAGTTGACCCAAAAGCTCCACGCGCTGCCGACATTGGCATTCGTGCCCCCATAAATGTTTTCGCTCACTTGGGTGGAGGGGTAGCCCGCGTTCAGCGCGCGGGTGCGCGGGCCAGACCCGTCGGGCCGCGTGTGGCTGACCGAGCCGGTCGCGGCGATCCAGTTCGCTTGATCTTGGGCGGCGGCCGAGAGAGCGCC
>DAOTYT010000469.1:0-6976 GCA_034434615.1 Anaerolineae bacterium | reverse complement strand
CCCCGCCGAGCGCCTCCAGATCGGCCAGCGCCGCCTCAAACGCCGTCAGGTTGCCGTGAATGTCGGAGAATACCGCCAGCCGCATTTGGATTTCCTCCCATCCTTACGTCGCCAATTAGATGCTACCACAGGCGCGCTCAGGCTTCTACCGGCTGGCCGAGATGCTGGCGGCAGAACAGCAGGCTTTCGCGCAGGTTACGGCGCAGCGCGGCGCGATCCTGATAGTCGAGCGCATCGGGGTGCAGCTCAAGGCAGATCGTGCCGTCGAAACCATCAGCGGCCATCGTCTGCAGCAAGCCGCCCAGGTCGAGCTGGCCGCGGTGCGGCAGCCGGTGTTCGCGGCCGTCGAAGTTGCTCAGGTGCACATGGCAGATGCGCCCGCGCCCGGCCTGATATGCTGCGAGCGGATCGACGCCGCGCGTCGCCCAGTGGGTCGTGTCCATCGTCAGGTGGTCGTGCGCTTGGCTCCACGCCGCTACGGTGTTCCAGTGCGTCAGATCGACCACCCGCCCGGCAAGCCTCTTGACTGGCAGGTTCTCCAGCGCGATCTTGATTGGCGTCGAGCGCTGCATGGCGGGCAGTTCGCGCTCCAGCCAGCGCTTGAGCGGGTTGTTCAAGGTGGGCAGCGGCACATAGTAACGGCGGCCGTTTCCTCCAAACGCGAAATAGTTGACTTTGATCGGCAGGTGAACGACGATCGCCTCGCAGCCGAGCGCCTCGGCCAGCGCCAGCGTCTCGCCGATCAGGCCGACCATATCGCGGGCGCGCCAGCCCGGCAAATTGGGGCGAAACGGCGTATGTGCGACGCGCACCGGCAGGCCGTGCTGCTGGCTCAAATCGCGCAAATACTGCGGGTCGCGCGTGCCGTAGCGCTCGTCGCACATGATCTCGATGCCGTCGAACCCGGCCTCGGCCGCCAGCGCGAAGCACTGCGCCGTATCGAGCACGTACAGCGATCCCGTCGAGAAGATCACGGGTGGGGTCATGCCTTGTTTCTCCGCATCTTTGAGACAGATCGCGATAACCCTACCGGGGGACACGTTAAATGTCAAAGCACAGTTTAATTAAGGGATGCGGCGTGCTGGTCATGCCAGCACGCCGGCCGCGCGGGCGCGCGCCAATATGGCCTGCGCCGCGCGGATCATCGGCAGGTCGATCATGCGGCCCTCGTAGCGGAAAACGCCGCGTCCTTCAGCCTGCTGCGCCTCGAAAGCGGCGATCAGCCGGCGCGCCGCCTCGATCTCGCCCAGCGTGGGCGTGAAGGCGGCATTGATCGCATCGATCTGACGCGGGTGGATAGCCAGCTTGCCGCTGTAGCCCAGCTCGCGCGCGCGGCGCGCTGCGGCGGCCAGCCCGGCATCATCGTCGAGCTGCACATGCGGCGTGTCGATCGCGCTGAGGCCGAAGGCGCGCGCGTGGATGACCACCGCGCTCTGCCCATAGGCGACCTCGTGCCCAGAGGGGGTGCGCAGCGCGCCGAGATCGCCGGCCAAATCCTCGGCGCCGAACGCCAGCGCGACCAGCCGCGCATCGCTCGCCGCAATTTCGCGCAGATTGACGATGCCGAGCGCGGTCTCGATCAGCGCGATCAGCACGATGCCGCCGGGGAGCAGGCCGTGATCGGCCTCGATCCGCGCCAACGCGGCCGAGACCGCGCCCACATCCTCGGCCCGCTCTACCTTGGGGATCATGATCGCATCGGGGCGGGCGGGGGCGACAGCGGCCAGATCATCCTGCGCCAGAGCGCTGCTGATCGGGTTGATGCGGACGATGCGCTCGCTGCGGCCGAAATCCAGCTCGCGCAGGGCGGCGGCGGCGCCAGCGCGAGCTTCCGCCTTGCGATCGAAAGCCACGCCGTCCTCTAAATCCATGATGATGGCATCCACGCCGAGCGCGATGCCCTTCTCGATCTTGGCGCGGCTGTCCGCCGGCATGAAAAGCAGGCAGCGGCGGGCACGCGAGGCAGGGCCGGGCGCGCTCATAGGCGCACCAACACGCCCTCTTCCGGGCGCAGCGCCAGCGCATCGAGCAAAACGGGGCCGTGCCGGTCGAGCTGGGTCGAGATGACGATCTCGCCCGCCGTGGGTTCCGGCAGAGAGGCGGTGCGCGTCGCTCGGCTGAAGTTGAGCGCAATGAGGAAGCGCTCGTCACCATGTTCGCGCAGGTAGATGAAGCAGTCCTCTGGCGCAGGCAGCGCGCGATAGTCCCCGATCGTCAGCGCGGGATGCGCGCGGCGCTGGTCGATCAGCGCGCGGTACAGCGCCAGCATCGAACGCAGGTCGGCACGCTCGGCCTCAACGTTCAGCTCGCGATGATCCGGCGCGATGGGCAGCCACGGCTCGCCGGTCGTGAAGCCAGCATTGGGGCCGCCGTCCCAATGAAAGGGCGTGCGTTCCGGGTCTCGGCTGACGCCGGTGTTGATGCCCTGCGGGTCTTGGTAACGTTCGGGCGGCACGGGGCCGTCGCGCAGGCCCAACTCCTCGCCCTGATAGATGAATGGAGTCCCGCGCAGCGTGAGCAGCAGCAGCGCTGCCAGCCGCGCACCCGCATCGCCCAAACGGGTGGCAACGCGCGTCATATCGTGGTTGCCGAGCACATAGTTGGGCCACGCGCCGGCCGGCAGCGCGGCCTCGTAAGCATCGACGAAGGCTTGAATATCGCGTGCGCGCCACGGCAGCAGGATCAGCGCGAAATTGAACGGCAGATGCAGCGCCGGCCGCTCTCCCTCGGCGGTGCTGGCGCTGTAGAAGCCAGTGATCGCGCGTGGGTCGGTCGAATAGGCGATCTCGCCAATGCTCACGCGATCTTCGTACGCATCGAACACGGCGCGGAACTCGGCGATCAGCGCGCCGATGCCGGGCTGGTTCTCGCTGTACAGGCGGATCTGCGACCAGCCGGGGTTATCGCGCCCCTCGACGTAGTCGGGGTTGGGCGGGTTATCGCGCAGCGCCTCGTCCTTGTACATGCGGTCGATCACATCGATGCGGAAGCCGTCAACGCCGCGGTCGAGCCAAAAGCGCATCGCATCGAAGATGGCGGCCTTCACCTCGGGGTTGCGCCAGTTCAGGTCTGGCTGTTCAGGCAGAAAGCTGTGCAGATAGTACTGGCCGGTCGCTTGATCGAACGTCCACATCGAACCGCCAAAATAGGCCAGCCAGTTATTCGGCGGGCCGCCATCTGGGGCGGGGTCGCGCCAGATGTACCAGTCGCGCTTTGGGTTAGCGCGCGAGGCGCGCGCTTCCTGAAACCACGGGTGCTCGCTCGAGGTGTGGTTGGGCACCAGGTCGAGCAGCACGCGCAGGCCGCGCGCATGGGCGGCGGCCAGCAGCGCATCGAAATCCTCCAGCGTGCCGAACAGCGGGTGGATGCCGGTGTAATCGGCCACGTCATAGCCAAAATCGGCCATCGGCGAGGGATAGATCGGTGACAGCCAAAGCGCGTCAACCCCAAGCCATTCGAGGTAATCGAGCCGCTGAAGGATGCCGCGCAGGTCGCCGACGCCGTCGCCGTTGGCGTCCATGAAACTGCGCGGGTAAATCTGATAGATGATGCCGGTTTGCCACCAGCGCGGCGCTGGTTTCGTCATGATCGCTCCTTCATCTGAGACACAGTCCTCACCCTGCTTGCCACAGGCAAGCTGTCCCTCTCCCACATACGGAGAAAAGGACAAACGCGGTCTTTCTCCCCTTCTCCCGGCTTACGTGGGAGAAAGGGTGGGGGATGAGGGCGACTGCGTAACAGCAGTGAATCAGTTTAACGCCAGCCATGGCGCGACTGGGCATCCATAACGGCGACGGCGGTCATCGCGACGATGTCCTCGACATCATCGCCGGCTTGCAGCACATGAACGGGCGCGCCCATGCCGAGCAGGATCGGGCCGATCGTCTCGGCCCCGCCCAACCGTTTGAGCAGCTTATACGAGACATTGGCCGATCCCAAATCGGGGAAGACCAACACGTTGGCATCGCGGACGCGGCTGAACGGGTAGCGCTGCTCGATCAGCTCTGGCACGACGGCGGCATCGGCCTGCATCTCGCCGTCGATGATGATATCGGGCCGCTTGACGCGCACGCGTTCGACCGCATCGCGCACTTTGTGCGACAGCGGGTGCGGCGTGCTGCCGAAATTTGAGAACGACAGCATCGCCACCTTGGGCTCAAGATCGAGCGTGCGCGCGAAATCGGCGGCGAGGATGGCGATCTCGCACAGCGTCGCGGCGTCCGGGTCGATGTTGACGGTGGCATCGGTGAAGATGTAAACGCGCCCGCGCACGATCACCAGATAAACGCCGCTGGCGCGCGTTGCGCCGGGGCGCGTGTGGAAGATTTGCAGCGCGGGCCGCACCACATCGGGATATTCATAATTGATGCCGCTGAGAAAGGCGTCGGCATCGCCCATGTGCAGCATCATCGGACCGAAGTAGTTGCGGTCGCGCAGCAGCGTGCGCGCCCGCGTCATACTCACCCCGCGCCGCTGGCGCATTTGATAGAACACCGGCTGGTAGCGCGTCCGCGCTGCGTCGTCAATCGGGTCGATGATCTCGGGCTGGAAGCGCAGGCCCAAATCGGCAATGATGCCCGTGATGATGTCGCGCCGCCCCAGCAAGATCGGCGTGGCCAACCCCTCTTCCTGCACCTGCGCGGCCGCCCGCACCACCTTTGACTCTTCCCCCTCAGCGAAGACGACGCGCTTGCGCGGGCCCGCTTTCGCCTTGTTGATCAGACGGCTGCGGATCTGCTGGCCGGTGCCCTGACGGCGGATCAATTCCTCGCGGTAATCCTCCAGGTCGATGTGCCGCCGGGCGACGCCGCTCTCCATGGCTGCCCGCGCCACGGCCGGCGCAAGGTAGCGCAGCACGCGCGGGTCAAGCGGTTTGGGGATCAAATAGTCGCGGCCGAAGCGCAGCGATTGGAGGCCATAGGCGGAAAGGACGCTGTCTGGCACATCTTCATGGGCCATGGCCGCCAGCGCATGGGAAGCGGCCAGCTTCATCGCCTCGTTGATCTGGCGCGCATACACATCGAGCGCGCCCCGGAAGATAAACGGAAAACACAGCACGTTGTTGACCTGGTTCGCATAATCGCTGCGGCCGGTCGCCACGATCGCATCGGAGCGCGTTTGGTGGACGATCTCCGGCATGATCTCCGGCGTCGGGTTGGCCAGCGCGAAGATGATCGGGTTTTCGGCCATGCGCCGCACCATGTCGGCCGTCAGCACATTGCCTGCCGAGAGGCCGAGGAACATATCGGCGCCCTCGATGACATCGATCAGTTTGCCCGGGCTTTTGCCCTCGGCAAAGCGCGCCTTGTAGGGGTTCATATCCTCTTCGCGGCCCGGGTAGACAACGCCGTATAGGTCGGTCAGCGTGATGTTCTCGCGCTGCACGCCCAGCGAGACGTAGAACTCGGCCGTCGCGATCGCGCCGGCCCCCGCGCCAGAGACGACGATCTTGAGCGATTCGAGCGGCTTGCCGACCAGCTTGGCCGCGTTCATCAGCGCTGCGCCAGAGATGATCGCCGTGCCGTGTTGGTCATCATGAAAGACGGGGATGTCCAAAGTTTCGCGCAGGCGCATTTCGATCTCAAAGCACTCTGGCGATTTGATGTCTTCCAGGTTGATGCCGCCGAAAGTGGGCGCGATGGCGCGCACCACACTGATGATCTCATCGGCAGTCGTGGCATCGATCTCGATGTCGAAGACGTCAATATCGGCGAAGCGCTTGAACAGCACCCCTTTCCCCTCCATGACGGGTTTTGAGGCGCGCGGCCCCAAGTTGCCCAGCCCGAGGATGGCGGAACCATTAGAGACGACAGCGACGAGATTGCGCTTGGCAGTCAGCTCATAGATGCTCAGTGGGTCGCGGTCGATCTCGAGCACTGCCTCGGCGACGCCCGGCGAATAGGCCAGCGACAGATCGCGCTGGGTGCGCAGCGGTTTGCTCGGCACTACTTCGATTTTGCCCGGCCGGCCCTGACGATGGTACTCAAAAACATCTTGTTTGGTGATCGACATGCGTTTTGTTCCTGTGCGAAAGGATTTTGTTGAACGCTGCTCTGGGAATATTGTAGACTCAGGTGGGGGCCAGCGCTATGGCACACCCGCGCCAGCCTCGAACAGGATTTCGATTCGTGAATTTTGTATAAATTTGGCCTTAAAGTGCTGGCATTACATTCGAATTTACTATATGCTCTGTAATAGTTCTTAATTTCGCAGCATCTGTCATCATCGTGAGGTTGAATATGGCTGCCAGCTACTTTACACGCGAAGACATCAGCGCGTTGGCTTCCATGGCGGCCCAGCAAACACAGGTTGCTTACGATAAATTTACCGAACTACATAAGCTGCTCCATCGTCGTATGCGCGACCTGAGCTGGGATCTTCATCCGAATTGGGGCAAGCATTCCGTCATCTGCGGCCGTTCGGCTGCCACTAGCAGCGCGATTCAAGGCATCACGTTCCCCTACCTGCGCTCGCATGAACAGGCGCAGCTCGTCGAACGGCTGATGGGGCGCGACAACGCCACCCACCCAGCCAACCTTGAGATCAGCCGTCACCCCGTCATCGAGCTGCGGCTGACGCCTGACCATTTCGCCGTCGATTTCATCCTGTCTCCAGCTGCGTGGTGGGACCAGCGTAATTTGATCGGCAAGCTGTCCATCGCCCGCCATCGCGAGACGCTGCGCAGCCTGATTCAGCGCATGGATGGCAATTATTACTTCGGGTTCTGGGAGGGCATCTACCTGAGCGACCTGCACCTGACGAACTGCCAGCTTCTGCGCGGAACATTCCTTGACGAGTGGATCAGTACTTTCGGTGATGGCTACGACTGGCTGCGCGTCGGGGTATGGTATGAGCTGGACGACCCGGCTCTGGCCCCCGACTCGATCGCCAATGAACTGTTCCGCCGCATCGGGGCGCTTTACCAGCTTTATCACTTCGCATTGTGGACGAGTAACAATAATTTTCAAACCTTTTA
>DAOTYT010000468.1:0-2686 GCA_034434615.1 Anaerolineae bacterium | reverse complement strand
GGCGGCGCGCGGCGCCCGCGCAGCGCGCACGGCCAGCCCCACAAAGACGCCCATACCGATAAACCCGGCCAGCGCTGGCCCCGGCATGCCCCAGAAGACGAGCAGACCGATCGTTTGCAGCGCCCACGTCAGCCCATAGATGATCAGGAGCGGGCGCAGCGGCAGGCGTTCGGGCCGTTGTAACGGCAGCGTCGCCAGCGTCATGATGCCAGCGGCCAGCAGCCAGCCGGCGTAGTTGCTCCACGGGATGCCGAAGTAGCTGGCAGGGCCGGGGTCGTCCCAGACCCACAGCCCCCATGCGACCATCTGCGGATCGAGGAACAAATCCCACGCGGTGAATGCCAGCATCGCAGTGACGACATAGGCGGCAGTGCGGCGAATTCCCGCCAGGCGATGGGTGATGGCGTAAGCGACCGCCCACGCAGGCGGCATCATCATCATCCATGCGAGCGGAATCAGGACGGGCACGCCGCCGATCTGCGGCTGAAGCAGATCGGTATAGACGTAACTGCCGAACGGGAAGCCGGTTCGATGGCCGATGTATTCGACCGCCCAGCCCAGCGTCAGCACGATGGCGATCACGGCCGCGCTGCGGATGACGCCCCAGCCGTAGATGAGGCTCGTGATCACCGCCGTGAATTGGATGAGCACACCAAGCGTGATGCCGATAGGCAGCGCGTCGTCGCCAAAGACCCAGCGCACGATCGGCAGGCTGATCATCGTCAGAACCCACAGCGCAACCACCAGATAGAGGACGCGCGCGAAGTGGTTGAGCTGCCTCGATGAAAGTGTTGTTTGAGCGGACATACGTTCCTTAAAAAAGTTACACAGCAGCGAGCAGGCGGGCTATATCGCCAGCAACTTCAAGGCCAGCGCAGCGCCCTGTGCCCGAGAAGATCTCGCGTCGTTCGGCCCAGTCCGTCAGCCGAACTTCGATCGTCGCTTTGAGCGTCTCGGGGACGCGCTTGCCCATCTCGACGCGATCTGGCCCCGGCAGCAGCGAGGTTTCAGCGCGCGTCGCGAAGATCTCAAGCCGGTGGGCGTTATCAGCGATGACCCACAGCACGTGGTCATCCGTCACTTCCAGCTTTTCGACCTGGGCGCCGGTATAGGTGGCGAAGCTGTAAAACGTGTCGTTGTGCAGGCCAGCCAAAAAGCCCGGGAACCAGCTCCCCATGAACGGCGTCACCGCGATCGAGGCAGTGAAGCTGACGCCCGGCTCGTCGAAGTGATTGGTTTGCATCCAGACCCAGCCGGCCGGGAACGACTTGCCCCAGTCTTTTTCAATATAGCCGCGCCCATTCATGAAATCGAGCGTTTGACTGTTCACCGTTAGGCTGCCCGTCACCGAGTGATCGAAGCTGAGCACACCATGATAGCATTCCATCACGGGAACCCAACCGAACCAGCCCATGACGCCGGGCGAGGTGAGCGAGACCGGCCACGCCATGCCCCGGCCAAACTCGAGCCGACCGCGCACCGTGCGCAGGTCGTCATCGATGTCCAGCTCGATCGCTCGTGAAGAGAAGTGGTTTGGGCCGATGCGCACTTCGAAGCGGCCTTTGGCGGCGTAGAACAGCTCTGGCGGGTAGGTATGGTAGGTAGCATGGCCGCTTACGCCGTCGAACACCTGCACGAAGGCATGGTGTTTATCTGGGTCATCGCTGAGGAAAATGCCTGGGATCACAGCGTAGCGGATGCGTTCATCAGGCGAGACCATCTTGAAATACCACCCTTCGAAGAACGGTGGGCGTTTGTAATGCCCGTGGTACCATTCCGGGTGCAGGGTTGCATCGATCCATTGCGTCAATCGGCCAAACATCGTCACCTCAAATTAGCGATAAAGTCTCACCATGATGCCGCATCTTGCTTAGCGGCGCATGAACGATGGCGCGGATCGATCTGATCGACAAAGCAAAACGAACGCTATTGTAAAATAAAAAAGGGCGTTGTAAGGACGACCCGCCGGGTCGCCCTTACGGGAAAATACGGCTCGTTGCACCCAAACTGCCTTATCCATGAGTTTGCGACAGATTTTTTAATGAGCAAGCGCGCCGCGCTGCGTTGGTCAGCGGCCTGATCGACCTCATCGAGTCAGGGTCAGAACACGAATGGGCATTCGCGCGCCGATCGAACCCGTGTCGCGCGAGGGAGAGGAATGGCTCGTCCACCATGAAGCAGGCCATGCGGCTGTGCGACAGAAACAGCCGCACGACCGTATCTCGCGTATTACGATCGTGCGGCAGGGGCGGCGCCTTCGGCCATGGCGCGCCTTTCGGCAGCGTGCAGGTTAGCTCGGACGATTGCCACTATAAACGACGATCAATTCCGTATCGGTGATGGTGATGCTGGCCGCGGCGCCGCGGCCGAGATGCATGCGCAGATAGCGTCCCCATGACAGAGCGATGGCGTCGTTGATGCGTTCGATCATCGCCTCGTCGAGGGTGCTCCCGCCGACAGTCGTGCTCGTCACCGACCACAACACGCGGCCATCCTCAAGAGTTGGCACGAGCACGGCGCTGATCGGATAAGTGACGAGGCCTTCGCGCGGCACTCGAATGGAAAGTGTGAAATTGACCTGCACCTGTCCCGGCTGCAAATCGACGACCGGGTCGCTGATTCGCCGAAAGCCCGGGATGAGGATGGCATTGGCGCTGTTGATCTCAGCTTCAGTCCACGTCACTGT
>DAOTYT010000467.1:0-3658 GCA_034434615.1 Anaerolineae bacterium | reverse complement strand
AGCGCTGGAAGCTGGCGCCGATCGCTATTTGACGAAACCTTACATCGCGAACAATTTGCTCTCAGCTGTGCAGGAGATCTTGCGGACTGGCCGTAATGTGCCGCGTTCATAGCGGTGCCTCAGGGGCGTCTCAGCCTTTGAATCGTCCAGCCGTCTTGAAAATAGATCCGCTCGCCCTCGAACCCGACCGCCGCCAGCGCCTCTAACCACCGGTCGAGGGGTTCACCTGCTGGAGCAGGGAGGTAGCGCGGGGCTGGGTCGGCATCAGCGGCCGCATCGCGAGCGAGCGCGGCGGGGTCTGGGTAATACACGCGCCGCTTGTTTGACCACTGCCCCATGTAGTAGCCAAGCTGCCAGTTCAGCCAGTGGTCGTAGACGATCGCGCCGAGCGCCATCTCGTTGAGGGTGGTGGCGAGCGCATCAATGCCGCGGTAATCGGCAAAACTGCTGTCCTCTTGCGGATATCCTAGTCGAAAAGCGCTCGCCTCAAGCGCAGAGACGATCATGGCGATGATGACGACCCCCGCCGCCAGCGTGCGCTCTCCGGTCGAGATGCGGCTGCCCAGCCACCGCCAGAGCGCCGCGCCAGCGCGCGCTGACAGCAAAATGAACGGGGGCAGCAGGGGCAGCAGGTAGCGATCGTAGGTGTTGAAGGCGATCAGCCAATGGGCGAGCGCGTAGATCACGCAGAAACTGGCGAGCACGAGGTCGACGGTGGTCGCGCGCTGGCCCAGGTGTCGGCGAATGCGGCCAGCCACAGCCATCGGGATAGTGAGCATAAACAGCGCTGTCGGCGCGCCGAGCAGGCTCGGCAGATAACCTCCCCATTGGGTGATGCGTGGGCCAAGTTCATCCGAGCGAATGAACCGGTCAGGCAGGTTATGGGCTGCTCCCAGCATCCAGAAAGATGGCCCGGGCCGCAGCGCATCCCACAGCGCCAGCAGCAGCACGACTGCGCCGAACGCGGTGAAAAACCGTTTCAGGTGCCTTAAGCGCAGCTCTCCCAGCGCCCAGCCGAGCGCCAGCGCCAGCAGAAGATAGACCAGCGCCTGCTGTTTGCTGGCAAACGCCAGTGCCAGCCAGATGCCGGACCATCCCCATCGCCGCTCAACGGCCATCCACAAGCCGAGCGTCATCAGCGGCAGCATGAGCGCGTCGGTGAACGCCGTCGCGCTGAAAGCAACTGCCAGCGGCGACAGCGCGGCAAACAGCGCGGCAGCAAGCGCGAAATCGCGGTTTGCATAAAGGCTGGCTGCCAGCCGGTAAAGCGTGAGGATCAGCAGCACGCCGAGCAGCGTGCCCGGCAGGCGGGCGGCGAATTCACCTTGGCGCACGCTGAAATCGAGGACGCCATCCTCGTTCTGGCTGGCCGCCGTCAGCGCCATTGCGATAGCGCTGGCGTAAATAGACAGCGGCGGCTTATCGAGGTCGCCGGCGAGGTTCCAGCGCCCGCCCAGCGCAGCCTCGCGCGCGAAGGTGCTGAAAAGCGCCTCGTCAGGATGAAAACGGCGGTCCTGCCCGAGCGCGTTAAAACGCAGCCCTGCCCCGATCAGCACGATCGCTAGCAAGATCAAAAGGTGGCGCAGCGCGCTCATCAAAGTGAGGATCGCACGATCAGCTAGCGGCGCGCGAACCGTTCACGTAAATACTGAAGCGCAACCCGGTCGATCACATGCGGCGTGTCATGGCCGCGCCAGCGCTCTTCGAGGTTTTCGTTCCCGATCAGGCGATCGAAGGCCGCGATCCACTGGTCATCCCACCGCCCATCAGCGGGGCCTTGTGCATACCCCTGCTCGATCAGGATCGACTGCAGTTCTCCGGCCAGCTCCGGTGTGATCGGGAGTTGATCTTCTGGGCGTGGTTCACCAAAAAATAGGTGATGCATGGCGACGAGATCAGCCAGCCGCCGCACTGGGTCGGCGTCGTCATCCACGCGCAGGTCGAGATAGCGGTCATTGTCGCCACCATAGCCGCCGCCAGCCTTGACGACCAGCAGCGCCGCCGATTGACGTCCGCGCCTGTCGCCCCCCGCCTGTTCTCCACCGAGCAGGGCGGCCATTAACCGATCGGCCAGCTCGCCGGCAGCGCTTTGAAATGCCGCATTCATCGCTGTGAGCACTTCTGGCCCGGTCAGAATATTTCCCTGGCAGCTAAAGCCCGCGCCCGTCAGATGGCCGGCCCAGTCAAGGCACTCGGCCCCAGTATGCGCTGCCGCGCGTCCTCGCGCATCGACGATGCCGACCTGCCGCGAAGCGCTCCCTGGGTCGGCGGCGAGCAGCATAGCGAGCGTTTCCTCAGCGCTGTGCCCCTCGGCCATGAGCGCTAACCCGTCTCGCCCAAACGAAACCCGCGCCCACGCCTGGGTTGCGACTGCGCCTACGCCCGCCTGTGCCCAGCCGACCACCGAGCCAACCGCCAGAAACTTGCTGGCCACGGCGACCCCCCATGCTGCCTCTTGAGCATCGTAGCCGACGATGGAATAAGTCATCGAATTCCTCTTTCTCCGCAGTTGGATTGTAGCATGCGCCCCTGTATAATGCCGCTGGCTCAAAAGGATGTCAGCAGTATGATCGATTTCACGACCATCCGCGCGGTGATCATGGATATGGATGGTGTGCTGTGGCGCGGGACGCAGGTGCTGCCCGGCGCACCGGCGCTGTTCAGCTTTCTGCACGGGCGCGGTTTGCCGTTCGCATTGGCGACCAACAACAGCAGCCGCGCTCCGTCCGATTATGTTGAAAAGTTGGCCGCCCTCGCGATTGGCACCGTCGAGCCGGAGCAAATCATCACCTCGGGGACGGCCGCGGTACGCTACCTGCGCTCTCGCTTCGAGCACGGCACATCCGTTCATGTATTAGGCGGCGATGGTCTGCGCGCTCTGATCGGATCGGCGGGTTTTAGGCTGGTCGGTATGGAAGGAGAGGCGGAGGTCGTCGTCGCTGGCATCGACTTTGACCTGACCTATGCCAAGCTCAAGCGGGCAGCGCTTTTGATCCGCGCGGGAGCTGAGTTCATCGGGACCAATGCCGATGCTACTTTTCCCATGCCTGATGGCTTAGCGCCCGGGGCGGGCAGCTTGCTGGCGGCGCTGCAAACCGCCACGAGCCGTCAGCCGCGCATCATGGGCAAGCCGGCTGCCCCGATGTTTGAGGCAGCGCTTGAAATCGTGTCGGCCCCGCCAGCCAGCACGCTCATGATCGGTGACCGGCTGGATACTGATATCGCCGGCGCAGGCGCGTTGGGGCTGCGAACCGCCCTTGTGCTGACTGGCGTCGCCACGGCCGACGATCTCGAAGAAAGCGCCTTTCTGCCCGATGCCGTCTATGCGGATTTGCCCTCCCTCCTGCGTGATTGGGAAGCCGCTTGCGGCGGTTAACTTGGCCATGGGATCGTTTGGCTGCGATATCCCCCTCGTTCTGGCAGCGCATCCTCGAACGCGCAGGCCGCAACCGCCGCAAACCCCGCACTCCACAGCCGCTCGAGCAAATTTCCCACAACGGCGATGCGCTCAGCTTCAGTTAGCCAGACAAGATATAAATTCATCACGCAGCGAAAGTAGATAAATCCATCGGGAAAGAGCTGGCGGCGTTTCGTGTCGTAGTCTTCATTGCGCAAAATATCGACCTCAACCGCCGCCGGCGCCGCTGCCAGCGCCGCA
>DAOTYT010000466.1:0-2135 GCA_034434615.1 Anaerolineae bacterium | reverse complement strand
CCGCGCGTACTTCGGCGGCCGCCTGCCCCGCGATGAGTACTGCATCACCATTCGCACCCTTCGCGATGAGCAGATCGCGATCACCAATGCCTATCGCCGCGTGGCCGAACTGGCCGCCCATTTGAGCGAGCGCGTCGCCGCGGCACTGGCGCCAGGGCTGGCGGTTCGCCTTGAACGCGGTGAACGCATCGTCTTTGCCGAGACGCTGGCGCTCGACAACAGCGGCTTGTATGCGGGCGAGCGGGTGCTGCGCTGGGCCGAGTTCGGCGGCAGCCGCATCGGCGGGCGCGCGCTGGCGCTGCTCGATGCGAACGGGGCAGTCTGGCATCGCCTGCCGCTGGCCGAGATCGACAATGTCACCTTGTTGATCGACCTGCTGCGTACGATGAAGGCGGAGGCCGAAGCCTGATGATGTACGAGATCCACCTCTATGTGCCGAAGACGGGCCGGCTGACGCCGGCGATGATCCAATGGTTGTACGCACACGGCGAAGATGAAAATCAGCCAGAGTCATCCTGGCCGGTGCGCAAATTAAAGCCCTACGCGCTGGCGCGCGCCCTGCTGCGCTTCGACCCAAGCCTGGTCGCCGCGCAGGGGCCGGGCCGCGATGTCGAGCTGCGCTACCCTATGGAAGAGCTTGGCCTGCGCCTTTACGTGCACGACCGCGGCGTGATCGTCCTGTTTCCGTTCATGGGGGCGATGCTGGCGCAGATCGTGCTGCGCATTGGCTATACCTATATTCGTTATCTGTACGATCATGCCGGCTTTTGGAGCTTTGACCCTCAGCTCAAAGTCATTTCGTATGCCGACGATTTCCAATCGATCGATGAAACGGTCGAGATGATGGAACGGCTGCTGCCCAAGCTGCTGCGTTAGGGCGCAAAAAAAGCCAGCCGCTGTAATCGACTGGCTTGCAATGCCGCAGGCCGGACTTGAACCGGCGACCCACGCATTTTCAGTGCGTTGCTCTACCAACTGAGCTACCGCGGCGCAACCTGCTCACTTACCGGTAGTATAGCGAAGGCTCCTTTGGTGTCAAGGCCGGAGCTGAGCCGGCGGAACTTGCGCGAATTGCCATCGACGACCGGCTGCGGTACGATTCGATGGGGCAATCAACGCGAAAGGACGACCACCATGACCAGCGAACGCGCCGAGGCGATGCGCGCCATCGCCGCCGAAGTGCGCGCCTGCACGCTGTGCGACCTGCATCGCAGCCGCACGCACGCGGTGCCCGGCGCCGGCAACATCTCCTCGCCGATCATGTTCATCGGTGAAGGGCCAGGGTTCAATGAAGATCAGCAGGGGCTGCCTTTCGTCGGCCGCTCCGGCGATTATCTGAACGAACTGCTGCGCGGCATTGGGCTGGAGCGCAGCCTCGTTTTCATCACCAACGTCGTCAAGTGCCGGCCGCCCGATAACCGCGACCCGCTGCCCAGCGAGATCGAAACCTGCCGGCCCTACCTTGACCGGCAGATCGCGCTGATCGACCCGCTGGTGATCGTCACGCTGGGGCGCTTCAGCATGGCCCGCTATTTTCCGGGCGAGAAGATCTCGCAAATTCATGGTCAACCTAAATATGAGGACGGCCGCGCCTATTATCCGCTCTATCACCCGGCGGCGGTGCTGCGTAACCCCTCGCTGCGGCCAGCCATGGAAGCCGATTTCCAGCGCATCCTCGCGGTGCTGGACGAGATGCGGCGGCGCCGCGCCGCCGGGATTTTGCGCGTGCAGCCGATGCCCGACGACGGCCAGACCGATGCCCCTTCTGATGAGACACCCACGCAGCTTTCGCTGTTCTGATCGCGTTAAATGCGCTGAATGGTGTGGATGATGCGCTGTAGATCGTGCCGCAGCAGCCGCGCGGTATAAACACGGCCGCGCACCGGCGGCGTGAGCATGCTGCGCAGCGTCGAGACGAATTCCGGCAGCTCGCTCGGGTGCACAACCATGAACAACTGGTGGCCGGTGCGCAGGCGGATGAGGACGCCGCGCCGCTCATCGAGCTGCACCTCGCGCAGGCCGAGGATATATGTGCGCGGCAAGCTGGCTGGCGTATAGCGGCGGCGGGTTTGCGGCCATAAGATCAGGCGGAAATTCGAGATCACAGCGTGAAGCGGCGGGACGGTGACCGTCCA
>DAOTYT010000465.1:0-2939 GCA_034434615.1 Anaerolineae bacterium | reverse complement strand
AAAGCCGCCAATCAGGTCGTGATTGGTCTGCTGTTTGTCATCTTCGCCTCCAGCGTCACCACCCTCATCACCTTCGGCGCTCCCTAACCCCCATCCCACACGCAGCGCGAGGCGCGGATGCGCTTCGCGCCTTTTCTGTATGAAAGGAAGGCTATGGCAGCCGATTTCAAATCGCATGTACTTTTACGCGATGAAAAAGGGTTCTTCGGCATCCCCTTCAAACGCCTGCTGCTGGGCGGTGTCGGCGGCGGCTTGACCTACACCGTCTTCAACCTTGCTATGCCGGGATGGGCAATTCCCGCTGGCGTGGTGCTTGCCGTCTTCGTCCTCATCATGACCGGGACACGCGGCGGACTTCCCCTGTGGCAGCGGCTGATGTACCGCGTGCGCGGCTCGCTGCTGCTGGCGGCGGCGCGGGATACGCAGGGGTTGTTTGGCAGCCTGGCGAAATCGCTGGAACTGCCCATCGAACTGGTGAAACTGGATGCGGCGGTGGTGTTTGCGCCCGCCCAACCCAACTACGACATCGACATGCGCGAGTGGGTTACATTTGCCCGCGCAGCGGAAGCAGATCGGGATGACGGGCTGGTGTTCGTGGATGCCCCGATGACGGAGGTGATCCGCTAATGAGTACCGTTCGCACCTTCCTCATCGAACCGTTCGACATCATGCTGCACGCCACCGAAGAAGGGGTGCAGGCGCTTCAGGCGCGTTTCTCAACCTGGCTGCGAACGCTGCGCGAACCGGCGCGGTTTGTGTGCTGGCAGATGCCCGCTACGCTGAATGACAAAATCAGCAGCCTGAGCCGCAAGGCGCAGGAGGTGGACGACGCGCAGCGGCGGGCTCTGCTGATGGAATACCGCCGCCATTTCGAGAGCCTGAACGACAGCGCCGAGTATCAGCGGGCGTTGTGCGGCATGGCGCTGTGGAGCGACCAGAATCCGCGTGCATTGGCAGGCGGCATGACATCTGCCTTTGAAACCCAGGTGGCGGAAGGCGCGTGGCCGTCGCTGTTCGAGGGACGCTACGAAATCCGCGAGACCCCGTTCTGGCATCTGGCTCCCGCAGGTCGTCCCGGTGGTCGTCCCTGCTGGTCGATTCTGACCAGTTACGAATTTGCTCCGGCAGCGTGGAACTTCTTTCGTCCGCTGCCGCCGCTGCTGCGGCTGAATTTTCCGCTGGCATTGTCAGTGGACATCTCCAAGACCTATGACCGCAACGCGGCGATTGACGCGCTCGAAGGGATTATTCAAGCCTATCAGGTACATCTGGCAGGCGTGAGCGGGGAGGACAGCCGTTCGGTGCAGCGCATCGCCGACTGCCGCAAAGCATTGCAGGAGATCAACAACGGTGACGCGCTCCATATGGTGCAGCTCACGATTGCAGTGGCGGCAGATGACCTGAACACGCTGAAAGAACGGGTGCAAACCGTCGTCAATGAGACGCGAGCATGGTTCTCCCTTCGGCAGGAGGTCGGCGAACTGCTGGCACGTTCGGTGGGCTTCTTCACCGCCAAACGTACCAAAGACATCAATGTACCCACGACCACCTGGCCTGTCACCTCACGGGAACTTGCCGTAATGCTGTCGCCGCTGGGCTACCGCAAACTGTCGGCGACGGATGGCATCCTGCGCGGCGAAGCGGTAGGCGCTTCCTACCCTGTCTTCCATAACTCGTGGCGCGATAAACGTGCGACCCATGAAATCTGGGTGGGAGTCAGCGGTTTCGGCAAAACTTTCGGCTTGAACTGCTACCTGACCCGTGAGTACGCCGAGAACGGCATTCCCTTTGACCTGCTCGAACCGATGGGACATGGCAGGCACATCGCGGACGCTTTCGGTTTGCCCTGGTATGTGATGAGTGCCAAAGCAACGAAGCTTAACCCGCAGGATGTGATGTTTCCGACCCTGATTGAGCAGGTGTCGCATGTCACCCGCATCTATGAAACGGTGCTGGGACGCACGCTGTCAGGCGCGCAGCGCGAGAACCTGGAACGCAGTCTGCTGGGGGAAGCGCTGGAAATCCTGTATCGCGGTTTTCCCGACTTAAACCGAGTCTCCCCCGAACTCGCGCCGACCTGCGATGTGGTCTGTGATGTCCTGTCAGGACTGGGGGACAAAGAAGCCACCCGGCATATCGCCAAAAATCTCGCCGACGAGATTGCCGGTCTCTGCACCGGGTCGGGACCCTGGGCGGAATTCCTCAACGGCGCGACCAATGTGGATTTGTCACGCGGCGGCAGGGAACGCATCGAGCCGCGCGTGTTCAGCTTTCACGAACTGGAAAGCGACCCCATCTTGCAGGCGCTGGCGTATACGCAGGTCTTGAGCGCCATCCGGCGCGACAGCCTGATCGACGAGCAGCCGCGCGTCATCGCAGTAGATGAGGTCTACCGCCTGATGCGGCATCCCTCGCTGCTGGATTTTCTGATTGAAGCCGCCAAGACCTTCCGTACCCGGCGCAAAAAATTGATCGCGGTGGATCAACAGATGAGCGTATTCCTTGCGGGTAAAGCGCGGCTGGTATTCGAGAACTGCCCGATTCGCGTGGTTTTTTCGCAGCGGCAAGGCATGAATGTCTTCCACGAAGACGCGGCGTTCCAGCATCTGAACCAGCAGCACCGCGACATCATCGCCGCGCTGCCGCGCTTTCACTATGTCCTCGACATTCAGGATGAAGGTCTCTGGTATCTGTACAACCGCCCATCGGCGGGGGAAATCGCCCGCTTCCAAACCACCTAGCCGTCAGCCATCAGCGGTCAGCCAAAAGCTGAGGGCTGATAACTGAAAGCTGAGAGCAAAAGGAAATGAAATGTCCAAACGAAGCACAGGAGAAACCCATCCCTTTCAGGCGCTCGAAGAAGAAGCCTACCACGCCTTCCGCGAATGGCCGGTCTGGCTGGTTCTCAGAGAGCGTGAACTGGATGCCCATCTCACGGC
>DAOTYT010000464.1:0-3188 GCA_034434615.1 Anaerolineae bacterium | reverse complement strand
GGAAATAGATCGGAATGGGGCTGGTCTTATCCATTTCGATCGGGAGCATCTCTGGCAAAAGAACCTCCTCAAAGTGCGGTATTTCACTAGTTCTCTATAGAACTTTAGCGCGATATTAATACGCTGTCAAAAAATGGCATCAAAACAGGCACACCGTTCCATTTCTCGAATTCTCGAAACGCGCCGCCGTCTTAGGTATAGTTGCGGTATTACTTATGCTGGCTTAGGAGCTGCCCCGATGATCCTCCTCACCTTTCGCAGCGCAAACGGTCAAATGGCCCTCGGCGTGAAGACGGCGGAAGGCGTGCTCGATGTTGCGGCCGCGGCCGCAGCGCTCGGCCTTAGCGAAGTCGCATTTACGCCCTCAGCCTTCTATGCCGCTGGCAGCGTCGCGCTCGCCCCGCTTCAGCGCCTGGTCGAAGCGAGCGCCGGCCGCGCGGACCTGTATCATGACGAAACGGCCCTGACGCTTGGCCCCGCCGTTCCAAATCCGGGCAAGATCATCTGCATTGGGCTGAATTACCTGCGCCACGCCGCCGAGTCGGGCGCAGCGCCCCCGCCAGTGCCGCTGTTGTTCTCAAAATTCGGCAATGCTATTGCCGCGTCCAATGAACCTGTGCCGCTTCCGGCGGTCGCAAAAGAGGTCGACTATGAAGCCGAGCTGTGCGTGGTCATGGGGCGCCGCGCTCGGTACGTGAGCGAGGCCAACGCGCTCGACTATGTGCTTGGCTACTGCAACGCCAACGACGTGAGCGCGCGCGATCTGCAAATGCGCACCAGCCAATGGCTGCTCGGCAAAACCTTGGATCAATTCCTCCCGATCGGCCCCTACCTTGTGACGGCCGATGAAGCCGGAGACCCCACCGACATGCCAGTGCGCGGCTGGCTTAATGGCGAGCTGCGTCAAAACTCATCAACGGCAGATATGATCTTCAGCGTCGCTCAAATTATCAGCTACACCAGCCAGTACATGACGCTGGAACCAGGCGATATTTTCTCGACCGGCACGCCAGAAGGGGTGATCTTCGGCATGAAAGACAAGGTGTGGCTTAAACCCGGCGATGAATATGCCGTCGAGATCGGCAAACTTGGGCGGCTCGTCAACCGCTTCGTCAGCGAGGACGGCCGATCATGAGCGCCGAAAGGAGCAGTGTTACGCTCGTCACTGGAGCGATGGGCTGCATCGGCGCGTGGACGCTGTACCATCTGGTCAAACAGGGGACGCACGCAGTCAGCTTTGATTTGAGCGACAATCGCTCACGCCTGGATTTACTCCTCTCACGTGAGGAACAGGCTGCGATCGCCTTCGTGCGCGGCGACCTGACCGATTACGCTCAGGTGGCGGGCGCCATCGCCGAGCACCGCGTGACGCACATCATCCATCTTGCTGCCCTGCAAGTGCCTTTCTGCCGCGCTAACCCTGTGATGGGCGCGCAGGTCAATGTGGTTGGAACCGTCAATGTCTTCGAGGCGGCGCGGCAGGCCGGCATTGCGCATCTGGCACAGGCGTCCTCGATCGCGATCTACGGGCCGCCGAGCGCTTACCCACCCGGGCTGCTGCCGCACGATGCGCCGCCCGACCCACACACGCTTTACGGCGTTTACAAAGTGGCTTGCGAAGGCATCGCCCGCGTTTACTGGGAAGAAAATAGCCTGAGCAGCACGACGTTGAGACCCTACACCGTCTATGGGCCGGGGCGCGATCAAGGGCTGACGAGCGAACCAACTAAAGCGATGCTGGCGGCGGCCGCGGGGCTGTCATTTCACATCAGCTTCGGCGGCACAATGCAGTTTCAGTATGCATCCGATGTCGCGCTCCAGTTCATCGATGCTGCCCGCCAGCCGCTGAGCGGCGCGCATGCGTTCAATTTAGGCTCTCCGCCGGCAGCGATGGCCGACGTTGTCGACATCATCCGCCAGATCAAACCGGGCGCGCAGATCAGCGCTGACGACAAGCCGCTGCCTTTCCCGGTCGGGTTCGACGATAGCGAGCTGCGCCGGCACTTCGCGCGCGTTTACGAAACGCCGCTGGCCGACGGCATCGCCCAGACGATCGCAACTTTTGAGGACGCGCTGGCGCGCGGCGCCTTAACGCTGCCTGAGGGGTGATCAGCCTTCGATCTCAGCCAAGTCGGCCTCGCTGAGCTTGAGCGACCACGCGTTGATGAAACCATCCACCTGCTCCGGCCGGCGCGCACCGACGATCGCGCCGGTCACGGCGGGATGGCGCAGCGTCCACGCGACGGCGACTTCGGCAGCCGAGCGACCATAGCGTGCGCCAACAGCCGCCAACCGTTCAGCCAGCGCGAGGTTGCGCGTCAGCCGCGGCTCGCGGAATTCCGGGTCGCGCCGCCGCCAGTCATCTTCGGCAAAGTTTGCGATCCGTTCCCGCGTCATCGCGCCGGTCAGCAGGCCTGAATACATCGGCGAATAGACGATCACGCCGATGTTGTTGGCCCGGCAGTACGGCAAAATTTCCGCTTCCACGTCCCGCTTGATCAGCGAGTATGGCGGCTGCAGTGTCTCGACCGGGGCGATCGCCTCGGCGCGGCGAAGCTGCTCGACGTTGAAGTTCGAGACGCCAATGTGGCGCACTTTGCCTTCGTCTTTAAGCTTGACCAGCGTTGACCACCCCTCCTCAATATCGGGATCGGGATTAGGCCAGTGAATCTGGTACAGGTCGATCGTCTCGACCTCTAAGCGGCGCAGGCTGTCCTCGACCTCGCGACGGATCGAGGCCGCTTTCAAATTGTTGATGATGCGGCCCTGATCATCCCACAACAGCGAGCACTTGGTGAAAACATAGGGCCGCTCGCTCATGCCGCGCAGCGCCTCGGCGACCAAGCGCTCAGAACGCCCCAGACCATAAACGGCCGCCGTATCGATCCAGTTGACGCCCAAATCAAGCGCGCGGCGAATCGCGCCGATCGAGTCGACATCGTCCTGCGGCCCCCACCCGAATTCCCAACCACCACCGCCGATCGCCCATGCGCCAAAGCCGATCGCGGTGATGTGCAGCCCAGTGCGGCCCAGCAACCGTTTTTCCATAGTGATTATCTCCACCGTCAGTAAACCTATCGCTGAGTATGGCGCATGGTAGGCGCACAGGCTATTGCCATTGATGCCGCCGCTTTAGGGTGGGTTGTGGCTTCCAGTCTTCGATCACGACCAGCCACAGCAGCAGCGCC
>DAOTYT010000463.1:0-3452 GCA_034434615.1 Anaerolineae bacterium | reverse complement strand
AGGAACCACGTCAGCCAAAGCATTGGGTCAAAACCCGACGCAGTACCCGTATATCCACTTCCTAACAGCAATCGTTCCTGCAAATACCACGGAGAGAGTAGTAAAGCGACTAAACCCTGCGCCATGAACCAACGCATTAAAGTCGCCCGCCTCTTCCCATAGAAGACAATAACATAGATGTTCAATGCAGCAACGACGAACAGCTCTAAGTAGTAGACATAAGCAGCCACGCTCGCAGCAGCGACATACAGAATCCAGTCTATCCGCCTATCGCGTTCAAGAGCGCGCAGGCTCAACCAAAGTGCCACAAGCGAAGCCGCGGCCCAGATCGCATAGTTACGGGCATCTTGACCATGCCAAATTTGAAGTGGATGAAATGCCCAAACGAGCGCCGCCAGCAGCCCCAGCTTTCGCCCGCCAAGCCGAAAACCTACCGCGAAGATTGCGGCAATGCCGATCGTGTTCATCAGTGCAGGTAAAAGACGAACAGTCAGTTCATGTGAACCGACTGCCAATGACCAGCCTCGGTAGAGCGAGTACGCGAGCGGCGGCTGCGGGTCAACCGGCGCGATGACGGTTAGCGTGTTCGCGAGGGGTTCGCGCATCCAATGCAGCACCGTGAACGCCTCGTCTCCGCGCAGCGGCACCACATTGATTCGATACAACCTCAGCGCTAAGCCGCCGAGGAGCAGCGCCGTAAGGAACCACAGCGTAATCCAACGCCGTTTTGTCATCGAGAGGGTAGGGTAGCCTCTTCAAAAGCTGCGATTTGCTCAGGGGTCAACGAAGGTCGCGGTGTTTTGGCTGCCTCACGCAGAAAGTCTTTCAGGCTGGGGCTGCGCTTGCTGCTGGCATGCACCACTGGCACAGAAACCCCTTGGATGTCGACTTCTGCGCGGGGGTCAGTGAAAACAATCAGGGGCTGCACTTCAACATCCGGAGCGATCGACGCTAACTTAGCCTTGACATGCTCAGCCGCACGAAGCGCATCGTAGCAGGGATCGCCGATGCTATCCATGCGGAAGATACCGAAAATACGGCCAAGCGCGCTTCGATGCGTGATCCACTTATCATTGATGACGGTAAAGCGACCGTCCTGAAAACGCGTGACCATCGCATAAACACCCTGCGGTGTGATCAAAACATGGCGCGCTGGAAAGTGGTAGTAATTGTAAAGAACGCTTTTATTGCTAACGCCCTTTACGCCTTCCCGAATAACCTCCTCTGGACGCGGCTTGCGAACCCAGAGATTGGCCATCCGCACTGCAATTAAGGTGAACAGATAAGCGGCCGGCAGCACCAAGAGAGGCAGCATAAACGTGATGAAATCGACTTCATCATCGGGCGAGAAGGTTTGTTGATTGATGATGATCAAACCAGCGATAGGGACAAGAAAACTCGCGAAAAACATGTACTGCGCAATTTGCCGGTTGCGTCGCGCGAGCCGGTGATTCGTTTCAACACGCATTTCCCGTAAAAGTCCTCATTGGCGGCTCGTAAACGGGTCATCATCGCGAAAGGAGCGATGGACAGCAGCCCGCTTACGAACCGAAGGGTACGAAGTAAGAGAGATTGCCTCCAAAGCGCACTTCAGCGCAAACCAAATCGCCGAAACGCTGGCTCGGCAAGATGCGCCATTCTCGCGGCGCACCGTGCGCTAGACCGATCACCGCACGGCTCAAGTCTTCAGGAAGTGGACGAATGCAGTGAGTCACAGCGATCGTCAAGCGACCGGGCAAAATGCCAAAGTCTTTATAAAACTGGAGGTCATACAGCCCACCGCGCCGCTCAAAGCCGGTCGGCGAAGGCGGCGCCAACCAAACTGGCACAGTATCGCAGTGCACATTGATCGCATTGAGGTAGCTGCTCAATTCATCGGCAGTATCGTAGAGCACACCTTCGCACTCAGCGAATGGCGCAAGGACACCCAAGTTTACATCGCCAGAACCTTCGGTCTGAACTATGCCCGCGCCAGCAGCGGCTGCTGCGGTCGGGGTGATCCCCGCCGTGATCCGCGCCCGGCCGTTCATGTTGATGTTGACAGGCGCGCTGCCGTCTGCCGGGCCAAGGACTTGGGCCGAGGCAAGGTTGGCTAAGTCGAATGTTCCTCCCGGCGTCCAAGCCCAGTACGTAAGCACAGACGACCCTGATGTGTCTCCCAAAAAGCGAAAATCAACCGGCAGGTAGAACCCGATCCAGACAGCGGGTTGTGTAACTGTCACCGGTTCCGGAAGGTTCACAGTGAACACGCCGGCCGAAGTGATATCGACCTGCGTGCGGCTAACAAGTACGGCATCAACAGGGGAGCCGCCGTTGGGGTCTTGGTAGATAACGACCTCTACCGGAACGCCAGGCGTGGGCCTATCCACCGAGATGCTGACGCGGTTGATCACCGCGGGCAGCGGAACGCCCAGCGCATTGAGGTCAAAGCCATTGATGACCAACGACGGCTCTCCGCTGATGAACCAAACCTCACTGCCGGCGCCGCTGTTGATCGAGATGGTTTGCTCTTGAGCATGAACCGAAATCAACCCAGCAAACAGAAACACAGCAGCGAGCACACAACTTATTCTCTTGAACATCCACAGCTTCCTTTACGGTTTGCGATACCGTGCCCGTATTGTAGGTACAATAATCGGCTGGGTCAAGTTGATGCCAGCCACGTACTGCAAGAGTCTATCTTGCCGGGGGGCAGAGGAAGGTTATAATCGCACCATACGCAGTTTAAGGTCGATGCTCAATGGACGAATTCATCCTCGTTGGGGTTGTGCTGTTATTAGCACTTGGTGCTTACTGGTCACTGGTCATTTTTCCACGCCAGCGCGAATTTCAAAAACAGCAGCGCTACGTTCAATCACTGAGTGTGGGCGATGAGATGATCACGTTTGGTGGCATTATCGGCCGCGTCCATGCGATCGAAGCAGAGACGGGTATTGCGCACCTCGAGATCGCAGATGGTGTGGTCATTCGCATCGTTGCGACCGCGTTAATGCGGCCGTTTGACCCTGAGGAACTGGCCGACTCTGTGCGCCGGGCTACGGGGCAGGAAAGACCAGAATGAGTTCAGTCTATCCGAGCGCGCCCGCTTCACAAAAGGAACTTTATGAAGCGTAACACTCTGTGGTTGATCGTTATCATCATCTTGATGCTGTTTTCGCTGTGGGTTGCTTTACCTGATACCACCGGAATTCGCTGGGACATCAACGGCGATGGAGAACCGGATATCGTCTTGAATGTGCAGCTCAGTCAAGGGCTTGACTTGGTCGGTGGTCTTCGCGTTCTACTAGAGGCTGAGCTCCCGCCAGGCAGCTATACGATCGACGACCTGCGGCAGACGGCGAACAACGTCTCACGTCGAATTGATGCGTTAGGGGTGACTGAGCCCATTGTGCAAGTTCTCGGCGCATCTCGTATTCTGGTTGAACTGCCCGGAATCACCAATCCTGAGGAGG
>DAOTYT010000462.1:0-14387 GCA_034434615.1 Anaerolineae bacterium | reverse complement strand
GAGACGCTGCGCGCGAACTGCCCTTTTGGAATGAGCGCCTTAAAGCGGAACATGGCAAAATGGCCTGCCTGTGCGTCGTCGATCGCGAAGCGCGCGGTGTGCGCACACCTTCAAATTGTAAGCGCCACTCTGCAATGATGGCAACGGGGGAGCGCCTTAAGGCTGCGCTGCGGGATTGCATCGTGGGGTGAGATCGACTACGCTTGTGGCGTCATTTAGGAAAGGATGACGCCATGCGTCCTCAACGCCCGCCGCGGCGCCGGGCTGCGATGCACGCCGGCTTGGGGCTGTCGCTGCTGCTGCTGGCCGCCGCAGCCCTCGCCTGCAACCTCACGACCAACCCGCCCACGCCCACAACCCGCCCTTCGACTGAAATTCCGATCTTCATCCCGTCGATCACCCCGCTGCCAGGTTCAGAGGCTGTCCCTCCGCCAAGCCTGCCCGTCGAGGGCGCGAACCCGAACTGCCCGCCCCCGCCCAATTGGATTCCCTACACCGTTGAGCCGGGCGACAGCATGGGGTTGCTCGCACAGCAGACCAGCAGCACCATCAACGAGCTGGCGGCAGCCAACTGCCTGGCCGATCCGAATCAAATCTATGTCGGTCAGGTTCTGTATCTACCGCGGCCGCCGGTCATCGGCAATTGAGGCGCGGTGGAAGCGCGGGCGAATAAAGCGGCGCCGGCCGGCCCACAGCGCCGTCAGCAGCACCGCGACCGGCAGCAGCAGATCGGCGCTCTCGCGGCCTAACGGCATCGGCGTTTCAGCCACGCGGAACGTGAACGGCACGGGCACAAACGTGACGATGAACAGGAATATCGCCAGCAGCGCGATCAACTGCCGCCGCCGGTCGAGGCGGGTGATCATATCCAGGGGCGTGGCGTAAACGCGGCCGAACAAAAACAGCAAAATGAGCCAGAACAGCCATGCGTCGGAAAACAGGAAGACCAGCGCGACCACGCCGGCCATGAGCGGGTAGTACAAGCGCCGCGCAAAATCGCCGATCAGCGAATAGAGGATGTGGCCGCCATCAAGCTGGCCGATCGGGATCAGGTTCAGCGCAGTGACGAGCAGCCCCGTCCAACCCGCCTGCGCCAGTTGGTTCAAGTAGACATCGGAGGTCGCATCGGGCAAAAAGCGGCCAAAGACGATCGTCTTCATGAGGGCGTATAACAGCGAGTTGCCCTCGACCAGGCCGCTGGCCGTCAGCGGGCCAACCGGCGATGTCGCCAGCCCGATGAACAGGATCGGGATGGCGAACACCAAGCCCATCAGCGGGCCGGCCGCGCCGACATCGAGCAGCACCTTGCGGTTTTTGATCGGCTCGCGCAGCTGGATGAAAGCGCCGAACGTGCCGATCGGGCTGATGAAGGGCGGCGCGGGGATGAAATAGGGCAGCGTGACGCTGATGCGATGATGCCGCCCGGCGAAATAGTGCCCTAGTTCATGTGCCCCCAAAATGAGCAGGATGCTGATGGCATAGGGCAGGCCGCGCCACAGGTTCGGGATCAAATCGTTGACGATTTGGTTGGCGAGGATGGGGTTGTCCATCAGCGCCTCTCCGGCGGCGATCAGCGTGCCGACGATTAGCACCGAGAACAGCGTCGCCGCAAACAGGGCAGCATTCGGCCACCACGGGCGGCGCTGAGGCCGCGCCAGCCCAGAGACGAGGTGCACGATATGCTTACCATCTACTTCGCGGAACAAAGGCAGGTGATCGCGCTCCGCCAACCGAGCGCTCAGCCGTTCGTAAGCCTCCTCGGAGTCCAGCAGCAGGCGGCCCTCGAACGAAGCGACTAAGCGGCTGTCCGGCCCGATCATGAGCAGATTCTCGCGCCCGGCGATCCGCTCATCAGCGATCAACTCGCGTTCGATGAGCATAAATTCCATGAGGATATGGCGCAGCTCATTGTGCAGCGGGCTGGAGTCGGAGGGCGCGGTGCGCCCAGACGGCCGCAGCGCCGGCCGATCTTCGATCGACGACGCAGTTTCGTTTAGCATGGAGCTCTCTCCGCGATCACATTTCAGCTGCGATCATAGCCCGGCATTATGAGGGCGGGGTGATAATTTGCCATAAAGCGCCTTCGGGCAGCAGGCGCAGCACCGTCCCATCGGCGCTGCTCACGTACAGCGTGGACTCGCCGGTCGGGCTGGTGAAGGTCTGGATGAAACCCTGATATGTCAAATCGGGCTGGATGCCCACGCCAAGCCGACCGCGCACCGTATCGTTGCCGCGCCAGACAAAACCGAGCTGACGCGTGGGCTGGTAAAAGCCGGGCGGCAGCGCTGCGGCAAATTCGGGATCGAACTCCGGATCGGTGGCCGGGTTAAAACGGTTCTGGATGACGATCCACGCCGGCTCAAAGCCATCATTGAACAGCGCGTATACCAGATCGCTGGCCTGCACGAACAGCATCCGGCCTCGCTCGAACGACTGCTCAATCAGGCGCGTCTCGCGCGCTGGGCCGGCTGGGCAGTCATCGGGCGCAGGCTGGAAAAACCAGATATCCGGGCAGGCGACCGGGATCGTCAGCACCTGCTCAACAATCTGCGAGCCATCGCCAACGGTGAGCAGGAATTCGACCACGCCGCGATCGCTGCGCCGAGTGGGCACGGTCAGGCTGCCATCTGGCCCCACTGGCCACAGCTGGTTGCGCACCCCACGCTCCAAACGGTAGATGTTGGCGCTGGTTGTGCCACGCGTCGACCAGTATAAGTTCAGGTTATCGCCCGGCGCGACGGCCAGCACATCGGTCGTGAAGAACTCGATGCGCGGCGCATTTGGGTTGAAAACCCGGACTTCCGTGCCGACGGCAGTCACCTCGCGCGGGGGGCCGAACAGCGGCGTCGGCGACGGGCCTCCGGTTGGAGTAGCCGGCAAAGGCGTTGGCGGCGGGGTCGGTGTGATCTCCCCGGCAGGCGTGCGCGTCGGCGCTTCCGTCGGCGTTGAAGTGGCGGTGGGCTGGGCGGTTGGCACAACCGGCAGCGCGCCGGCAGCGCATCCGGCCAGCAGCAAACCAGCTGCTGACAGCGCAGCACGGAAGACGATCCCGCGGGACGATACCGACATCATCGAACAAACTCAGGGCGCTGCTGGCGTGGCGAAACCGGTAGGCAGCGGCGCGCCCGGCGGCGGCGCATTGACGATCATCCGGCTGAGGTTGAACTCACCGGTGATCTGCAGGGCACAGCGCGCCATCCAGCCCGGCTGGCCGCGGTAGAGCACCATCACCCACATATCGAGGTCAGCAGCGAAGTTGGGCGAACAGCGACGGTCAAGGTTATAGCCGTTGTAGCCAATGATATCGACGCGGCCGTTCAGCGGCACGGCGCCGATGCGCGGAAAGTTGAGGCCGGGGCCGCTGCGAACCGCAACCGGGCCATTGACGGCACGACCGTTCACGCCGGTCAAGCTGGGCGGTGGTGTCTCGGTGCCGAACGGGGGGCGAGTGGGCTGGATGTTGAAATCAAATTCCGAGGTGGGGCGCTGCGTCGGCTCAAGCGTTTCGCCCTGTGCCGCTGCGGGCTGCACCAAACCCACGCCCGCGGCCAACCCGATAACGGTGAACAGCAGGACAAGGCATCCACTGCTGAGGATAAGAGCCAGCAGGCGCCTTTTCTCTGACTGCACTTGCATTCGTCCGTCTCCTTCATGCGCCGCTCACTGCTTTAATGATACCCTCAAAGCGCGCACCAGACGATCGATCTGCTTCAGCGAACCATGATGCGGCTGCCATCGCTCGTCTTTTCAATCTGAATGTGCACGGGGAAAGAGTCGCGCAGGTCCTCGATATGCGTGATCACCAGGATGATATCGAAGTCTTCTTGAATGGCGGTGATCGCCTCGACCAGTTTATTGCGGCCGTCATCATCCTGCGTGCCGAACCCCTCATCAAGGAAGAGCGTGCGTAGTTGGGCGCCGGCTCGGCGCGCCAGCAGCTGCGAGAGTGCAACGCGGATGGCGAAGTTAATGCGGAACGCCTCGCCGCCGCTGAACATTTCATAGCTGCGCGTCCCCAGTTCGTCGGCGATGTGAATATCGAGCGTCTCGGCCACGCCGCCAGTTACTTTGTCGCGCTGGGTCGGCATGGTCAGGCTCATGCGGCCATCCGTCATGCGTGCCAGCAAATGGTTGGCCGCGGCCTCCAACTCGGGGATCGCCGTCTCGATGATCATGGCCGGCACGCCTTTTTTGCCGAACGCAGTGCGCAGCTCGCTGTAGATCGATTCCTGCTCGCGCAGCGCTCGCAGCCGGTTTTCTAAGTCGACACGGCGCGCTCGCTGCGCGTCGATGGCGTTCAGTTCCTGGCGCGCATCGACGACCTTCTGTAACGCAGCGCGTTCTTCGGCGCGCAGCCGAATGACCTCCGCCTCGCGCGCCTGCTGTTCTTTGACGAGCGCCTCCAGCTCCGCGATCTGCGTCTCCAGCGTCTCCAGCTCGGCTGTGACCTCCGCCTGCGCCTCATGCAGGCGGGCGCGCCGGGCCTGCGCCTCCGCGAGGGCAGCCTGCGCTTCGGGCAGCGCGCTGCGCGCGGTCTCGAGCTGCATTTGCCGCGACTCATAAGCGCCGTAAGCCTCTAACTTCTCACGGGCAAGGCTGTGACGCTCACTGTCGTAATCAAGCGCCGCGCGGCGCGCCTCCAACTCGCCGAGCTGCTGACGGTACTCTGGCGCGTAGGCCTCCGCTTCAAGCTGGCCGTGCAGCGCCGCCAGCTCAGCCCGCCTGCGCTCCAACTCAACTGCGGCTTCGCTGGCTTTCCTTAAACCCTCCTCTAAAACCGCGGCCTGCTGTCTGAGCAGATCGAGCCGTCTCAATTCGATACCCAATTCCTCAATGGCCGCCCGCCGCTCCTCGATCGTCGCGCTCAACTCCTTGAGGCGAGCCTCATTCGAACGGAACAGATCGCCCTGCTCTTTGCCCTCTTTGTTCAGTTCCGCGATCAACTCCTGCCGCCGCGCTTCTTCCAGCGGCTGGCCGCACAGAGGACACAGCGCGCCCTCGACTGCTTCCAATCGGTCTAACCGATCGCGGATCGCGTTCATCGTCTCGCGCAGCGCTCGGTTGGCCGCCGTCAGCGCGCCGCGTTCAGCCTCGAGCTGAGTCAGCTCAGTTTGGAACGCTGTGCGCTGAGCGTCAAGATGCTGCAGCGCCGTCACCTCGGCCTGCACGCGCTTGGTTTCTTCCGGCTTGCTCGCCGCGATAGTGCGCTGCAGCGCTTCGATCGCCGCTTCGCCGGCGCTGATGGCATTGGTCAACTGAGCGCGCTCGGCTTCGATCGCGCGTTCAAGAGCGCGCCGTTCTTCATCGAGCGCGCTCAACGCCATCAGCTTGGCGGCCAGCGCCTGATCGTCGGCACGGGCAGCGAGCAGGGCCGCATAGCCAGCCTCGATCTCATCTTGCGCATCGATGACCGCCTGGTGCGCGGCGACCCGCTCCGTCTGCACTGCGATCGTTTGCTCGACCTCGCCCAAATCGCGCGCCAGCTCCGCCTGCCGGCGCTGATGCACAGCGCGCAGTTCATTCGCCCGGCGCAGGTCGGTGCTGGCATGTTCAACCTCGCGCAGCCGCGCTTCGGCTTCTTCACGAGCGGCGCGCGCTTCAGCCTCGGCCTGCTCCGCCTCAGCCAGCAGGGTTTGAAAGTATGGCGCTTTTTTAAGCGCTTCATCGATCTCAGCGATCAGCGCGCTCTGCAGATTGATGTTCTCGCCCAGTTCTTTCAGGGTTTCTTTAGCGAGCTCCTCGTAGTCCTCCCAGCGCGACAGCCCGAGAATATCGGAAAGGATCTGCTTGCGCTCGCGCGGCGGCTTGGTCGTGAAAGCATCTGCCTTGCCCTGCTGCAGAAAAGCTGAGTGGACGAACGTGTCGTAAGTCAGGCGCAGCAGGCGGTTGATCTTCGCTTGAGTCGCACGCATGCTCGGCTCGCTCAGCGTGGTTGGGGTGCCATCTTCAGCGAGCGAAAACAGGTCGAGCGCGCCCATGCTCGATTTGCCGCGGGTGCGCCGGCGGATGACCCGGTAGACGATACCCTCCTGTTCGAAATCGAACTGGACGGACATCTCAGCCTGCCCCAGGTGGATCAGCTCCTCATCCCGCTTGGCGCGCGCCTGCCCCCACAGGGCCCATGTGATGGCATCGAGCAGCGATGATTTGCCGGCGCCGTTCGGCCCGGTTAAGCAGGCAAGGTGAATCCCGTCAAAGCGGATGGCATCGGGAGCACGGTAAGCGAGAAAGTTCTTGATCTCCAGTCGCAGCGGCAGCATAGGTGGTTTCGCTCTCAGTCCAGCGTTTCAGGAAGCTCAGTCGTCAACACCGCGGTTGGCGCGCTCGAAGATCTTGTCGGCCTCTTGCAGGAGTAAGGCGCGCCGGTCGGCACCGACCTCACGGCTGATCAAGTAACGCTCCAGCAGCTCGCGATCGGTCAACCCTTCCGGGCTGGCCCCCAATCGGGCGCGTACCGGCTGATCCACTTCTTTGCGGATCGTGAAAACGCTCGCGCCGGAGCTGCGCAGAGCATCGCGCACAATGCCTTCATTGAATTTGGCCTCAGTCTCTGGGGAAAGTTCCAGCAGCACGCGCACTACTGTTTCGCGCAGTGTATGACCTTTGATTAGCGCGACGACTTCGCTAGTCGGGTCAAAAGCGCTGCGCAGGTCGGCACGCAGGGTGATGAAACGGCGGGCGCTAACAGGGACGAACGACCAATCACAGTGACCACGACGCAGCTCGGCCCAGCAAAAGCCCTTCGGATCGCCCTCCTCGCCGAAATCGATGCGTTCGAGGCTGCCGCTGTACACGACGGGCGGCGCCCCGCTGCGCCCACCCGTCAGGTTCTGATGCTTGTGGATATGCCCCAGCGCGACATAATCCCAGCGCGGGTCTGCCAGCACAGAGGGAAGCACCTGCACGTCGCGACCGAGCATCACGCTGCGCTCGCTGCCCCAAACCGCCCCGCTAACGGTGAAATGACCAGTCAGCACGCGCGGCATGTCGTGATCGTCGGCCTGTTCGGCCAGCGTCTCGATCAGGATCATCAGTTCACGCTGAAGGCGTTGGTCGATCTCGGCGATCGTCAGCCCGGCCGTACTTTCCCCGCCGAGGATGCGCGACCGAATCGGGTAGGGAGCGGCGGCCACAGCCACCGGGCCGCGCTTGGTCTCAACCACGCGCAGCTCATAGTCCGCCGCCACCCATACATTGGGCACTGCGAGGGTGTCATAGATCTCAATGGTCGAGGCCTTCAAGGTCGTCGGCGGGAGGTCGTGATTGCCGACGAGCAGCACGACCGGCGCCAGCGCCGCGAGTTCGCGCACGCGGTGGGCGAATTCTCGCTGGTAAGTCGGGTTGGGAGAACGTGTCTTGAACGCATCGCCGGCGAAGATCGTCAAGTCGACAGCATGATCGCGCGCATAGGCGATCATCTCATCCATGCGCTGGACGAAATCGTGCACTCGCGTGCTCAAGCCAGACTCTGGGTGCAGCTTTCCATAGTTTTCCATGCCGATATGGACATCGGCGAAATGCAGCAGGCGGATTGGATCGGTCATCAGCGTTTGACGGCTCTCAAAAACGGAACATCGGTTCTAGTGTAACATTCCATCCTCATATTCCGCCAACACCAACTGCACCGCCTCAATGACCTGCTGGTGCACTGCGCCGTTGCTGGCGATCACGCCGCGGTTGTTGGCCAGCAGCGGCCCAGCGGTGAAATCGATCAGCCCGCCGTCGAGGTCGGTCACAGCGCCGCCGGCAGCCAGCAGCAGCGCCGTCCCGGCCGCATAGTCCCACGTTTGCAGGCGCGGGCTGCTGACGAAGCGCAGGAACAAATCCGCTTCGCCAAAGGCGACAGCAGCAAATTTATCCTGACTGTCGATCGCGACGATCTGAGCAGGGTCGATGCCGAGCCGAGCATAGACGCGCTCTTTGCCGGGGTGATCGCCGTGACTTTTCTCCACGCTTTCGACCACACGAAGCGACCGCGGCGCCGTGCGCGTTGAGACCGCGATGCGCGCAGCGCGGCCGCCGGCCATCGGCTCGACGAAGGCCGCCATCCTTTGCGCGTAAAAAAGCAGGCCATGACCATCGGCCGTGGGATAGCCAGGTGAACCGAGCACGCCAGCCGTGACGACGCCATCCTCCAGCGCGGCCACCGCGATTGAATAGCGGCGGCCGCCGATGTAGCCCTTCGTGCCATCGATCGGGTCGATGATCCATGTACGCGCAGCCGCACGCTCGTGGCCGTGATCGAGCCAGCGCACGAGATCGGCCTCGCTCACCGTTTCTCCCAGCACCGCCCCAACCGCCGCCGCCACGCGCGCGCGCTCTGCCTCACTCACCAGCGTTAAAAACTGCGCGGCGCGCTCTTCGGCCATCACAGCATCACCAGGAAAGGCTTGGCTGATCGCGCGGCACAGCAGGGCCTGCGAGCCATAATCGGCGATCGTCACAGGTGAGGAGTCGGCTTTCGCATTGGCGATGTGCTGCTGGCGCACGCGCCGGGTCAAATCGGCGGCTTGGCGTACAGCCGCCAGGATCGGCTCCAGATCGAGCATGTTGGAACTCGCCTTTCTGCTGCGTTGAGGCGCGCCCCACAGGGCGGCGCGGCTGGAGTATAACGCATTTAGCCACTCCCTGGGCAGCCAACCGCTGTGATAGACTATGGGACGAGTGGGCAGGGCGCATAATCCATGGACGAACCCATCGACATCCTCTTTGTCACGACCTATGTCGGTCTCGGGGGCGGCGAGACTTCGCTGCTGACGCTGGTTGAACATCTCGATAACAGGCGCTTCCGGCCGCATTTACTCGTCCCACAGGATGGACAGCTCGCCGAACGCTGGCGCGCGCACGGGTGGCCAGTCCACGTGATGCCGTGGCGCGGGGCATCGGTCTGGTTCATCCCCGCCCTGTATGCCCGCTTTCCGATCGTCGGACGCATGACGGCGCTGCTGCGTGCACGATCGATCCGCGCGGTGCACAGCGATTATCACAGCCTGCCCTTCATCGTACCCGCGGCCGAGCGCGCTGGCGCCCCTGTGCTGTGGACTTGTTGGGGGTGGTGGTTTCATCCTAAACCCTGGCAGCGGGCATTCTTCCAACGCCCCACCGCTGGCTTCGCTGCGTCATGGGCGATCCGAGATGGGTTCCTCGGCCATCCGCCGTTCATGCCTCCTGAAAGGCTGCCGGTGCTGCCTCCCGGCGTCGATACGACGCGTTTTCATCCCGAGATCGACGGGAGTGCAGTACGCGCCGAGGTCGGCCTTGCCGCTCAAACGCCACTGGTCGCCCTGATTGCGCGCTTTCAAGATGTCAAAGGCCACGAGGTCTTTCAGGCGATGGCGCGCCTCGTAGCCGCCGAACTGCCAGAGGCGCGCTTTCTCGTGGCTGGCGAGAACGTGCACGGCGCGGCAGCCGATGATGCCTACAAGGCGCGCATCTTGCAGGCCGCGCGCCAAGACCCGCTGCTGCGCGAGCGCCTCTATTACCTCGGCTTTCGCGCCGATACCGAACGGGTGATCGCCGCCGCCGACGTGGTTGTATGCAGTTCATGGTTCGAAAGCTATGGCATGGTCAACGTCGAAGCGATGGCGTGCGGCCGCCCGGTCGTCAGCACGCGGCAGGGCGGCCCCAGCGAGACGGTCGTCGATGGGGAGACGGGGTATTTGGTCGATGCGGGCGATGCCGAAGGGCTGGCGCGCCATGTGCTCGCCCTGCTGCGCGATCCTGCGCTGCGCCGGCGCATGGGCGCAGCCGGTCGCGCGCGCGTTGAGGCGCACTTTTCCGCGACGGCAATGGCGCAGCGTTTCACATCAACGCTGGATAGTTGTTTGATTATGGTATAATTCCATCTAGCAGATAGATCATGGGAGAGCAATCCATGAGTTTACGCGCGTGGTTGACGATGTTTGTGACCATCTGCGGCCTGCTCGGCGTCGTCGCTTTCGCTTACGGGGTCAGCCATTCTGCTTCCACTGTCGAGTTCGTCGGGTTCATTGCGGTTTCCATCGGTTTCGTCATCATCGGCTACATTTTCGCTCAACACGGCCGCAGCCTGTCCTGAGGAACCCGGTCGACGGTGGGTTCGCGGCGCGCAGCCATATGCGTATCCTGTTCATCTCGCGCTGCCCACCCTATCCGCTCCATCTCGGCGACCGGCTGATCGTCTATCACCTGGCGCGATCGCTGGCGGCGCGCGGCCACACGCTCGATCTGCTGGCATTCGACGATCGCCCTGATCTGGCGAGCGACCCTGCCGAGTATGCCCATCTATTTGGCCACATCGAGCTGTTCGCGCCGCCGCGGCGGTCATCGCCCGAGCTGCTGCGGCGGGCATCCATCAGCAGCGCCCGCTTTCCTCGCAGCGCCGCCGCGGCGGGGTCGCCGGCCCTATGGCGAGCGATCCAGCGGCAGGCGGCCAGCGCACCCTATGATCTCGTCCACGTTTTCGGCGGCATCTCGGTCTATGAGTATCGCAGCGCGTTCGAGCACCTGCCCGCGCTCATCACGCCTTACGAGAGTTATGCGCTTTACCTGGCGCGCCAGCGTCAAGCAGCAGCCATATGGAAACGAGCAGGGCTGGCGGCGCGCCAACAGGTCGCGCGGCATTTCGAGCGCTTCATGTTCGCCCCGTATGCCGCGACGGTCGTCGTTAGCGAACCGGATCGCGCTGAGCTGCTGAAGGCCAACCCAGCGCTGGAAGTGCGGGTCATCCCAAACGGCGTCGATCTCGCCTATTTTCAACCCGCCCGCCCGGAAGAACGCGAACCCGCAACCCTCTTATTCACCGGCAACTTCGAATATCCTCCTAATGTCGATGCAGCGCTCCACTTGGCAACGACCATCTTGCCAGCGGTACAAGCGCGCATTCCATCGGCGCGCCTGTGGCTGGTTGGCAGCAAGCCCCCGCCAACGATCCAGGCGCTGGCCAGCGATGCGATCACGGTGACAGGCCACGTGCCCGATTTGCGTCCTTATTTGGCCCGCGCAGCCCTGTTCGCCTGCCCGCTGCGTTTTGGGGCCGGCATCAAGAACAAAGTGCTCGAGGCAATGGCCACGCAGTGCCCGGTCGTCGCCAGCCCGCTGAGTTTCGAGGGCATCGCGGCAGAGCACGGCCGCGATGCCATCGTCGCGCCGCCGGAAGCACTGGCGGCGCCGCTGGTCGAGCTGCTGCAAAGCCCGGAACGACGGCGCCTTATCGGGGCCAACGGCCGCCGGCTGGTCGAGGAAAAATACAGCTGGCAAAAAGTCGCGGCGGACTATGAAGCGCTGTATCATGAAGTGCTGTCGCAGCTCAACGCCCAATCACACGCAGGGCGCATGCAGGCAGGTTGATGACGGCATTCAGCTACCCCAAAACACTGGTCATTATCCCAGCATTGAATGAAGAAGACAGCTTAGGCCACGTGATCAGTCGGATCCACGAACAAGCGCCGTGGGCCGATGTCGCCGTGGTCAATGATGGATCGACCGATCAAACGGCGGCGATAGCGGAAGCCTGCGGGGCGATTCTGCTCGCGCTGCCCTATAACCTCGGCATCGGCTCGGCAGTGCAGACCGGCTTTATGTACGCTGCGCGCTGCGGTTATGAAGTCGCTGTTCAAAATGACGGCGACGGCCAGCACGATCCGGCGGAGATCCCCGGTCTGGTGCGGGCCTTGGTCGAGACAGAGGCCGACCTGATCATCGGCTCTCGATACCTTGAAGATCGCGGCTATATCACCCCATGGCAGCGCAAAGTCGGCATCGTCATCCTGGCGCGCTTCGTCTCGCTGGTGACGGGGACGCGCTACACCGATCCCACTTCCGGGTTCCGCGCCTCAAACCGCCGCACCATCGAGTTATGCGCCGAGATCTATCCGCATGATTACCCGGAGCCTGAGGCGATCGTGATGCTGCGCCGCGCCGGCTTCAAAGTCGCTGAGATCCCGGTCACCATGAATCCGCGCTATGGCGGCAAATCCTCAATCACGATGGGGCGCTCAATCTATTACATGATCAAGGTAATGCTCGCCATTTTGATTGGCCTGCTGCGCAAACCGCCGCGCATCCGTGCTGCTGTGCCGCCCGGCGAAAATGCCCCGCTCCATTAAGACCTGCAAGCGGGGCGTGGTTGCTCTACGCATGGACTGGGTGTAGACTGAAAAAAATCGCGCCGTTCATGCCGCAGGAGTTATGGCAGTGGCAGATCAGGTCTTACTCAGCGCCAGTCCAAACAACATCGAAGCCTGTGTGCAGCTTGCCAGTGAGCACGACCTCGGCATTGAGCTGATGGCTTTCGCCCTGCCGGCCGTCCTCGATGGCAGCTGGCAGGCGCTGGTTGACTCGTATCGCGCGCTGCTGGCGCCGCTGCGCGGCCCGCGCGCGCTGCACGGTCCGTTTTTCGACATGGCGCCGGGCAGCCTCGATGCTCAAATCAATGCGCTGTGCAGCGCTCGCTTCCGCCAAGCTCTTGATATCGCTGCGGCGCTCGATGCCCGCATCGTGGTGCTGCACGCCAACTTCATCGCCAGCATGCGCAATCGCGAGTACCGCACCGGGTGGCACCAGCGTAACCTCACTTTCTGGCCGCCAATCGGCGATTATGCCGCCGAGCGCGGCGTGACGATCGCCGTGGAGAATATGTGGGAATTCGACCCCACGATCCTGAGCGAACTGCTCGCCGCGCTGGAGCACCCCAACATCCGCGCCTGCATCGATGTGGGCCACGCCCATTTATTCTCGGACGTGCCGTTCGACGACTGGCTGGGCGCATTAGGGCCTTGGATCGTCCACGCCCATATCAACAATAACGACGGCATCTTCGATGTGCACCGTCCGCTCACGGAGGGCGTCCTCGATTACACGGACATCTTGCCGCAGCTCCGTGCCCTGCCGCAGCCGCCCACGATCACGCTGGAGATGGACTCTCCCGACGACATGGCGCTCAGCTTGCCATTTTTGGAGCTAACGCCGCTTTCGACCGATCGATAAAGCCGCAGCGCGCTGGCGCCCTGGGCGAGCATCTGCTTATCCCTCATAATAGGGATCGAGCAGAGTCAGCACCTCATCGAGGATGGATAATCCTTCCTGAAGCTGCGCTTCGGTGATCACCAGCGGCGGCGTGTTGAAGATGTAGTTCCAACGCACCAGGGTGCTCAAGCCGCGCTCTTTAAGCGACCTGGCCGCCAGCTTCATCGGTTCGGAAGGCGGCTTGTTGAAGGCGCTGAGCGGTTCGCGCGTCTCGCGGTTTTTGACCAGCTCGATGACATGATGCAGCCCAGCGCCGCGAATATCACCGATGACCGGATGCTTCTCGGCCAGATCGGTGAGGCCGCGCCGCAGCACCTTGCCGAGTTCGCGCGAGCGTTCCACCAAGTTTTCCTCGCGGTACGTCTCGATCGCAGCGACGCCGGCCGCGCAGGCGAGCGCGTGCGCGCTGTAGGTGAGGCCAGCATACAAAACATGATCGTCGAAATAAGCCGCGATCTCGTCGGTGACCACGGCTGCGCCGAGCGGCACATAGCCGCTGGTAATGCCTTTTGCCAGCGCCATAATATCGACTTTGACATCCGGATAATGGTCAATGCCGAACCATTCGCCCGTGCGGCCGAAACCGCTCATCACTTCATCGACGATCAGCAGCATGTCGTATTTATCGCACAGCGCGCGGATGCGCGAGAAGAATACTGAGCTGGGCTGCATCACGCCGCTTGAGCCGCTGTAGCCCTCCACAAGGATGGCCGCGCAGTGCTCTGGCCCTTCCATCTGAATGATATCGTCGATCATCTCTGCGATGATCTGATCGCCTTCCTCTTGCGAACGCCCGCGGTAGATCGGGTTGCGATAGGCGTAGGGATCGGGCAGGCGCACGATCCATGGCACACCGGGTTCGTTGGCGAGGCGGCGCGGGTCGCCGCCCGCAGTCATGGCGCCAAATGTCGCGCCATGATACGACTTGTAGCGTGTGAGGATCTTCTGCCGGCCGGTATACATGCGCGCCATCTTCATCGCATTCTCGACCGCATCCGTCCCGCCGTTGGTGAAAAAGGCCTTGCTTAAAGCGCCGGGGGTAACCTCGGCCAGCAGCTCGCCGAGCCGGCCGCGTGGTTCCGTCGCGAACCCGGGGTCAACATAGCAGAGCTTGGCGGCCTGTTCCTGTATCGCTTTGACGACGCGCGGATGGCTGTGGCCCAAATTGACATTGACGAGCTGCGACGACCAGTCCAAATAACGCTTGCCGGCAGCATCGTAAATGTAAACCCCGTCACCGCGTTCGATCGGGATTGGGTTCCAACCGCCCTGCGCCATCCAGCTGGCGAGCGTGTAATCCTTGTTCTTCTGAATCGTTTCTGCGGGCGTGAGCATCAGCTTACTCCGGTCTCTAAAGGATGCACTTTACATGGGCGATGACT
>DAOTYT010000461.1:0-2350 GCA_034434615.1 Anaerolineae bacterium | reverse complement strand
GCGCCAACCTGCCGCTGCAAAATGATGCCGGCGTTGATCGGGAAATACTTCTTGAGGTTTCTCACTTGCAAAACGACTTCTCGGCCGTTCTGTTGAGTTTGCGCCATCTGCGACGCGGGGGCAGGGCTAGACACTTTGGACTTCTCCTTGTTCCGCAAGCGGCTCGCCAGTTCGAACATCGACGTGGCATGCTTTTAGATGATCGGGTGAACTGTCGGGTGCGGGCACCAGCGGCGGCATCACTTCATCGCAGATCGGCAGCCGGTAAACACAGCGTTCAGCGAACGGGCAGCCTTTCGGCTCCAGGCGCATATCGGGGGGCGACCCTTCAATTTGCAGAAGTTTGTCGCCTGCCTGCCGTTTGTCGTGGCGCGGCAGCGATTTGAGCAAACCAAGGGTGTACGGATGGCGCGTATCTTTGAATACCTCGCTGGCTGGCCCGCGCTCGACGATCATGCCACCATACATCACCTGCACGGTATCGGCCAAGCCCGCCACAACCCCAAGGTCGTGGCTGATCCAGATGATCGCCATGCCGAGCTGGTCGCGCAGGCGTTTGATAAGATCGAGGATCTGCGCCTGAATCGTCACGTCGAGGGCGGTTGTCGGTTCATCAGCGATCAAAAGTTTAGGATTGCACGACAGCGCCATCGCGATCATGACGCGCTGGCGCATGCCGCCAGAGAATTGATGCGGGTAGTTTTTCAACCGCCGGTTAGCATCAGGAATGCCGACCATCGACAGCAGCTCAACAGCACGCGCCTCGGCATCTTTCTGGTTCATGCCCATGTGCAGTTTGAGCGCTTCAGTGATCTGCGTGCCGATCGTCAGCACGGGGTTGAGCGACGTCATCGGGTCTTGGAAGATCATGGCGATCTCGGCGCCGCGCACAAGGCGCATCTGCTCGTTGGACAGCTTAAGCAGATCGCGCCCCTGAAAGATGACTTCGCCCCGCTCGATCTTGCCCGGAGGGCTGGGGATCAACCGCATGATGGAGAGCGCATGCACGCTTTTGCCGCTGCCACTTTCGCCAACAACGCCGAGCGTCTCGCCTTCGTTTAGCTTATAAGAAATGTCGTTGACGGCGTAGACAGTGCCTTCCTGCGTGTAGAATCGTGTGACGAGGTTTTTCACCTCCATTAAGACGCCCAATGCTGTCGACCTCCTTGAATGACGCTCAAACGAACATAACAGCTATTTTACGAGCTGTTACATACCCCGTGCAACAATTCGATTAAATTGCGCGCCAGTGGGCTTAATATGTATGCCGAATAAACAATCATTCTACAGGCGCGCGGCGGCCCTGCATACGGTGGATGTGAAAAATACTCGTTCTGCCGGGCAAAGGTTCATCGCCCGTGGCAAAAATGCGAGCAGGCGCCAACTGGCGGGCGCCTGCTTATGGATCGTGATCTTACGGCCGACCAGCGCTAAACTAACGCCGTCTTTTTTGCCCCGATCATGCCGTTGAGAATTCGTTCCATCGCCATGGTGTGCGAGCAGACCCCGCGGCTGCGGAAGAAATCGCAGTTGCAATCCCACTCGCCTTCATGATAGCTGGTGATATGTTCGCTGTTCTCGCCGTGGAAGGATACTTCGAACGCTAGGAACTCGATGCGATCGGGTTCCTCGGCATAGCGCGCGGCCTTCTCGACATCGCTGACGACATTCTGGCCGGGCGCATAGGGCAGAGGATTGCGTTTCAGCATGGGGCGCAGCATTTTCTCGAGCGCCATAATGTGCGGGCAAATGCCATAAGTGCGAAAGCCCGGGCAGTTGCAATCCCAGCCATCGGGGCCGAGGGTAATGAGATAGCTGCTGTTATCGCCTTTGAACTGGACGGTGAGGCTGTTGAAGGTGATGCGGTCGCGCTCTTCGGCGTAACGCTTGGCTTTCTCGATCTTGCCGATCATACCGTAGTCCATGATCTACGCTCCTTAAATTGTTTTAACGTGCATACCGGTCAAAAAGTTGATAAATAAAAAGCACGCGGTCTTATGCATCATGACCGCGCGCTTCAGTCCCTTTAGAGTGCAGCTTTGCTGGCCGCTTTAAACCCATCACGTTTCCCAACTGCATCATGCTATAAGTTTATGTCACGATTAAGTCCTTGTCAACAACGCTAACCTGACGCCTTAGTTAAGAGATCCGAACACGACGAGCAGCGGCAGGAGCAGACCATGGCCGCTCTAGATTCTGGCGTCGAGCGGCCGCTCAAGCAGGTGTTACCCGCCGACCCCTTCCCGAGTTGTGCGCTTTGCCTCACGGGCCGCGCGAAAATGATCGCGCAGGTACGCGGCCGCCCGAACCGTCATCGCGCCGATGGTGCTGGTGGGGTTGACGGCGGCGC
>DAOTYT010000460.1:0-3869 GCA_034434615.1 Anaerolineae bacterium | reverse complement strand
ACTAAACGTCCATTGAGTTTCGGATCGGGGCGGCCAGCTTGCACAACCATAGTCGAATGGGCGCTGAGCGCGCGCATTTGGGCGCGCGTGCTCCACATGCGGACGATGCCGGGTTCAAGGCCTTCGGGGTCAGTATCTTCATCGAGGATCAAAAGCTCTTGCGCCACCAGCACGATCAGATTGCGTTCTTCCTCATAGCCAAGCCCCATCTGCGCGACGCGAAACAGCGGCTCGATCGGTTCGTGCAAGTCCATCGAATAATTGACTTCCGTCTCTGAGTCATCGGGATAGCGCTGGTCAAGGTCATCCGTAAGTTCCCGGATCGCTTCGCTCAACGCCCACGCCTGTTCTTTTTCGATGATCATCGAGACGATCTGATCAGCTTTGCCCGCTTGCAGGTGGAAGACGCGCTGGCCTTTCGGGCCGATCGTGCCGATCGTGATGAAATCGACGGGATTGAGTTCAATTTCTATGTTTGGCATAGAGGGTCATTTCTTGATTGTCAAGGCGCTGTCTGGTCTGTCTTCTTAGCATGGTCGAGTTCGCGTAAATGGCCAACGTCGTTGAGCGCGCTGATGTATGGCCGACCATAGCCGAGCAGTAAAATATTGATCGACGCGGGCGAGATGACGATGCGCTGAAAGTTATCCAAGTGCATCCCTAAGTAATGCGCCATGATCATCTTAATCAGATCGGCGTGAGAGACGATCGCGACCATCTCGCGCGGGTGGGCAGCTGCGATCGCTTCAACGGCATCGACCGCGCGCGCCTGCACCGCGCGCATTGTTTCACCATTAGGGAAAGCGGCGCGCGAGGGGTATTCCTGTACCAAGTGCCACATCTTGCGCAACTGCAGCGCTGCGATCGACTGGCCCTCCCAGTCGCCATAGCGCACTTCGCCGATGCCATCATGCTGCTTAATCACAAGGTGAGGGTGATGCGCGCGAATGGCTTCGGCGGTCTCCATCGTGCGTTCGAGAGGGCTGGCGTACAAGTGCTTCAGCGGTGCGCTGGCCAGCCGCTGCCCCAGGGCCGCAGCCTGTGCCCGCCCTTCTTCGTTAAGATGGACTTCTGGCGTCCAACCCGCCAGTTTGCCGGTTTTAACGTAGTCGTTAACGGCATGGCGAATAAGCAGTATCTGTGTCATCGACGATCTGCGGGAAGCGAATAAGCGTTGAACGATTTTGTGGATAATAGCATATTCGAACATAAAGCGCACAGCGGAATCGCTGAGATTTTCGTTAATTGCTATTTTACATTCGGTTCATCTGGCGCCGCGAACTTGGTATAATGAAGCAATTCGACACGTTAAGGTGACTGGATGGACATAGGGGTCATTTCCGATATTCATGGCGATTTGGCAGCGTTAGATATAGTTCTTGAACGGTTCGATCGTTATCATCAAGTCGATTTGGTTTTGTGCGCGGGCGATCTCGTTGGTCGTGGGCCCGACCCCGATAGCGTCGTGCAGCGCATCCGCGAGCGCGGCATCCCTACAGTTCGCGGCAATCACGATGAGTGGTCGTACCCGCTTTCCCATGAAAATGCGGCGTATCTTAAAGAGCTGCCGCTTGAGTGGCGCGGGCAGATCGACGGCGTTACCGTTTACATGTGCCACGGCAAGCCCGGCAATAACCTGTGGGGACTGTATCGCGATCACATTTCGAACACGCTGCTCAACATGATGCTCAGCTCGCTCCATGCCGATGTCCTGATCACCGGCCATACGCATATGCCGCTTTATGCTCGGGTGACTCAGGGCTGTGTGGTTAATCCCGGATCGCTGTACACCTTCAACAATGTGCGCTCCAGCTCGCATACGTATGGCATTTTGCGGCTGCCGTCGATGGAGTTCGAGCTGTACGATGTCACTGTAGCGCCTGGTGAACCGATCTATCTGCCAAGTTGATGGGGACTGTCGCCATTTCGCCAGCGGTCGATCAGCAGCTGTGTGCTTGCCAGCGCGATCTCAGGCAGGTTGTCTTGGCTAAACCATCCGACCTCGTCGGCATCGTCGTTCGCGCACAAGGCGCCGCCGATCACCCGCGCGCGATAGACGATCACGATATCGGCGAGCCCGTCAGCATCGGGGCGATGCAGCACCGCCAGTAGGTCGAACGCCTGCACAACGATCCCCGTCTCTTCGAGCGTTTCGCGTTCAGCAGCGCTGCGCGGGTCTTCTTCTGGGTCAACGAAGCCTGCTGGCAGCGCCCACCGGCCCTTGCCCGGTTCATTGGCCCGCTTGACGAGCAGCACGCGCTCGCCCTCTTCGACGAATGCGACCGCGGCGACTTTCGGATCGAAGAAGACGGTATGATCGCAGCGCGAGCAGACCGGCCGAATCTTACCGAAGCGCTCCATCAGGCGCAGACGGGCGCCGCATTGAGGGCAGTACTGCGCGCTGCGCATCATCTGTGCCTCACGCGGCGGTGCCACCTGAGCCAGAGGGTCGCCGTGACCAACAGCAGGGCAGCGCCAGCTCCAAACATAAGCCCGCCGAGCGCCCGCTGTTCGATGGCCGCTGCAGAAGGGACTTGTTCAGCAGCGGGCGAGGGCGTTGCCGTTGGGATAGCCGGCGCAGTCGCGGCAGTTGCCGTTGGCAAGACGCGGCCTGAAGCGGGCTGCGCGAGCTGCGGTTGAACGGCGCCACCAAATGGAGCAGCGGCGTCGAGCATTGCCTCGGCTGCCTCCACTTCGCTCTCGGCTTCCCCGGCCAGTCCTGGCGCGGGCATTTCTGGCGCTAATTCGCGTGCCGCCTGCGGGACAAGCTCCATTTGAGACGGTATCTCCTCTAGCATCGGCTCTAAGATTTGGTCGGGGCGATCGGCGGCGGGTGACGTAGGCAGGGGAAACGGCGGCGCAGCGGCCGGTTCGACTGTGGAAGCGGCTGAGAACAGCTCGAACAGCTCCTCGCTTTCTGTCGCTTGAATTTGAGGGAGCGCAGTTACTGTGATCTTCGTCTCAGCTGGGCGAACAGTCGGCGTTTCTGTAGAGACAAGGACGATCTCAGCCGGGGGCGCCGCCGGGCTGCTCGCGAGTACAAGCCCTGCGACGATCAGGCCAATTGCGGCCGCGCTGCTGGCCAGGCCAGCGAGCGCCACGATAAGATTGGAACGCTGCTTGGGCTGAGGCGCCGCCATCATCGGAGCGCGATGATAGGGCACGGATCGTTTCATGATGCTCAACTCCTGGGCGAGCATGCCGGGAGTGAGAGTGAAATCGCGCGGCGCTTTCAGCTCTGGCAGCGCGCCGATCCATGTTTTAAGCGTTCGCAGTTCGCTGAGCGTCTCGCGGAGCGCCGGCTCGCGCGCGAGCCGCATTTCAATGGCTGCGCGTTCATCGTTGCTCAGCGCGTCGTCGAGATAGGCGGATAGACGTTCAAAATCGAGATCATTCACAAGCTTTGCAGCCGGCTAAACACGGGACGACTAAGATTACTTAATGTCATCTTTAAGACGAAAAGCAAGCGGCAAAAGTTCCTTGAATGCCTGCAGACAAGCGCGCACGCTGGCGCGCGCCCGGCTGATGCGTGATTTGATCGTGCCGAGGCTGGCCTTGAGCTGGTCGGCGATCGTCTGATAATCGAGACCGTCAACATCGCAAAGGATCAACGCGACCCGCTGATCGGGGGGGAGCGCGTGAATACAGCCCTCAATGGCGCGCAGCAGCTCGCGCTGCTGAATGTCTTGCTCTGGCGTATTGGCTGCAGCTGGCAGCCATGCCTCCTCGCCATCTCCAGCCGGCGACAGGTCGTCGATGCCGACTACGGGATGACGCTTGTCTCGGCGCAGCGCATCATAACAAAGATTGGTCACAATCCGCAGCAGCCAGCCGCGAAAGCTGCCGCCGCGATAGGTGTTAAGGCGACG
>DAOTYT010000459.1:0-4322 GCA_034434615.1 Anaerolineae bacterium | reverse complement strand
GCGCCGCTGCCAGCGCCGCAGCCACCAACCCGCGTAAATCGCCATCGCTGATTTCAGCATCTACGAAAACAATGCAGTCAGGCGCTTGTAGAGTCATCAGGCTGCTCCAGCGGGCTGAGCGCGCCAGCCGCTTTGTGCGCAGCGCGAATTGGCTCAGGCAGACGATAACGAGTCGTGCAGGCCAGCGTCACCGCGATGGCACTGGACAGGTCGATCAAATGTCCCGGCGAAACATAGACCGGCTTGACGCCGGCGCGCGTTCGCAGGACAACGCCGATGACCTCTCCATTGTCAATCAGCGGGGCATAAGCGCCGCGCGCGTTCGCAGGGTCGTCGTGCCGGCCGACTAGGCGCGTCTTGCCGCAGCCGAGCGTCGGCAGGCCCAGCCATAGCCCGATGTGCGACGCAATGCCGAGGCGGCGCGGGTGTGCGCGCCCCATGCCGTCGAACAGAAAAACATCGGGCTTCCGTTCAAGTTTCGCGATCGCTTCGAGCAAAACCGGCCCCTCTCGGAAGGACAAGAGACCGGGGATATAAGGGAAAGGCGTCATCATGCGGGCGGTCGTGGTTTCGACCACTTCCAGCCTCGGAAAAGAGAGGACGGCCACAGCAGCCTGAGAAAGCGCCTCGCCTTTTTGGTTCATGCGGACGCTGACATCGACGCCGGCGACATGTTTCACCCGCTCCAGCAGCAGCGGCCGGTCAAAGATTACATCGGCAGCGAGCCGTTTCTGCAAGGCGACCGCCTGTTCCGGCGTCAAATCCCACCCGTGGAGGGCGCGTCTCATCGTCCTTCTCCACGCTCGGCGCGGCGTTCCAAACGTACGAACTCGCGCATAAGGCGCGCAGTAACCTGCCGACGGCGTTCGCGCGCGCGCCGGTCGTCGCCGCTGCGAAATAATTTAACCAAAAACATCTGGATGAAAACGAGCATAGCGAGCAGGTAGATGAGCGCGCCGGCAGCGAAATCGCGCGGGAGCAGGGGTTCCCGTGATGTAAGCAAGTGAACTCCGATGAGCGCCGGGTAAGCGAGGATCGCTAACAGCCCGCCGAGATAAAGCGCGCGTAGAACCCGCAGCGTGATCGGGCTCTTGCGGCCGCGCAGCGCTCGGCTTTTTTGCGCCCAATACCACGCTGAAAGGGTGAGCAGCGCCGCCAGAAGCAGCGGCGCATAGACCAGGTACGGGCGGCGCAGCGCAGCATCGGCGGCCAGCGCGCCAAACAGCAGCAGAAGGACGGCAGCCGCGCTGAATACATTCAAGCGGGCAAGAGCCTGCATTTTTGAGACGATGCGTTCAGCCATCATGGGTGACGAAAACGCCGCGCTGATGCAATCGCATCAGCGCGGCGCAGACAAAATCGGCACATCACAGCCTCGAACGGCCGTTACTGGTCGCCGCCAAGGCCGAGCAGTGCCGTCGGCATTTTGGGCTGGCGCTGTTTCTCGTCATCTTTGCCGAACTTGATGACCTCACCACTCTCGGTGATCGCTTCGACAGCCAAGCCCAGGCTTTGCAGTTCCTTCACCAAGACGCGGAATGAAGTGGGAATGCCGGGTTCTTCGATCGGCTCGCCTTTGATGATCGCCTCGTAGGTTTTCACACGTCCCTGGACGTCGTCCGATTTGACTGTCAACATTTCTTGCAAGGTGTAAGCAGCGCCATAGGCTTCCAGCGCCCACACTTCCATTTCGCCGAAGCGCTGGCCGCCGAACTGGGCCTTGCCACCCAGCGGCTGTTGGGTGACGAGGCTGTAAGGGCCGGTTGAACGGGCATGCACCTTATCCTCGACCAGGTGCGCCAGCTTGAGCATATGGATCATGCCGACGGTCACGGGTTGGTCGAATGGTTCGCCAGTGCGGCCGTCGTACAAAATCTGCTTGCCGTAGAGCGGGACGGGCTGGCCGGTCTGAAACATGACGCGGTCTGCCAGTTGCAATAACTCCTTGCCATGCAAGTCAGCAGGGATTTCGGTTTCCGGCGCGGTTGCCTGAATCCAGAGGCGCAGCGATGCCTCAATGGCGTTCTGGTCGCGCTGGCGGCGCTCCGTCACCGAAATGCCCGTGGTATCGAACAGCAGAATTGCGTCGGGGTCGTAACCCATCTCGCGCAGCCATTCGGCCAAGACGGCGCGGCGCGCGTAAACCACATCGAGCAAAAGCTGGTCGGGGTCATAAATGCCGCTCGCCCCCAGCCACTCGTGGATGTAAAGCCGGCGCACCTCATCATCGTCTTCCAGATCTTCCGAGTTGTATTCGAACTGTTTGATCCAGTCCCACGCCCGCTCGGTGACATCCTTCCACGCGTAGTCGATCATCCAGGCTCGGCCCAGTTCCGCCTGGATCTCGCTCTCTTTGGCGCCATCGAACACCGGCGTGATGGCGCGGAAGCCAAGCCGGTCGGCGGCGTAGCCGAGGTGAATCTCGAGGACTTGGCCGAGATTCATGCGGCCAGGGACGCCGGTTGGGTTCAAGATGATCTCGATCGTGCGACCGTCGGCCAGATAGGGCATGTCCTCGATCGGGACGATGCGCGAGATGACGCCTTTGTTGCCGTGACGTCCGGCCATCTTATCGCCGACCGTCAGCTTGCGTTTTTGCGCAACGCTCACGCGCACCATTTTTTCCACGCCGGCGGGCAGATCAGGGTGCTCTTCGCGGGTGAAGGTCTTCACATCGACGACTTTGCCTTTTTCGCCGTGCGGCAAACGCAGCGATGAATCCTTCACTTCGCGCGCTTTTTCGCCGAAGATCGCGCGCAGCAGTTTCTCCTCGGGGCTCAGTTCCTTTTCGCCCTTAGGCGTAATCTTGCCGACAAGAATGTCGTTCGGGCCAACTTCGGCGCCGATACGCACGATGCCGAACTCATCGAGATCTTTCAGCGCATCCTCGCCGACGTTCGGGATGTCATAGGTGATCTCCTCAGGCCCCAGCTTGGTATCGCGCGCCTCAACTTCGTGCTTTTCGATGTGGATGCTGGTGAATTTATCCTGACGCAGCAGATCCTCGCTGATGAGCAGGGCGTCCTCATAATTGCCGCCATCCCAGCTCAAGAAGGTCGCCAGCACGTCGTGGCCCAGCGCCAGATTGCCCAGATAGGTTGATGAACTGTCGGCGATCACCTCGCCGCGGCGCACCAGCTGGCCCTTGCTGACGATCGGGCGCTGATCAACGCAGGTTGACTGATTCGAACGGTTGTACTTGCGCAAACGATAGATACGCTCGTCGCCATTGGCGAGGCGAATGACGATGCGATCGCCCTGGACGCTGGTGACCTCGCCATCAACGTCGGATAAAAGCACCTGCCCGCTGTCATAAGCTGCCTGACCTTCCATGCCCGTGCTGATGATCGGGACTTCTGGCTGAAGCAGAGGAACTGCCTGCCGCTGCATGTTCGATCCCATCAGGGCGCGGTTGGCGTCATCATGTTCAAGGAATGGGATGAGCGCGGCGCTGATGCCAACGATCTGGCGCGGGGCCACATCCATAAAGTCGATGCGCTGCGCCGGCACGATCAGGAATTTCTGCTGGTAACGCGCCGAGACGCGCTCGTCAGCAAACTGCCGCCGCTCATCAAGGCGAGCATTGGCCTGCGCGATCACATACTCATCCTCGGCATCGGCCGACAGATAGACGACGCGGTCGCCGACAAACGGCATGATCGGAACCTGCTCGATGCCATTTTTAGCTAGTTTTGCCGCTAGTTTCTCATCGACGAGCGTGCCTTCTTCGGCCAGGACATTGTTGCGAGCGTCGACGATATCCTCGCGCACAGTGCGGCCGATCAAATTCGGGTCTGTGGGCGGGAGAAATTTAATCACTTCTCGATATGGCGTTTCGACAAACCCATACTCGTTCACGCGCGCATAGCTGGCGAGACGGCCGATCAAGCCGATGTTTGGGCCCTCTGGCGTCTCGATCGGGCAGATGCGGCCGTAGTGGCTGTGGTGCACGTCGCGCACATCAAAGCCGGCTCGTTCCCGGCGCAGGCCGCCCGGCCCCAGCGCAGACAGCGTGCGCTTGTGCGTCAATTCTGCCAGTGGGTTCGTCTGCTCCATGAACTGCGAGAGCTGGGAAGACCCAAAGAATTCGCGGATTGCTGCAACGATCGGCCGGATGTTGACCAAGGTGACCGGCGTCAAATTGTCGGACTCGCGAATCGACATGCGCTCTTTGACGACCCGCTCGGTGCGGCGCAGGCCAATGCGCAGTTTGTTCTGGATCAGCTCGCCCACCGTTTTCACCCGGCGATTGCCAAGATGATCAATATCGTCGGGGCCGGCGTGGCCGTTGTTGATCAGGATCATGCGCTCAACCAGCCGCA
>DAOTYT010000458.1:0-4831 GCA_034434615.1 Anaerolineae bacterium | reverse complement strand
ATGCGCCGCGCTCGCGCTGTTCAATCGCGAGCAGTTTTTCAAAACGACGCGCGAAACGCTCTTCAGCGCTTGGCTGCGCATTGATGAACGCCGCCGCCAGCTCATCGGCCAGCGCTGGCCCAATGATGCGCCCGCCGATGCACATTACGTTCATCCGGTCGTGCTCAACGCCTTGATGCGCGCTGTAGGTATCGTGGCAGATGGCAGCATAAATGCCTTCAAATTTGTTGGCAGCGATACAAGCGCCGATGCCGCTGCCACAAACGAGGATGCCGCGTTCGGCGCGCCCTGTGCGTATCGCCTCGGCCAGCACTGCGGCAGCATCAGGATAGTCGCTCGGCACGTCGGCCGTATCGACGCCAAGATCGAGGACATCGTGGCCGGCCGCTCGCAGCGATTCGACCAGATGCTGCTTGAGAGAATAACCCGCGTGATCGGCGGACAGCGCGATCTTCATCAGACCTACCTCAGCAAGCTAAGCGCCGCCTCAACGACGCGCGCAGCCGTCAAACCATACTCCTCATAAATGCGCTGGTAAGGCGCGCTCGCGCCAAACTGGTTGACGCCGATCGCGATGCCCTGCGCACCGACGAAACGTTCCCAGCCAAGCGTGACGCCGGCTTCGATGCTGACGCGCGCAGTCACTGATGGCGGCAGCACACTCTCGCGGTAGGAGCGCTTTTGTTCGGCGAACAGCTCCCAACACGGGAGCGAAACGACCCGCGCGCGCACACCCTGTTCGACCAGCGTGCGGTAGGCATCATGGGCGATATGCACCTCGCTGCCCGTGGCTATGAGGATCACCTGCGGCACCTCACCGCTGTCGGCCAGCACGTAGCCCCCGTGACCAACCCCCGCATGGATCGCTTCGATACCGCCAATGCCCTCGCCAGTTAGCACCGGCAGGTCTTGGCGCGTGAAGATCAGCGCCGTTGGCTTGTCAAGCAGCATAGCCGTGCGCCAGGCGGCAGCGGTCTCGTTGGCATCGGCTGGGCGGAAAACATAGAGATTCGGGATCAAACGCAGCGACATGACGTGCTCAACCGGCTGATGCGTTGGCCCGTCTTCGCCGAGCCCGATGCTGTCATGCGTGAACACGTAGATCGGGTCAATGCCCATTAATGCGCCTAAGCGCACAGCCGGGCGCATGTAATCGGAAAAAGTGAGGAAGGTAGCCGAATACGGCTTGAAGATGCCATCATGCAGCGCAAGGCCGTTCACGATCGCGCCCATGCCATGCTCGCGCACACCAAAACGCACATTGCGCTGAGCCGGATCGCCCGGGCCAGTGCTGCCAGCGCCTTTGATCAACGTCTTCGTGCTGCCCGCCAAGTCCGCATCGCCGCCGATCATCGTCGGGATGCGCGCAGCGATCGCGTTCAAGACCGTGCCGGAAGCGTTGCGCGTGGCGATCTTTTTCTCTGGCCCAAACACGGGCAGATCATCATCCCAGCCGATGGGCAAGCGGCCCTCTACAGCCGCTTCGAAGGCTTCAGCCAGTTCAGGATACGCAGACCGGTATTCCTCAAACAGCGCGTTCCAGCGCCCTTCTGCTTCGGCCCCCCGCTCCAGCGCAGCGCGGAAGTGTTCGAGCGCCTCGCCAGGCACGTAAAAATCTTCCTGCGGCCAGCCGAAGTACTCGCGCACCAGCTTGATCTCGTCAGTTCCCAAGGGAGACCCATGCGCCTCGCTGGTGTTCTGTTTGTTCGGGCTTCCATAGCCGATGATGGTCTTGATCTCGATCAGAGATGGTCGTTCGCTTTCCTGACGGGCAGCGCTGATCGCTGCCGCGATCGCTTCGACGTCGTTGCCATCTTCAACCCGCAGCGTATGCCAGCCGTAGGATTCAAAGCGAGCGCGAACATCTTCGCTGAGGGTCATGCTCGCTTTGCCATCAAGCGTGATATCGTTGCTGTCGTACAGGTAAATCAGCTTACCTAAACGCCAGTGCCCGGCCAGCGAAGCGGCTTCGGCACAGACGCCCTCCATGATATCGCCATCGCTGACGAGCACGTAGGTGAAGTGATCGACGATAGGAAAGCCCGGCCGATTAAAGTGCTTGGCCAGAAATGCCTCGGCCAGCGCCATGCCGACGGCGGTCGCTGCGCCCTGCCCCAGCGGGCCGGTCGTCGTCTCGATGCCGGGCGTCAGATGATATTCCGGGTGCCCGGCCGTCAGGCTGCCCCACTGGCGGAAGTTCTTAATCTCATCAAGGGGGAGATCGTAGCCTGTGAGATACAGCAGCGCGTAGATCAGCATCGAACCATGACCCGCGCTAAGGACAAACCGATCACGGTCAAACCATTTGGGGTTATGTGGGTTATGCTTGAGAAAGCGCGTCCACAAGGTGTAAGCCATGGGCGCAGCGCCCATTGGCAGGCCAGGATGCCCGCTGTTGGCCTTCTGGACGGCGTCGATCGAGAGCATGCGGATCGTATTGATCGCGAGAGTCTGGACAGCGTTGGACAAGGTAGTTCCCCCTACAGACGTCGAGGTACATCGAAGATTGAGAAGGCGATTATAGCACAGCCGAGATGGCCCCGAAAAAGCGATCGGCGGCCAAAACGTTGATCATGAGAAACTGCACAGCGTTCAGAACACAATCATCCCTCAAAACCGCGCCTTGCGGTATGATCATACTTAGCGAGGCAGATTACGAAGGATGCTCAATGACACTGTTTCGTTTGCTGATCGTCCTGCTTGTTCTCGCGGGCACCGCGCCCGCTGCCGGGCAGCGAGAACCGGTCGCGCCGCCCGCTGACCGCGCCGACGGCATTGAGCGTGTCGATCTGTATATCTTCGAAGTCTTGAACATCCTTCCCCATCGCACCGAAGACTTTACGCAAGGGCTGGTGTGGCATGAAGGCCGCTTATTCCAAAGCACCGGGCGCTATGGCGAATCGCGCTTGCAGGAGCTGGACCCTGCGACGGGCGAGCCGCTGCGCGAGATTGCGCTGGACGACGCTTTCTTTGGAGAGGGGCTGGCGCTGGTGGGCGACCGGCTGATCCAGCTTACATGGCAGGAAGAGACAGCCTTCGTTTATGATTTAGAAACTTTTGACCTGATCGAGACGTATCGTTATGAGACGGAGGGCTGGGGGCTGTGTTTCGACGGCGAGGCCTTGTATATGACCGATGGCAGCAGCACGTTATTCGTGCGCGATGCCGATACCTTTGAGCTGCTGGCTGCAATTGACGTCACGCTGTTCGGCGAGCCGGTTGACCGGCTGAACGAACTGGAGTGCGTGGGCGACGAGATTTACGCCAACGTGTGGCTCACAGATACGATCGTCCGGATTGACAAGTTCACCGGGCTGATCACCGGCGTGATCTACGCGAACACCCTGCTGAGCGCAGATGAGCGGCGGGCGCTGCCCTCTGGCGCTGTGCTCAACGGCATCGCTTATGATGCCGATGCCGATACGCTGATCGTGACCGGCAAGCTGTGGCCGGTGATGTTCGAAACGCGCCTGCTCCTGCTCGGCAGCGTGACGCCCGAGATGATCGCTCGAGCAGGAAGGTGATCACTTCCGCAACCCGATAGCGCACAGCATGTGCAGGGGATAACAATCTTTTGGGACTGATCTTCATCGCGGCAGGGGCGATCTTCGCCCTACTGCTCATCATCAACAATCTGTCGAAAACGCTGCTGCGGCGCCAAACCGTGGGCCGCCTTGATATTCTGCTTGCCTTTCTGGCGACGTTGATCACAGTCTGTGGGCTGACGCTCGATCAACTCAGCGATACGCCGGACTGGATGGTGCAGCGCGGGGCGCTGATCCTGGCGCTGTTGCTGGCGACTTCTAACCTGATCATCGTTGCCCTGGAATGGTTTCGCCCGCAGCGCTTGCGCGGCTCGCGCGGCCTGCTTGGTCTCACGGGCGGGCTGCTGCTAGCCATCTCGACGTTTACCGTACCGTTCGCAGCCACCTACTTGAGCATCGCCACGTTCGACATGACCGACACCGTGTCGGAGGAGGCGGAAAGCGCGGTGGCGCCGAGCGGTTCGGTCGTCAACGAGGTGCCCGAAGCGCGCGCAGAACAGCTCTTCCAGGCGATCCGCGTCGTTCTCGCCGAAGAGATCAGCGCAGACGAAGTTGAAGTGTTCACGCAGCTCGATGCCGGGACACCGTTGGCCGAGATCATCCGGGCAAACGGCGGGGATATTGACCGCGTGGTGCGCCGCATCGCCGAAATTATGCGCGAGGGCATCCGCGAGTCGATCGCGCGCGGCGAAGTCAATGCGCTGCAGGCTGCGCTCTTCCTCAGCCAGATGGAGCCGATCGTGCGCTTGGCCATCAACAGTAACCTGACCGAGCTCGGTGGGCGGTTCGGCCCTACACCGACCGGCACTCGTGCCAGCTTGCTCGATCTGCTGACTCAAGTGCCGCTAGCCACGCAGATGGCTGCATCAACGGAGATACCTTCGACCAGCCCGCCGCGTACGGTCACTAACACCCCCGCACCGCGCCTGACCGACACCCCGCGGCCATCGGCCACGCCGACGGCCGAACGGACGCGTTTCGCCACGCGCACGCCGACGCCGACCCCTACTGCCGTGACACCGTGTCTGGCCTCGGTCGAGTACAACCTGCGCCTGCGCGCGCAGCCGAGCACTGAGGCGGAGACGCTGCTCGTCATTCCTTACGCAACGATGATCACCTTATCGGCGCGCTCTGCCGATTCGGTTTGGTGGCTGACTGAGTATGACGGCCAGACGGGTTGGGTCGCTGGAGAGTTCCTGATGCTGAGCGCAGGCTGCGCGGCGCTTCCAGCGCGCTAGCCCCATGTGAAACGGTCAAGGAGTGGTGAGCTAGTGGTGGCTTGATCA
>DAOTYT010000457.1:0-1559 GCA_034434615.1 Anaerolineae bacterium | reverse complement strand
CCCTGCCGCTGTTCGTCCTGAGCATGGGGCGCGATATCGTCATGGCGGCGCTGCCAGGCGGGCATGCTGGCCACGCTGGCATGGGGGGCATGAGCGCGACGGCGATGGGAACGGCCGGCCCGTTCGACTTCCTGCTTTGGGGAGGATGGCCGTTCGTCTTCTTGCTGCTGGCGACGCCCGTCCAAGTGCTGCTTGGGCAGCAGTATGTCGCTGGTGCGTGGAAAGCGCTCAAGAATCGCAGCGCCACTATGGACACGCTGATCGCGATGGGCACGCTGGCGGCCTATTTTTACAGCATTGCCGTGCTGTTCGCGATCGTCTTCGGCTATACCGCCGTCATTGGCGATCACGTCTACTTCGAGACTGCGGCCGTCATCCTCACGCTGATCACGCTGGGCAAGCTGCTCGAGGCGCGCGCCAAGGGCAAAACCAGCGAGGCGATCAAGAAGCTGATGGGGTTGGCGCCGCGCACTGCCACGCTGCTGCGCGGGGATGAGGAGATCGAAGTCAGTATCGACACGCTGATCCCGGGCGACCGGGTCGTAGTGCGGCCGGGTGAGCGCATTCCAGCCGACGGCATCGTGATCGAAGGCCGCTCGGCCGTCGACGAGTCGATGCTGACTGGCGAAAGCCTGCCGGTCAATAAACAGCCGTCCAGCGAGGTGATCGGCGCAACGGTGAACAAACAGGGGCGGCTGATCATCGAGGTGACGCGCACGGGCAGCGCGACGCTGCTGGCGCAGATCATCCGCCTCGTCGAACAGGCACAGGGATCGAAAGCGCCGATCCAGCGCATTGCCGATCGCGTCTCGGGCGTCTTCGTGCCGATCGTGATCGTCCTCGCCATGCTCACCGTGATCGGCTGGCTGACGATCGGCAGTGCGACTTTCACGCAGGCGCTCGTCAATGCCGCCGCCGTGCTCGTGATCGCCTGCCCATGCGCGCTCGGCCTCGCAACCCCGACCGCGATCATGGTCGGTACAGGCCGCGGCGCGGAAATGGGCATCCTCTTCAAGAACAGCGAGGCGCTCGAAAATGCACAGCGCTTGAACACAATCGCGCTCGATAAGACCGGTACAGTCACCCGCGGTGAGCCGAAGGTGACGGACATTTTCGCCCTCCCCTCGTTCAGCGAGGCGGAGCTGCTGCGTTATGCCGCCAGCGTCGAACGCGCCAGCGAGCATCCGCTGGCCGAGGCCGTTGTGCAGTCAGCGCAAGAACGCGGCATCGCGCTGGCACAGCCAGGGGCATTCGAGGCAGTCTCAGGGCGCGGCGTATCGGCCGTGGTTGATGGGCGCGCAGTGCTCATCGGCAGCCCGCGCTATCTGCGCGAGCGCGCCGTCGATCTTGCGGAGCTGGAAGCGCAGGTCGCGGCGCTGCAAGATCGCGCCCGTACTGCCGTTGTGGTCGCCATTAATGGGGCGGCCGTCGGCGTCCTCGGCATCGCCGATACGCTCAAGGATGGCTCGCGCGAGGCGATCGCTTCCCTCAAGGCGCTTGGCCTCGAAGTGGTGATGATCACCGGCGACAACGCAGGCACGGCACGGGCGATCGCGCAG
>DAOTYT010000456.1:0-6733 GCA_034434615.1 Anaerolineae bacterium | reverse complement strand
CGGCTGCTCAGCTCAGTGCGAACGGGCCAAGTGCCGACGATGGCAAAGCCGCTCTCGATCAGGCTGGTGAGCATGGTCTCCCAGCCGCTGGAGGCCCTCACCCCCTGGCCCTCACCCCTGGCCCCTCTCCCTTCATGGGAGAGGGGCCAGGGGTGAGGGCCAGGGGGTGAGGGCCTCCAGCGGCTGGGAGACCATGCTCACCAGCCTCATCGACAGCGGCTTTGCCATCGTCGGCACTTGGCCCGTTCGCACTGAGCTGAGCAGCCGCATGTTAGGCATGGGCACGAACGCGCTGGCGTCGTCGATCGTGCTGGTGTGTCGCCCGCGCCCACAGGACGCGCCCAGCCTGTCGCGGCGCGGCTTCCTCGAGGCGCTGCGCCGCGAGCTGCCGCCCGCGCTCAAGGCCATGCAGGCGGGCAGCATCGCCCCGGTCGACTTGGCGCAGGCCAGCATCGGCCCCGGCATAGCCATCTATTCGCGCTACAGCCGCGTGCTGGAGGCGGACGGCACGCCGATGGGGGTGCGCACGGCGCTGGGGCTGATCAACCAGGCGCTGGATGAATACCTGGCCGAGCAGGACGGGGACATCGACGCCGACACGCGCTTCGCGGTGGCCTGGTTCGAGCAGTTCGGCTTCAACGAAGGCGAGTTCGGTCGGGCGGATGTGCTGGCGCGCGCCAAGAACACCAGCGTGGACGGCGTCGAGGCGGCGGGGCTGGTGGTCGCCAGGAGCGGCAAGGTGCGGCTGCTGCACTGGAAGGAGTACCACGCCAACCGCTCGGCCGCCGGAGGGGGTCAGAAGGCGCAGGGCGGCTGGGATCCGCAGCAGGACAAGCGCGCGACGGTGTGGGAGGCGGTGCACCACCTGATCGAGCGGCTGTACACGCAGGGCGAAACCGGCGCCGCCGAGTTGATGATCAAACTGCCGTCGGACATGGCGGCCGAGGCGCGCAACCTCGCCTACCGCCTGTACAACATCTGCGAGCACAAGGGCTGGGCCGAGCACGCTCGCGATTACAACGCGCTGGTGGTCAGCTGGTCGGGCATCAGCGAGGTGGCGGCACGTTTGCGTGAAGAAGCCGGGCAGGCAACACAGCAGATGAATTTGTTTGGTGAAGAATAGTCGATGACCGATCAGCTGCAAGTTCAATGGACAGCCGACTCGATTCTCAATTTCCTGTATCAGCATCGGGATGAGTTACGGGCGATGGGGGTCGTCAAAATCGGTCTGTTCGGGTCGTATGTGCGCGGCGAACAGACCCCTGAAAGTGATATGGATTTTTTGCTGACGATGGAAAACTTCACCTGGCGACGCTGGATGAACGTCTGGAACTTTTTGGAGGATAACCTGGGCAACCAGGTTGATCTGGTGCCAGAAGAAGACTTGCGACCAGAGCTTCATCGCTGTGTGTTTTCCGAGGTGCGGTATGCCCAGGGGTTCTGAACTCTATTTGAATGATATTCATATAGCGGTTCAAACTATTGAGCGTTTCACCAGCGGGCTGGACGAATCTGCTTTTACAACCGATGAGATACGTCTTCACGGCACGCTCTACAACCTGATAGTGATTGGCGAAGCTGTCAAAAATCTGCCGGATGAGGTGCAGGCGAAAGTCCCCGCCGTGCCCTGGCGGGATATTCAACGCTTCCGCGATAAGCTGGTGCATCATTATTTCAGCATCAAACCTTCGGTTGTGTGGCAGGTTATTCAAGAAGATTTACCCGTTCTGAAAACAGCAATCGAGCAATTGCTGCAAGAAATTAAGGACAATGATGATGGCCAAGTCGAATCGTGATCGCGTCAGCGAGGTGATGGACGCGCTGAGAACGGGGTTGGGGCCGTTCGTCTTGCGCGAATACAAACAAGTCTACAAAGGCGCTCGCTACCTGCAGGAGATCGAACTCAACTTGTACAGCAGCGCCTATGCCGCGCCCCATCTGCCGGACGAAGCGGCGGCGCTGGCCAACGTGGATGCCCACGGTTGGCTGAACCTGATGGCTCGGCAGTGGAACGAGGTGTTCAAGACGCGGCTGGGCAAAGCGGAGCGTTCCTACGTCGGAGAGCTGCAGGAAGCGCGCAACAAATGGGCGCATCAGAGCTCCTTCACCAACGACGAAGCCTACCGCGTCGCGGACACGGCGGTTCGGCTGCTGGAGGCAGTGGGCGCGACCAACGAAGCGCAGGCCGTGCGGGCGGTCGCGCAGGAGTTGCTCCGACTGCGCTTCGAAGCGGAGCAGAAAGCCTCCCAGAAAGCGCCACCGGCGCTCAGCGAAGCGTCGTCCGCCGCCGCGCTCGGCCTGCGTCCTTGGCGGCAGGTCGTCCAACCGCATCCGGACGTCGCCATGGGGCGTTACATCCAAGCGGAGTTCGCCGCCGATCTGGCTCAGGTGGTTCAAGGCAAGGCCGATGCCGAATATGGCGATCCCAAAGAGTTCTTCCGCCGCACCTACCTCACGGAAGGGCTGCTCGATCTGCTGGTGACGGGCGTCAAACGGCTGACGGGTCAAGGCGGCGATCCGGTCGTGCAGCTTCAGACCAGCTTCGGCGGCGGCAAGACGCACAGCATGCTGGCGCTGTATCACCTGTTCGGCGGGGAGATCGGCCTGAGCGAGATACCGGGCGGGGAGGACATCGTAGAACGGGTGGGCGATATTGATGACCGCATCGAGGCCAAGCGCGCGGTTGTGGTCGGCACGGCCTTCAGTGCCACCGAACCGCGCCGCTACAAAGACGCCACGACCCACACGCTGTGGGGCGAGATCGCCTATCAGATCGGCGGCCTTGAGGGCTACCGCCTCGTCGAGAAGGCGGATCTAGCGGGTGTGAGTCCGGGGTCTGATACGCTGCTCGAACTCTTCGAGCGATTCGGCCCGGCGCTCATCATCATCGACGAACTGGTGGCCTTCGCGCGCAATCTCTACAACGCCACGGATCGGCTGCCGGCGGGCACCTTCGACGCCGTGATGACCTTCGTTCAGTCGCTCACGGAGGCGGTCAAACGTTCCAGCGATTCGATGCTGCTGGTGTCCATTCCAGAGAGCGACATCGAAATTGGCGGTGAGGGGGGCAAAGCCGCGCTGGACATCCTCGCCAAAACTATCGGGCGCATCGAATCCGTCTGGAAACCCGTCACGGCCACCGAGAGCTTCGAAATTGTGCGCCGTCGTTTATTTTCGTCCGAGATGGACTACGCCGCCCGTGATGCAGTGCTGTCCGCCTTCCGCCAGATGTATGCGAACAACAGCAGTGACTTCCCCCCCGGCGTTGCCGAGGGTGATTATCAGCGACGGATGAAAGAGGCTTATCCGATTCATCCGGAATTGTTCGCGCGGCTGTATGAAGACTGGTCAACTTTAGACCGCTTCCAGCGCACGCGCGGCGTGCTGCGGTTGATGGCGGCGGTGATTCATCGGCTGTGGCAGGACAACGACCAATCGCTGATGATCATGCCGGGTTCAATCCCGCTGTGGTCTGCGACTGTGCGCAACGAGATGCTGCGTTATCTGCCGGAGAACTGGCCTGCGATTGTGGACGCCGACATCGACGGTGAGGACTCCAAACCCTACCAGATCGACAAGAGCGTCCCTGCGCTGGGGCAGCACGCGGCCAGCCGTCGGGTCGCCCGCGCGATCTTTGTGGGCAGTGCCCCGTCGGTGGCAGGGCAAACCGTGCGCGGCGTGGAAGAGGTTCGTATTCGGCTGGCAACCGTCCAGCCGAGTGAACCGCTGGCTGCGTTTAACGATGCTCTGCGCCGCATGAGCAATCAGCTGACCTATCTCTACACCGATGGAAGCCGCTACTGGTACGACACCCGTCCCACAGTGAACCGCATGGCACAGGATCGGGCGCAGAACATTAACCCCGATCTAGTGCACCAGGAAGCGGTTAACCGTCTGCGCGCGGAAAAATATCGCCGAGAAGATTTCGCCGCCGTCCACGTCGCGCCGCAGAGTTCCGGGGATGTGGCTGACGAATGGCGCGCGCGGGTGGTCGTCCTTGACCCTAATTACGGTCATAAAAAAGGCAATGGCACTTCAGAGGCGCAGCGGGTCGCACGGGAAATCCTTGAGAATCGTGGGAATTCGCCGCGCCTCTATCGTAACATGCTGGTCTTCATCGCCCCGGATGCCAATCACGTTGAGGCATGGAAGAAAGCCATCCGAGAGTATCTGGCGTGGAAATCCATCAACGATGAGGCGGAACCCCTCAACCTCGATGCTCAGCAGCGCAAACAGGTGGATGCCAACTGTAAACAAGCCGACAAAACGCTCGTCGATCGGTTGCAGGAGGCCTACAGCTGGCTGATCGTCCCAGTTCAGGATGATCCGACGGGCCCGATTAAGTATGAGGCGCATCGCATGGCCGGGCACGAAAGTTTCTACGATCGTGCTGCCCGCAAGCTGCGCCAGGATGAAATGCTCATCCCACGCTGGTCACCGGATAACTTACGCATGGAACTTGACCGCTATTTGTGGCGTGGCCAGCCGCACGTCGGAGTGAAGCAGCTTTGGGAGTATCTTGCCCGTTACTGCTATCTGCCGCGCCTTTGCAGCGAAAATGTGCTGCTGGAAACTATAAAGAATGGCGTTGCCCGTGCCGACGCGCCGTTTGGGTATGCGACCATGGTGGGCTTGGATGGCGTCTATAAAGGGCTCGTTTTCGGCCAACCAACCGCCGATCTGTATTTCGACGATAACTCAGTGGTGGTGCATCCTGAAGTGGCTCAAAAGCAGATCGACAGCCAAAGGCAGCAAACAGCACAGCCGCCCACGATGCCCTCGTCCGAACGCTTGGGCTCGCCAACGGTCACCCCATCCACCCCACCCAGACCCCGGCTGATGACCCGCTATCATGGCACAGTCACACTCGACCCCCAGCGTGCTAACAAGGAGATGGCAACAATCGTCGAGGAGATCATCCAGCACCTTGCCGGCCTGACAGGCACGGATGTTCGAATTACCCTCGAAATCAGCGCCGAACGCTCATCAGGATTCGATGATTCGATCATGCGCACGGTCAACGAAAACAGCCGCACGCTGAAGTTCAAGAGCTACGGGTTCGAGGGAGATTGAAATCAGCCGTTCTCTCGGCACTGAATGGTTCGGGCGTGCTTACTTTCGCGTTGATGGAATCCTCCGACAGAAAAAGCGCTCTATGATTTTGCGCTCCCGACACAAAGCGGCATTGTGTGGACACCCGCGTCTCTAGTTGCGTTTCCTGTTAACAGTTAGACCCTAAATGCTTCAGTTCTGTTTGAAACTACAAGTTTGTGCAGAGAGATGAGAAAAGCGCTGCCCTTCATTCTGTTAGGGATTGGCATGATCTCCATTATCATTATGCTGGGGGCTGAACACCTTGACCGCCCACCTGCCTCTAAGCTGTATCATGTGGCTGTAATTGCGTCAGGACAGTCGCGCCTTGTCAAGCTTGAGGGAGTGCGCGACGGACTTACGGCACGCGGCTATGTTCTAGGCGAGAACCTAAAGCTCTCCATTTACGATGCCGGCAGCGATGGAGAAAGCCTTGCAGAGCTGATCTCTCAAGCGCTCGATCAATCCCCTGACTTGTTGGTTACACTTGGTGGTATTGAGACGTGGACAGCGCGTGCCCGTGCAGGCAGCACGCCGGTGGTGTTCGTCGGGGTGGCAGATACTCTTGCTTGGGGCCTGATAGAGAGCATCCGCGCGCCAGGAGTTGGCATCACTGGCGTTGACAACGGCTATGTTGAGCTGACGGGGAAGCGGCTGGAATGGGCAAAGCGGCTGATGCCGTGGGCTCAGCACATGACGCTGCTGTACAGCCCTGGCATTATTCCAAGCGAATCCGCTCGTCGAGCCGCACACGCTGCTGCTCTTCAGCTTCATCTTACAGTGGACGATTTTGCTGTCAGCCAGCAGCCTTTGAGCGCTCAGTTGGCCGAGATGTTCGCGGAATTGGACACCGATGCCTTGGTAATCATGCCCAGCTACCGGATTGAAAACGCACTAGATGAAATCTTAACGGCCGCTCAGACCGTCGGTCTGCCAGTGATCGGCCTCAACGTGGACGCCACGCGAGAGGGAGCGCTCATCTCCTACGGGGCGTCTTTTTACGACATGGGCTTTCAAGCGGCCCGCTTGGTCGACAAGGTGCTGCGCGGCATCCCCCCAGAGAACATTCCCGTCGAGTTTCCAGACTATCCACATTTGAGCATCAACACAGGCGCAGCGGAACAGCTCAAGCTGGTTCTGCCTGCTCCGCTTCTGTCGTTAGCCCACGAGGTTATCCGCCCGTGAGAAAGCTCTGGCTGAGTCGTCTCAAAGCGCGCATCATCCTTCAGGCGGCAGCGGTTGCGCTGCTGCCAATGCTGGCTCTAGCAACTGCTGCCCTGGTGACGCTCTACAACCAGCAGATAGACGCGACAGAACGCCATCTGCAGGCAGTTTCACAGTACGCCCGACAGATCATCGTGACTGATTTGAACCACATCAAGCAGATGCTGCGTCAAGCAGCAGCCACGCCTACATCCCGCAGCACTCTTGACCCGATCGAGTTCGACCATCTGCTGTTTGGTATACCCTCAGCACAGTCGGTGAGTTTGATCAGCACAGAGGGTCGCTTTATCAACGGCGTAGATAGGCTGCGCATTCTCAACGCTCAGGCAGAACGCACAGAGGAGCTGCTGACTGATGACGTACTGCGTCGAGCACAGCAGGACGGAATCGCGTGGAGTCCGATCTGGCTTTCAGCCTT
>DAOTYT010000455.1:0-6836 GCA_034434615.1 Anaerolineae bacterium | reverse complement strand
GCTTCGATCGGGTTACTGCGCAGGAGATCGATGCTGAGCGTTTGCCACCACCAATCCCATGTGCTGCGGAGCGGGTCGGCAGTGATGCTGATGCCGAGGCCGAAATGATAATACAGCGCCAGCGCCAGGTGCAGAACAAAGAGCGCGACCGGCGCGGCGCGGTCTGCATTGACGGCATAACGCGGCGCAGCAGGGCGCAGAATGAATGGGCGCTGCATCATGAAGGCCGGTCCTGAACCTGCGTCAACCTCAGGAAAAGCAGCGCAAGGCGCACTGCCTTTTTAGCATATCATGGTCGCAGCGCAGCGAGCATTAACCCAGCTCCCAAGATGACCAAAGCGATCATCGTCACCCACAGCAGGGCGCGCGTCAGGCGCGGGTCAATGCGGCGAACACGGTCGAAGAGCAAGATGAGCAGCGCCAGCATCCCGAGAAAAACGCCGTAAAAGGCTGCCAAAAAGCCGAGGCCATGCCAAACGGATTCTTGCAGCGCCCCCACGAGCAGCGGCCCATTGACCGTGCTCCAGAAGATCCACGGGCCGGGGCTGAGCCAATTCACAAGGACGGTGCGCCCCAGGAGTTCGCGAGGTCGTAAAGCTTGCCCCGCTTCAGGCTGAAATAACTGACCTGAACGGAGCTGACGCAGCGTCCCGTAAGCCAGGTACCATACGAAGACTCCACCCATAAGCTGGAGTATTCGCATGGCGATGGGCAGAAACTGCGCCAGCAGCACAACCATCAGCAGGATGACGGGGACATCCGCGATCAGCGGGGACAGCACTGCCACGATCGAACAACGCCAGCCATAGGCCAGCGTCGCCTGAATCAGATAGGTTTGCAGCGGGCCGGGCAGCAGGCTGGCGCTTAAGCCGAGGCCTGCCCCGCTGGCGAGCAAAACGATCATGGATGCCTCGCCGCATGAAGGGAGGGCACGCGCCTGTACACGCGCGCCCTGCCGGTAGACAATCGGATTCCGCTAGCTGCTCGCGCTCTCGGTGTGCTTGGCGACCACCCCGTTGGTTTGACCGCTCCCCCCTGCGTTGATCATCATCCCGCGGAATTGGTTGACCAGCTCGGTCACTTCCATCGGCAGGACGAATTTGGTCGCCGGGCTGGTGCCGACTGCGCTCAGCGTATCGAGATACTGGAGCATCATCGTCTTCTCATCGACGGTCTTAACCTCCGCCGAGAGCGCCGCGAGGGCTGCTGCGCGCCCTTGCGCGCGCAAGAGCTGCGCCTGCCGTTCGCCTTCGGCGCGCAGGATGCTGCTCTGCTTTTCACCCTCGGCGCGCAGGATGGCGCTCTGCTTTTCGCCCTCCGCAACCATGATCGCCGCGGCGCGTTCGCCTTCGGCGCGGGTGACGGTGGCACGGCGCTCGCGCTCAGCGCTCATCTGCCGGTTCATCGCGTCGCGGATCGAGGCCGGCGGCTCAATCTCTCTTATCTCGACGCGCGTGATCTTCATGCCCCAGCGCTCAGTCACTTCATCGAGCTTAATGCGCAGCACATCATTGATCTGTTCGCGCTTAGACAGCACATCATCCAACTCGATGTCGCCGATGACCGCGCGCAGCGTCGTCGCAGCGATGAGCTGCGACGCCTTGACCACATCCTCCACTTCCAGCACCGACAGCTTCGGATTGGTCACACGGTAGTAAAAGATGAAGTCGATCTCAATGCTGGTGTTATCTTTCGAGATCGCATTCTGGCGCGGGATATCGAGCAGCCGCTCGCGCATATCCACTTTGCGGGCCGTCTCGATAAACGGGATGATGAAGACCAACCCCGGGCCGCGCGTGCCAACGTACTTTCCAAGCTGAAGCACCACTACGCGCTCATATTCCGGCAGCACACGAATCGCGCTGAAGACCGTAAATACGGCGATCAGGACGATGACGATGATCAATACCGCTTCAATTCCCATTTAATTTGCCTCCTCAATCGACTCTAGCGCTTCCCGCTTGTGCTTCTCCCCTTCAACGATCAGCGTCAGCCCCTCGACGTCGCGGACGATGACGGTCTCGCCCGGCTCCAAGCGCCGATCGCTGCGCGCCGTCCACGATTCGCCGTGCACACGGACGACACCGACCGGGTCGAGCGCGCGCTGCACTGTGCCAATCGCACCGATAAAACCCTCATCGTCGATCAACGCTGCCTTTGCCCGCTGCGTCTCCAGCATATTCAAGAGGCCGAAGCGGTAGTAAGCCAGCGAGATAGCGGTGACCACCAAGATGAGAGCGATCGAAACTCCGCCTTGGCTGAACAGTGTCAAACCACCCACCATCTGCAGCGCGATGCCGCCAATGCTCGAGAATCGAGCGATGTTCGGGTTGATGAACGGAATGATGAAGAAGCCCAAGCCGCCCACGATCAGCGCGATGACCGAAAGCCAGTTGGTCGGCATCATCGCGAGGACCACGACCGAAGCGACCATACCCAACCCCGCCAACACTTCAACGATGCCGGTGCCCGGCATGAAAGCCGCCGTCACACTGGCCCACAAGCTCAGCAAGAGCAGTACATAGATCACGTTTGGGTCAATAGTGATTGGCATTGCTGCATACTCCTCTACAACGCCCCCATAGGGATATCATAAACCTTAACTGACCTGTGCAGTCCCCCATCAATTCGGGGATAACATGAATGAATCTTTAAGACAACCGTTTCTTTCCGTAATTTTTGCACTATAATCTGCGATCAATCAGCAAATTCGCGTACAAGCAGCTGATAGAGTCTCTATGAATTTGCGATCACCTCGCAGCACAACTCGCCAACTTACCATCAACGGCGAGCGAATGCGCGCCGATTTTGAAGAACTCTCGCTGATCGGTTTGAGTCCCTCCGGCGGCATCAACCGCCTCGCCTTGTCTCCAGAAGACCTGCGCGCCCGGCAGTGGCTGGCCGATCGGATTGAAGAAGCAGGACTGATCGTGCGTGATGACGACGCCGCCAACCTGAGCGGCGTCTTTCTCTGCCCTGACCCGCAGGCGCGCACGCTGCTCGTTGGCTCGCATCTCGACAGCGTGCCTAACGGAGGCCGCTTTGACGGCACGATCGGCGTGCTGGCGGGGCTGGAGTGTCTGCGCACGCTGCGCGAAAGCGGCTTTCAACCCGCGCTTCACCTCGAAGTCATCAATTTCACTGATGACGAAGGCTGTTGGAAATCGATGTTCGGCAGCCGCGCGCTGACAGGCCTGATCGAGCCGGAGGATATCTCCGATGTTCGCGTCGATAACGGGCCGTTTCGGGCTGCTTTGACTCGCGCCGGCATCGACCCGCGCGCTGTCTTCCGCGCCCGGCGCGATCCGAAATCGATCGCAGGGTATCTCGAGCTGCACATCGAGCAGGGCACGCGGCTGGAACGCGCCGGCGTCAGCATTGGCGTCGTCACCGGTGTTGTTGGGCGCATGAATTATCGCATCTGCTTTCATGGGCAGGCGGCGCATTCCGGCACGACCGATATGTACAAGCGGCGCGATGCTTTGCGCGGCGCAGCGCTGTTTATCGTGCGCGCTCACGATGCGGTGCGCGCCCGTTACGGAGACGGCATTTTTAACTGCGGCGATGTCGAAGTCAAACCGGGCGCTTTCAACATTATCCCGAGCGAGGCCTGTCTCAACATCGAGTGCCGCCATGTGAGCGAGACCTTGATGAACGAAATGGAAACGGCCATCATCGGCATCGCCCGCGAGTGCGCGGCGTCGTACGACCTGACCGTGACCATGGAGCCAATCGCGCGCATCCCCGCCGCTTCGATGGCGCCCGAAATGATAGAGGCGATTGAACGCAGCGCCAGCGAACTCAATCTCACTCACATGCGCCTGATCAGCTATGCCGGGCATGCCGCTCAGGTGATGAGCCGCTTCACGCCAAGCGGCATGATTTTCGTGCCGTCGGTAGGCGGCGTGGGCCACCGGCCAGAGGAATTTACGGAATGGGATGATGTCGTTAACGGAGCGAACGTACTGCTGCAAACGATCCTTAAACTCGCCGCGCCAACCCCTGACTAGCGCATACTTCCAGCCCAGTTCAACCTCCCTTCACTAGAACCTGCCCGTCATTGCGTCCACGTAGCCCGTCAGCTCCGCATAGCCGAAACCCGTGGCATCGCCCTCGATGCGAAGTGTGCCTTCCCAATAAGCGATATCGCCGCCATACAGCTCTTGATCGGCCACCTGCGGCGTCACGATCAGAACCATCGGATCGGGCTCGCCGATATCGACGGTGATCGTCCAACCGGCAGGATAAACCGCGCCGGTGTGGGGGCTGGTCCAAGTTGCAGTCGGGACGATCTCGATAGCATCCGCCGGAAGATAGCGCGTGCTGCCATCTTCATGAACCAACAGCCCACCAAAGTAGGGATCCTTGCCGCCATCGACGAGCCGAATCTGGCCGACCATCATCTCGCGCCCATCATCGAATTGAAGCGCGAACCAATCCCACCCCAATGCATCGGCGCCCAGCGCGCTGGTGCTGAATTCATGATCCTTCCATGATGCCCCAGTGACAGGAATCACTTCCTCACCGATGGTGATGGTTCCCTCCGTCAGCAGGCGGGTGAGTGAGTAGTAGTAGCTGGCATTGCCGATTTCAGCGCTCTTGGGACTCAAACCGTCGAACCCCTGAAGCGCCGGCGGCTTCACCTGTTCTAACGTGAGGTCGATGGCGACCCCGTCCATCGCTGCGGTGATGCGCGTGAAGACCGCATCATCATCAAGCGCAAAAACTTCCCAGTCTTCTAACCAAACGCGATAGACAGGATCGATCGTCACGCCGGCCAGCTGCGCGGCCCCACGGCTGAAGCGCTCATCGTGGTAGAAACGCTGGTTCGCGACATCGGTGACGGCAAAATGCGCCATGTAAAGCTGATTCGAGCGCCACTCAGACGCGCTGTCGGCAGCTTCGGGCGCGATCGCTCGGCGGAAGATGGTAAATTGATACCCGAAGTGGCGCCCATCGGCGCTGGTGACATTGCCAGTGTAGTACCACCATTCGGTTTGGAACTGGGGCTGCGGGCCGAAATCGCGCGGGAATTCCCATGGCCATGGGTCAATTGCGCGAGCAAAACCGGTCGTATCGCCGGTCACCATGATGACGGCGCTCGCGCTCACGTCACCTCTGGCCGCGCCATCGAGTAAACTAAAGCCAAAGATGACGATGGCCAAACCCAGCATCCCCAACACCAACCAACGCCACATTTGAGCGACTCACTCCTCTATAACACATAACACGCGCGTGACTGCGCTTCGCATTCATTTCATTGCTAAGATCATATCCCGAACGCATGAGCGGAATGTGAGAGGAAGCCAAGAGGGTGTTGGATGCCGCGCACTAAAATGATGGTGGCGAAACGAGCCGTCCATCATTACAATCGCTGACGTCGCTCGCAACCCTCGAGCAGCATTACAGCCAATCGCAAAGGTACAACGATGAAACTGGTCACTTTTTCCGTCAACGGCCGCAGCCGCATCGGCGAAATTGTCGAAGACATGGTTTACACGCTCGCATGGCAAGACACGATGCGCCAGATGATCCGCCGCGGCATGACCGCCGGCCGCGCTTACGAGCGTTTTCCGCTCGACCGTGTGACGATCGAGCCGCCGCTTCAGCCCGGCAAGATCATCGGCATCGGCCTGAATTATGCCGACCATGCTAAAGAGACGGGCAAAGAACCGCCCAAGGAACCGATCATTTTCGCCAAATTCCCAAGCGCTGTGATCGGCCCCAATGTGGCCATCGAATGGCGCAGGTCGATCACGACACAGGTCGACTATGAGGGCGAATTGGGCGTGATCATAGGGCGGCGCGCCCGCGATGTCAGCGAAGCGGACGCGCTGCGCTACGTGTTCGGCTACACGATCGCCAACGATGTGAGCGCGCGCGATCTTCAGAAGGGCAAAGACGTTCAATGGACGCGCGCTAAAAGCCTTGATACTTTTTGCCCGCTCGGTCCCATGTTGGTCACACACGATGAAATCGCCGACCCGCAGGGGCTCACGATCAAGACGACTCTAAACGGCGAACTCGTGCAAGATGGGACGACGGCCGATATGATCTTTCCGATCGCCGCATTAATCGCCTATTGTTCGCGCAGCTTCACGCTGGAGCCCGGCGATTTGCTGCTGACCGGCACGCCAGCCGGCGTCGGATTTGCGCGCACGCCTCAGCGTTTCCTCGCCGATGGCGACGTCGTCTCGATCGCCATTGAAGGCTTGGGCGAGCTGACCAACCCGTGCCGCGTGATCGAAGAGAAAGCAGATTGATGACGCCTCGGCTGCGCTATACTTAGGCTGTCTGCAAACGAAAGGCAGTGCCATGACCTCGGTCGACCTGCAAGCCCTGATTCAGGCAGCGCGTGCCGCTGCTGCTCATGCCTACATCCCTTATTCGAACTATCGGGTTGGGGCGGCGCTGCTGGCCGAAGACGGCACGATCTACGGCGGCTGCAACATCGAGAACGCCGCCTACCCTGCCTCAATCTGCGCCGAACGGGTCGCTCTGGTCAAGGCAGTAAGCGAGGGGGTGACCCAGTTCGCCGCCATTGCCGTTATCACGCGCGATGGAGGATCGCCGTGCGGCCACTGCCGGCAGGCGCTGTTTGAGTTTGCGCCCGGCCTGCGCGTCATCATCGCCCGCGAAGATGGCGCGATCAGCTTCGATGGCTCGCTCTCCGACCTGCTGCCGTTAGGATTCGGCCCGTCTAATTTGGCGACCTGATGCCGCGACCCGAACGCTCATTTCGCACTTCCGCGATCATCGTCAAGCGGCGCGATTTTGGGGAAGCCGATCGCATGCTGACGGTCATCACGCCGCACCACGGCAAGATCGAGGTGCTG
>DAOTYT010000454.1:0-2243 GCA_034434615.1 Anaerolineae bacterium | reverse complement strand
CCGACTTCCTCATCGGCGACGACGATTCGCGGGCTGCTGCGCCGGGCGCGCATTCGCCTTGAGATCGCTGGCGATTACGATGATATCGATGAGGCGATCGATATTCTGGCCGAGGCGCTGGCGCTTAACCCTCAGTCGGCCGAGGTGATCCGCATGCTGGAAGATGCGGCGTCTGCCAATCCGCAGGCGGCGCAGCGTGTGACCGACCTTTTCAAACGCTATGGCGTTGCACGGGCCATGCACTATTCCGAGCAGATCGAGGATACTGGCCCCATCCGCGCGCCGGTGATGTCGGCCGACGCGCCGCCGACGTTTGAGCAAACGCCGGCCGTTCGCGATGCGACCCGCACCACCGGCAGCCTGAACGCCGTCGCGCCCCCGCCACCGCCGCCGCAGTATCCCACCTCGTCGGGATACCCGCCGCCGGAACGCGATCTCTATCCCGAAAAGCCGACCAGCAGCCGCCGGCAATCGGCTTCCAGCAACGATGTTGACGGCATCCTTTCAGAACTGACGCAGGCCTATTACGCCGGCGATTACCAACTGGTCATCGACCTGGCGAACCGGGTGCTGAATCAACAGCCTGCCAACAGCGCGGCGCTCGAATACCGGCAGAAGGCTGAGGACAACCTGATCCGAGGCGTGGTGCCCGATCACCGCATCCCGTTCGACGCGCGCGTTTCCTATAACCGCGCTAACTCGCTGGTGCGCGCCGGCAATTACGACGAGGCCGAGCGGCTGTATCGTGAAGCGCGCGATCTGGCCGAGCGCGCCGGCATCCTCACTTGGAAGGATGCCGAACAGGCGCTGCTCGACATTCAGGATCTGGCGCTGGCGCGCGAGCTGCTCAACGAGGGCGACCGGCTGATGGCCGCCGACCAGTGGGGCGAGGCCATGCGCAAATACGAAGGCGCGCTGCGCGTCGTGCCCAACGACCCCCAGGCCGAGGAACGTCTCGAAAAGGTGCGCCGCATTCAGCAGGATGCGGAAAGCGCCAGCGTGCAGCTCACCATGCTGGGCGGCGCGCTTTCCGAGCAGGCGACCCAGCTTCAGAACATCATGGTCACCCTGGCGCGGCTGCGCCAGCTTTTGCCCAACAGCCAAAGACTGGCCCAGCTCACCGCCGATGCGAACAACCGCCTCAATGGCATTAAGACGCAGCTTAATGATCAGGCGCAGGCGGCGCTTTCACGCGCGCGCGGCGCGACCGCGCTCGAGGATCGGCTGGTGCTGACCAGCGAAGCGCTGACCCTGCTCGAACAGGGCGTCAAACTTGACCCCGGCGATTCGACGCTGGCGCAGATGCTGCTGGAGACGCGCGCCGAAGTGAGCGACATGCAGCGCGCTCGCCAGGTGATCGAGCGCGCCTCGACGCTGATCGCCCAGAACGTCGACAGTGAGCTGGTGCAGGCGCGGTCGATGCTGTCTGGCCTGCTCGATTATGCCCAAGATGCGCGCTACCGCGCGACCGTCACCGATCTGCTCAACCGCTATTTGGAGCGGGCCGTCGCCGCGCTCGAGGCCGGTGACATCGATGAGGCCGAGGCGCTGCTCGCCGCGACGCGTGATGAGCCGTTCAACATCCTTGGCCGCCGCGCCGAAGTCGCCCGCATCGAGAATTCGGTGCGCGCCATGCGCCAGCGCAGCCGCATTCGCGCTGGCGGCATCATCGGCGGCAGCCTGATCATCATTCTGCTGGTCTTGATGGGCACGCGCGGCACGTGGGAGCCGATCATCAACCCGCCGCCGACGGAGACGCCAACGCCGACGTTCACCCCCAGCGAGACGCCGCTGCCCAGCGAAACGCCCACGCCCAGCAACACGCCGACACCCTCGTATACGCCAACCGATACCCCGACGCCGACGGCCACCTTCACGCCATCGAACACGCCAACCGAAACGCCCACGCCAACCGACACGCCGACGCCCACGCCGACATTCACGCCCACGCCTACGCCGGAGTACCTGTGTCTGGTCGTTAATGTAACCGGAGAGAACCGCTTCGTGCGCGCCCAGCCGACGACGCAGTCCGCACAGATCAGCGTGCTGCCGCCCGGGCGCGTCGCCAACGTGATCGAACAGCGGCGCATGCCGAACGGCCAGCTGTGGTACCGCATCGTCTTTGAGATCGACGGCGCGACCGTCAACGGCTGGACGCTCTCGACCAACGTCGTGCAGGCGACCAACTGCCCGCCGTTCTAGCGCCGCGCTCAAGCATCTCCGGGGCGCACTGGCATCAGCGA
>DAOTYT010000453.1:0-2604 GCA_034434615.1 Anaerolineae bacterium | reverse complement strand
TTCTCGGTCGAGCTGATTGTGCTCACAGGCTGCGTGATGCGCGGAAACCCAATTCTGCTCGACATGGTGCGTGAACTGGCGCGCCCGCAGTTCGTCCCATACATCCGCGATCACGTCCAGCTCGTGCTCACCGAGCTGGACGACTCTGCGCCGGCCCTAGGGGCAGCGACGTTCGTCCTCGATACTGAGTTCGAGCAGGGGTTTGCCGAACGCCTCAAACAGCAAGTCCATATGTGACCCCCTGCGCGAAGACGCCCCTCTCGCGCATCCTCGCCGTGCTCTATCCTTTGAGACCGGAGAGCACCATCCCCTGCACGAAATAGCGCTGGAAGAACAAGACGATGAGCGCGACTGGCAGCGTCGCCAGCGTCGAGACTGCCATCGCCGCCGCCCACAGTGGACGCGCCTGGTACGGCAAAGCGAATGCCTGCATCCCGACCGGCAGCGTGTACAACTCTGGGCTTTGGACGATGATGAGCGGCCATAGGAAATTGTTCCAACTGAACAGAAAGATGATAATCGCCAAACTGGCGGAGGCCGGCGCAAGCAGCGGAAACGCGATCCGCAGGAAGATGACCAGCTCGTTGGCGCCGTCGATGCGTCCAGAATCGAGCAGCTCGTCCGGGATTGAAAAGGCGAACTGGCGCATCATGAACACACCGAACGCGTTCATGATGCCAGGAACGATCAAACCGAGATAGCTATCGGCCCAGCCCAACATGCGCATCTGCACATAGAGCGGAATGACGATGATCTGGCCGGGAACCATGATCGTGCTGAGGACGAACAGAAAGAAAAACTGTTTGAAGCGAAAATTAAACTTGGCGAACCCATAACCAGCCAGCGCTGAGAAAAACACCGTCACGACAACGTTGATGACGGCGACCATCATGCTGTTGAAGAAAAAACGCCCTACCGGCTGATATTCAAAGGCGCGTTCGTACTGGCGCAAACCTTGAAAGTTATGCGGCAGCCAGTGTATTGGCGTCGCGAGCACCTCTTCTTCGGCCTTGAAACTGCTGGTCACCATAAAATAGAGCGGGAAGCCGAACGAAAGCGCGAGCATGAGCGCGGTCACAAACAGGCTCGCCTTAAACAGAAATTTGCGTATACGCGCCTCTCGATGGCTGGCTGGCGAGAGGACGACGCTTTCGGTTGGCAGGGGAAATGAGGATGCGCTGTTCGCCATAGTCCAACCTCGTCAGGTGAGTGAGTGATCTTTGCTGCGCCCCCATGCGAGCTGCAGCACGGTGATCAACATGATCATGCAGAAAAGGACGACCGAAGTCGCCGCAGCGTCGCCCATGCGGAACCATTGGAACCCCTGCTTCCAGATCAAAAGGCCGAGCGTGGTGTTCACGTCAACCGGGCCGCCCTGATTAGGACTGAGGATGTACTGCAGGGTGAACGCCTGAAACGCATTGATCATCGAAATGGCTGCCACGAAGACGGCCGTCGGTCGCAGCAGCGGCAGTTCGATGCGCAGGAAGAATTGGAGCGGGTTAGCGCCATCGACGCGCGCGGCATCGCGGTATTCCTGCGGAATGCCCGTCAGCCCGGCCAGCCAGATCAGCATATAGAACGGCGCGGTCGTCCACGAGTTGGCGATGATCATCGTGATTGGGGAGAGCTGGACATCGGTCAGCCAGCGAATTTCGCCGACCCCAAAGAATGGGCCGATGAACGACGTCATCGGGCCGATCGGATGGAACAAGACACGCCAGACCAGCGAAACGACGACCAGCGACGGCATGAGCGGAGAGAGAAAAATCAGCTTAAGGGCTTCGCGGCCCGGAAACCGCTGAAAGAATAATTTAGCCGCCAGCAGCGAGAAGATCCAGACGGGCACAGTGGTGCCAAACACGAACCCAAGGGTAACCATCACCGAGCGCTGAAACAAGCGATCGTTGAACAGACGCTCGAAATTCTCGAGGCCGACGAAACGCGGCGGGCGCAGCAAATTGAAATCGGTCAGGCTTAGGTAAAAGCCGCTCAAAATCGGGAATATATAAAAGATTGCGAAAAACAAAACCGTAGGCAAAACGAACGCCATTCCCCAGTAAGCGCGATTTCGCAGGTAGGTGGGCGTTCGGCGCTTGGTTGGTGGCTTGGTTGGAATAGAGATAGAAGCTGACACGGGAGATTCCTCAGCTGACCGTGCGAAAAAAATGGGTGGAGCGGGCTGCGGAAGGCCCGCCCCAATCGCAATCGTTATCTCGCAGCCGCAAACCCGGCTGCGTCGGTATTAGCGGCCTGCTGCCCGGGCGATGATGTCCATCATTTCCTGTTCGGTCTCAGCGAGGACGGTCGCCATATCTTCATTGTTCAGGACGATGCGGTCGCGCGCGCGCGCCAACGCCGCTGCCGATTCACTCCAGCCAGGGACGAGCGGCGTGTAGAAGCTCTTGCTCATCTCCTCAAGGAACAGCGGCATGACGGGATCATTCAAGAACACCTCGCTTTCCACCAGATCGACCCGCGGTTGGAATAGGCCGGCTTGAGTCAGCGCTTCTTCAGGTGTATCGGTCAAGTAGCGGATGAGCCGCCAGCCGGCCTCCTGCTTCTCTGGCGAGGAGAATGCGTTCACCATCAGGAAGTAGGCGT
>DAOTYT010000452.1:0-4400 GCA_034434615.1 Anaerolineae bacterium | reverse complement strand
AAGGATCGAAATCGAGCGGCACCATCGTGATGACCACCGCATCACCCTCGGCGCCGGCGAAGCTGTAGACCATCTGCGGTTCATCCGGTGTCAGTTCGCCCTCGACCGTCTTTCCGTATTCGATTATCTGCAATTGTGCTTCAGCCACACTCAGTTCGAACCGGCCGGTTCCTCCAGAATCCCCGAACCGATAGCCATAGCTGGTAGCCACGATCGTATAGCTGCCAGCCATTTCAAAAATAAAGGGCCCGATGCGCGAGTTCAGATTGCCCGCGCTGTCATCATCAAACGCGATCTCGAGGCCGTTCTCGTCGCGCAAGCTCAGGTAAGCATCAAAGTCGTTGGAACGCAGCGTGATGGTGACGGTCGTGCCCGCTTCTGCCACAAAGGTGTACCCAACCGCCTGATCGTCTGCGGTGAGCTGGCCGCTGATCGTTTGGCCGAGTTCGATCGTTCCTCCCTCTGCCCACTGCGCCTGCCCGAAAACGGCAAGCGGCAGCGCCAGCAGAATGATGAAGATTACCCCGATCGATCTGCGTAGTTGACGCATGTTTTATCTGTCTCCTTAGCCCACTTTTGATGAAAGAGAAGGGTTGAAGCACTTTGACCTGATCTCATTGTATGCCAAGTCGATAAACTCACAAGCACAAACTGTCATCAGCGGCCATGCGTCGGGTTTTCAGCGGCCAGCAGATGTGTTACAGTCATAGTCATGGGCAGCCCGTAAGCGGCGACCCGCCAAGCGAAACCAATCTGAGAGAACAGGACATCTGCGTGACGACTGAACGAACCTCTTCGCCCATCGCTCAGCTTGCCGTGCTGCTTCAGCCGCTGCTCAGCCTGCCGCCAGTGCGACGGACGCGGCGCAATCATGGGCTAGAGCATGCGACGATCCATGTGCTGGCTGGGCGCATCCGCGGGCTGAAAATGGCTGGGCGCAGCAACGCCGATGGCTTCGTGCTGCTGGGCGAAGCCTCGACCGAGGCGGTCGCGTCGGCCGTGCGGGAAGCCTTGCACCGCATGCGCGCCGGCGAACGCGCGCTCGCTGTTCACCCCAATTGCGGCACGAATTTGGTGACGGCCGGTTTTCTCGCGACCATCGTCTCGATGCTGGGGTTTGCCGGCGGCACCCGCCGCGATATGTGGAACCGCATGCCGCTGGTGATGTCGCTGATCATGCTGGCATTCGTCGCTGCGCAGCCGCTGGGCATGGCGTTGCAGCGTCATCTGACGACCGACGGCGATCCGGCCGATCTCGAGGTCGTCAGCATCACGCGCAGCACTGTCTCGCTGCCGTTCGGCGCCCCGCTGACCGTGCATCGCATCGTCACTCGCTCCAGCTGAACCGCGCTCGCGCGATGGCCGTCAAAACGTTTTACATCTTCCATGGCAATGACGACCTGAAAATGGAAGAAGAGGTTGGCAAGCTGCGCGCCAAGATGCTGGAAAGCGCTAATGCCAGCATGAATATCGCTGAGTATGACGGCACAACGACCCCGGTGAGCGAGATCCTCGGCGCAGCGATAGCCTATCCCTTCCTTTCCGATCGCCGGCTGATCATCGTCAAGGATCTGTTGAGCTGGCTCACACGCAAGGGCGCTGGGGAGGCGGGCAAGAAGGCCCTTGAGCAGTTGGCCGATCAGCTCGCCCAACTTCCAGAATGGACGCGGCTGGTTTTTGTCGAGCGCACGCGCCTGCCAGAGACGCACAGAATCCTCAAGCTGGCCCGTTCGGCGGAAAACGGCTTCGAGCAGATGTGCATGGCGCCAGATAACAGCGCCAGTTGGATCATCAGGCGCGCCGGTGTTTATGGCGCTCAAATCGACGCACGCGCCGCCGCTGCTCTGGCTGCCGTCACAGCTGGTGACCTGCGCAGCGCCGATAACGAACTGTTCAAGCTGGCCGTGTATGTGGATGGGGAACGCCCGATCACGGAAGACGATGTCGCCTTGCTGACGCCCTATGTCGCCGAGGCCAGCATTTTTGAGATGGTCGATGCGCTGGCCGAAGGCCGCGCCCAGCAGGCCGCGCTGCTCGCCCGCCGCCTGCTCGATCAGGATCAAGACGTCTTTGGCCTGTTCGGCATGATCATTCGCCAATTTCGCCTGCTGATCATGGTCAAAGAACATCTGGCGGCCGGCGGTTCGCGCGATCGGGCCGCCATTGCGCGCGAACTCGGTGTGCACCCGTATGCCGCCGAAAAGCTCTCGACCCAGTCGCGCGCCTTCACCCTCGCTCAGCTTGAGCAGATCTACCGAGCGCTGCACCAGTATGACCTCCAAATAAAAACAGGCCGCATTCAGGGGGAACTCGCTCTCGATCTGTTGATCGCTTCGCTGTCTCGCTGAGCAGCGGCAGCTCGTATGCCTTGCTCGAGGCGATAGTATACGGCACAATCAACTGTTTAAGCCGCGTTTGGCAGCAGAGGCCACCGGCTTGGCAATGCGGCGAGCGTTGGCGTCGATTTGGCGATGGAGGGAATGTGCTGCGTTGTGGTATTGATTTGGTTGAAATCGAGCGTATAGAAGATGGCATCGTCCGTTTTGGCGAACGATTTCTCAACCGGTTTTTTACAGAAGAAGAACGCGCCGACTGCGAAGATCAGCCGCACCGGCTGGCAGCCCGGCTGGCCGGCAAAGAAGCCGTCGCGAAAGCGCTCGGAACGGGCATTGGCGATATTGGCTGGCGCGAAATCGAAATTGTTTGCGATGCGCGTGGCCGTCCGCAGCTCGTGCTCCACGGCGCCGCTGCCGAGCTATCGAAGTCTCTAGGTTTGACTGAGTGGGATATCAGCCTTTCCCACACCGAGACGCTCGCTAGCGCGATCGCCGTTGCCTGTTAGGGGATGCTTTGGGTCGGCGGCGGGCGCTTTTAGTCAGCGGCATCGTCCAGCAGCGCGCGGGTTTCTTCGAGCGTCGTGCACAGGAAGAATTTCGCCTGAAGGCGTGGGTACACGCGCAAGAACAAGTGGTAAGTCGTTTGCATGGCTGCGTCGTCGGCGATCACGAGGCAGCGCCCGGGGAAACCTTCTGCTAAGCTGGCGGCCCGCTTTAGTTTGAGCACGGCGTCAGGGTCAAGCGCGCCAGCCATTCGGAAATCGAGCAGCACATCAACGGGATGAGCCTCGGCCGCGATCGCGGCGCACCCTTCATCGAGCTTGGCGTAAAATGCCTCCCAATCCCAAGCACCAACAAAAACATAGCGCAGGCGGCGGTGCTCGTCATCATCCCAGAAGATCGTGTTCTCCATGTCATTCAGCTTTACCCACAGCATGTGCTGCTCTGTCATCGATGTCGGCTTGATATCTTCACGATACATGAAAATAGCATTTACGCATAGTAGACATTTATGAAATTCACAATTTTTTATTAAGGTTTTTGGATCTCTGAAATTTATGAATATTCGCCTGGTTGACGCGCGAACAAAGGCGTTAAATGGCCAAGCATTTCTTTTGTTTGTTGCAGAAGCGAGTCTGGTTATGCGGCGCGCCCCGCGGTAGACTAAAGCACATCCTTAGATGCACGTCGAGTTGATCGAATGGAACGCATCTCCGCAGCGCGGAATTTAAGTATTGAAAACCAGCCAGAGTACTGGCGTCTGATCGTCAACGGCGGGGGCAGCGAACGAATATTAGTCGAGGCCCGCCCCGGGGAACCTTTACGCTACGTGACGACATTTGGCGCGCAGCGCCGCCTGCCTGCTTCAGGGATACTGCCGGTTGAAAATGTTGAGCGTGTCGTGCTCGGCTGGTCGCGGCAAGATGAAGCTTGGCATCTCGGGCTGCTGTTGAGCGACGACCTCGCGCAGACGCGCGGCAGCCGGTGGTGTGGCCTCGCTTTCTGGCCCGATCCTGAGCTTGATTTGTACCGCGATATTGCCGGGCAGGCCGGGCAAACACTGGCGCAAAAATTGGCGCGCCCGTTCACTATCGTCCCGCCGCCGGCCGCTGCCCGGCATGAAGGCGCCGCAGCAGAAGCCAGTGCCGCCGCGGCGCTGCCAGCGCTGCCGATCACACTGCACGAGTGGACTTTGAGCTGCCCACGCGAAGGGCTGCTCGTCTTAGCATTGGGCGCGCGCTGGGGACGTGCCCGCCTGCTGCGGGCGCTGTGGTTTTTGTTCTTGAGCGCGGTGTTCCTTGTGCTTTCGATTCGCAGCCTCGAAGGCATCATCGCGCCGACGCAGCCGGCCTTCTTGCCCTACTTGGGGATCGCCAGCGCCGTTTTTCTCTTGGGCGCAAGCCTGCGCCTGATCGTGACGATCTTGACGCGCGAACGTCGCATCGAAATCGATACTGCGTCGCGGACGATCCGCGCCGTCTCTGGAGGCCGGACGCGCTGGATGCTAACCGCCGATGACCTGCGCGGGGTTTATGCCAGCCACAGCCTCGGCAAGAGCCGGCA
>DAOTYT010000451.1:0-14462 GCA_034434615.1 Anaerolineae bacterium | reverse complement strand
CGACGGCAGGCAGGTTTATACCGGCAATGATATGCTGATGCCCGCGTTCCATCCGCTCGATCGGCAGCGTTTGTCCGTAAAAGCGCAGCAGACCAGTATCGCAGGGCTGCCCTCCCCCACCCGGAAAGAACGCGGTGCGGTCAAGGGTAACCGCCCTCCGTTCAATATCGACGGCGGTTACGACTGCATCAAACGTTTGCAGATAAGCATCGGTCTGGTAGAGGGGTTCAGTCATCTTGAGACCTCCACGATACTGCGCTTAACTTTCAAACTGCGCCAGATCGGCGCGCATTCGCACCATCACATCGCGGCCGCCGATCGCGCGCCAGAATGCGATCGCTTCGGGATTACGCACAGCCGCGTGCCACTCAAAATAAGACAGGCCGCGCTCGGCAAACCAGCCTGCGAGCGCAGAGACCAGCGACCGGCCCACGCCTAAGCGGCGGTAGCCAGCATCGACATAAAGATCGGCCAGAAAGCCGCTGGCCTCTTGCTGAAACATTTCCGGCGCCAACTCGACGACCACTCCAAGCACATAGCCGATGACCTGCCCGTCAAACTCGGCGACGAGCACACAAGCCATCGGATCTTCGAGATGATCGATCAACCTGCGCGCATAACGCATCGCGCCGTTAGGCGTGGCAGGAGGAAGATGCTGGTCAATAGCGCGATGATGCGCTACAAGCGCCTCCCATAGGCGGGCGATTGCGTCAACATCAGGCGCCTCGGCCCGTCTCACAGTGAACGCAGTCACAGCAGCTCCAAGTTCCATTCAGTCCTGAGCGAGTGCCAAAACGCCTGCTCCACAGCAAGTGAGCGAGGAGCTGTCACGATGAATTGAGAGATGCCACGCTCCATAAGCTGAGCACAGAAGGCATAGACAAGCCGCCTTCCTACCCCGGCGTGATAGCGATGCAGGTCGATCGCCAGCGCAGCAATCTCGGCCCGTTTTTCATCAAGAACCTGGCCAAAAACGAAGCCGACCAGCGCCCTATCGGCTTCTGCCACGAGCAGCAGGGCGGGCTCAGTCGCCAGCGCCGACCGGAGTCTATCAGCAATGCGCAAGGGATCACTGCCGGATCCAGACTTTAGGTGATGCGCAGAGAGCTTTTGGTGCAGCGCAGTGCGCTCCGCCCACAGATCAAGGATGGCTGGAAGGTCATCGGGACTGGCAACGCGCAAGTTCATGATCAGAAGCTAAGGATAGCATCCTCACTTGTGCAAATCAAGCAAGGTGAACGTACAATCAGCGGTATGGACACTGCAAACACTGCGTTTGATCTGCCAATTTGGATGCGGAAAGCCCGGCGCGATGTCGACTGGGGCAGCCTAATCGCGATCGCCCTTGCCATCCTCAGCGCGTGGCCTTTCTTGCTTCAGCCTGGTCTGCCACGAACGAACGCCAGCGAACGCTATGTGTATCGCGCAGCGCTGGAAAGCCAAGCCCTGCGCGAGGGGCGTCTGTATTCGCGCTGGACCCCAACCGCATTTGGCGGCTATGGCGCCCCAATCTCGCACTACACACCACCCGGCGCGACCTATGCGGCCGCCGTTATCAGCGCCATCATCACAGGCGATCCGGTCAGCGCGACGCGCAGCGTATTCGTGCTTGCGCTGCTGGTGAGCGGCGCGGTGTGCTATGCGTTTGTGCTGCGACGCACCAACGCGCGCGCCGCGGTCGTGGCTGCCACCTTATATCTATTATGCCCGCATATCGTTTTGACAACTCCGCATAGCACTGGCGATCTGCCAGCGGCGATCGGTTTCGCTTTGCTGCCAGCCCTGCTGTGGAGCACCGACCGGCTGCTGCGCCGCCGCGAGCCGATTGACCTCCTGCTCGTCACTTTCACGATGGCGGGCTTGCTGCTGACTCACATTGGCTGCGCGATCGCCGGCGCTGTGCTGGCCACCGGCCTCGCGCTGATAACGCGAACCGAAGCAGCGCCCTGGCGACGGTTGGGGCAGATATGTATCGCCATTGGCCTCGCTGCCGGCCTCAGCGCATTCTTCTGGCTGCCCGCCGTGGTTGAACACTCGCTCGTGCGCTGGCAGATCAACGGCGAAGCCATACCGCCAGCCTTTGACCTCGCTCGGCTGTTTCTTCCGCCGCCGATCGTCGACCTGAATGAGCTGTTCATGCTTCCTGCCGCCACTGTGGGCCCGGCGGTTGGCCTCGTCTTGGCAGTTGGGCTGATGCATGGTCTGCGCCGGCGCCGGCTTCATATCGATGCGGTCTTTTTCCTGAGCGCGGGGATCGGTTTCGCAGTAGCAGCAGCCATCCTTACTGACCAAGCTTGGTTGGTGGGGGTTACGGCCCTCTGCCTGTCGATCGGGGGGAGCATCGCGCTGTTTGGCGAGGAAACAGCTGCTGCCCGTGCGCTGCCAGCCATACTGGCAGTGATCTGGCTGCTGTCTTTGCCGGGCTTGTTCATGCCTCGCTGGCCGCCAGTTTTCGGCGAGACGAACATGACGGCACAGGTGCTGTTCGAACAGCAGGGGTTCGGCATTGCTGCGTCACCGGCTGGCGCCCTAGTGCCAACGGCGTTGGTCGAAGATGTTGAACCAAACCAACGCCTGATCGTCAGCTACAGCACGGGAACAGTCAATAAACTGGCGACTGAGATCGGCCCCTCCAGTCTCGCGCAAATCGGCATTTTGGCGCACGAAACGCATCGCGACCGTTTCCAGATTCAAACCCTCGAACCGCTGACCATTCGCCTGTTGACGGCGGCATTTCCAGGGTGGCAGGCCTTATTAAATAATGCCGCGGTTCCCACATCACGAGATGAAGCGACCGGCTTCCTAGAAATCAGCCTGCCATCGCCCAGCGCAGGGGAACTGGTGGTTGAGCTGGGGCCGACGCCGATTCGATCCGCGGCGTGGTTTCTTTCCGCCGCCGCGATAATGGTGACCGGCGGACTTAGCTTGCGCATGCGGCGTTCTGAGAACGAAGTTTATGAGGAATTAAAATTACTAAATGCCGTGGAGGCGCGCACTGCCAGCATCCTCTTAATTGGGCTGAGCACCGCTTTCATTCTGCTGACATCGCCACTAATGGGCGTAGAGCTGCACGTGCCGGCTGGCCACCGTTTAGCGGGGAGCCAGCCGCTGCGCTGGGCATCGGAGGGCGGGCTTGAAGCTGTGGCTTACCGTACCGAACGCCAGGCTTACCGCCCAGGCGAAACAGCATTTTTTACCCTTTACTGGCGAGCACAGCGCCCGTTGACCGTTAACTACCGTCTTCGAGCCCACCTCCTCAGCCTCCAAACAGGCGCGACAATTGGACATACTACAGACCGACTGGTTGGTCACTACCCAGCGCGGCGCTGGATACCGAATTACTTCGTCACCGACCGGATTGCAATCCCGATCCCAGCAGCTGCGCCGCCTGGCGAATATGCGTTCGCTCTAGAAGTACTAAACTGCATCATCGCTTGCGACCAAGCGTCGCAGCTTCGCTTTTTTGACAGGAGCGGCGCTCTCATCGGCGGAACTTTAGTGATCCCAGTCGTGATCACGCTTGATCATTGAACGCAGCGTAGGGCGCTTGTATTTTAATGATCGAAGGTTACAATACGGCCTTGATTAGGGATGAAATCGCAGGAAAAATCCGATGCCAGAGACAACTTATGCAGCCGAACTTGGCCGCGCCTGGGCGCACCAGCGCGCCAAGCGCTATCAGCAAGCTGCCGAAGAATTCAAGGGGATTCTGCTTTCGGCGCCGACCCACATTGATGCGCTCTACGGATTAGCGCTGGCCCAGCGCGGGCTGGAACAAATTGCCGAAGCCGAGGCCACCTGGGAGCAGTGCTCGGCGCTTGTGGCGCAGGCGCTCGAGCAAAATCCTGGTGATGATCGCTACGAAATGCTGCAGCGCCTGATCGAACAGCGCCTCACCGAGCTGCGGCTCGTCGCCACCTCGTAACATGCACAAGCGCGAGCGGCTGGAACGGGCCTGCAGCGGCGAAGCGCCCGACCGACCTCCAGTCGCGCTCTGGCGCCACTGGCCGGGAGACGATCAGCGGGCAGCAGACCTGGCTGCCTCGGTTCTGGCTTTTCAAAAAACCTACGACTGGGACTTCGTGAACATCGTCCCGGCAAGCACCGCGTTCGTCATCGATTACGGCGTGCAGGATCAGTGGGATGGCGCACTCGATGGAACGCGGACGATCCTCAAGCGACCGATTGAGCGTTCGCTCGATTGGACAGCGCTGCGCACGCTGGACCCGCTGCGCGGGAGCATGGGAAGACTTCAAGAATGCCTGCACTTAGTCATCGATGCCTTAGGGGATGAGACGCCCATCCTCCTGACGATGCCCAGCCCGCTAATGCAGGCAGACCAGTTAACTGGCCGCGAGCGTTTGCTTAAAGACATGCGCATCCACCCCGATCGTTTGCACTCCGGCTTAAGCATCCTGACTGAGAGCCTTCTTCGCCTAATCGATGCGATGCGCCGCACGCCGATAGCAGGCATCTATTATGATATTCAGCATGCCAGCTACACCGCCCTCTCTGAAGAAGAATACCGGACGTTCGGCCTGTTATACGACCGCAGGGTGTTAGACTCGATCCCGGAGCGCTGGTGGCTAAATGTATCGCATCTTCGCGGAGACCTGCCGATGATGAAATTCGCCAGCGAGTTTAAAACGCAGGTCATCAACTGGCGCGCCGTCGAGACTGACCCTGAGCTGGCCCAAGGTCGCACGTTGTTTGATGGCGCAGTTTGCGGGGGGCTGGCGACGTGGGAGCATCTCCATCAAGGAACCCCTTCGATCGTACGCGATGCTGCCAGGCTGGCCATGGAAAGGACTGGCAACCGCCGCTTCATTTTGGGGGCCGGCTGCTCGATGTTGATCGGCACCCCGCTCTCCAATATCCGTGCAGCCCGCAAGGTCGTCGAGGATTAGACTGGTGGCCATCCGGGTGATTGCGGGCAGCGCTAAGGGCAAGCGCCTTAAATTAGTGCCCGGCGACAGCACGCGGCCGGTCATGGATCGTGTGAAGGAAGCGTTGTTTAGTATTCTCGGCGGCGATATTCTTGATGCGCACGTTTTAGATTTGTTCGCTGGCACGGGCAGCGTCGGCATCGAAGCGCTCAGCCGGGGCGCGGAATTCGCGTTATTTGTCGACAATAATGCACAGGCGATCAAGACCATACGCGAAAATCTCGCCCTAACGCACCTTGAGAGTCGAGCAAGTGTACGCCGCGCAGATGCACTGCGCCTACTTGAAGGCCAACCGGCTGGAACCTTTGATATCATTTATATCGCCCCACCGCAGTATATGGGGTTATGGAAACAAGCGCTGTCAGCGCTCGATCGTCACAGCGCATGGCTAACGACCAACGGCATCGCGATCGTTCAGATCGATCCTGATGAACAGGAACCGATCGCGCTGGCGAACCTATCGCCCTATGATGAACGCCGGTACGGAAACACCTTGTTGTGGTTCTTTGAACGTTCAGAAACTAAGACGACACCGCTTGAGGAGTAGCCACACGGTGCCCACCTTCACAGAACTTGAGTTGATTGCGACTGAGCTGCTAGCGCAGTTTGATATTACTGCGCCACCGGTTCCGATCGAGAGCATTTTACAGCGTCCGCTGCCCGGTATGTGGGAAGAACTGGATGTCAGCCAGCTTAGCAGTAGGTTTTTGGTTGTAACGGAAAACTACTCCCCGCGCATGTCGCTGGCCCGCCTGTTAGCTCGCCATGTCGCCAACAGCGCGTGGGGTATGGCGCGTGAATTACAGGCGCTCATAGAGGATGAACAGAATTTACAGCGCTTCTCTCGAATGCTGATCATGCCATCGGCCATGCTGGCCGAACTTCACGAAGAAGCGCGAACCCCTCAGATGGTCAGCGTGTATTTTGAAGTTCCAGAGGAGGATGCGCGACTGCGGCTGCTCGATATCGCGGCTCACGCCTCTTGAGAACTACCGTTCCTTGAGAGCCACTGCCGCGCGAATGCGAGCGCTTCATCAACCGTTTTGACGGTGCCTTCAACCTGCGCTTCGCGGATCAGCTCGAGCAAGCGCCCCATTTCGGGGCCGGGATGCATGCCGAGAACGTCGATCAGAGTATCGCCGGTGATCAACGGCGGCGGCTCGACATAACGGGCCGGCTCGACAAACCACGCATCAAGCAGCAGGCCAGCCCTCTCAATGCGCCGCAGCCACTCTTCGTGCGAAAAAGCCGCCTCTGCGCTGGTGGTATAATCCGCCAGGTTTATCAAGATCTCATCGATCCCAGCCCGGCCATACGATTTCCAAAAACGATAGCGGTCGAGCGCAGTGAGAGGTTGTTGTTGGCTCAGCAGTTCGGAGGGATGCGCGAGCGCTTGGATCCGTTTGATCTCATCGCTGCTCAGCGGTAAGCGTTTGCCATATTCAGCTGCGCTGATGGGCAGGTCAAACATCGATGCGCCGCGCAGCAGCAGCGCCATCACGAGCAGCGCGCGATGAGAACGCTCATCGGGCCACTGAAACGATAGATGCGCCTCGAGCTGCGGACGATACCGGTCAAGCACGCTGACCAACGCCCCTAACCGAAACTGAGCTACGGTTTCGTCCGTTCGCAGGGGGCTGAAAGCCGTCACGATGGCGTACAGACTGTCGATCACACGCAGAAGATTCTCCCATGCATGATGCGGCATGGAGTCAAGCGTAGGGACGATCGGCTCTAGGAGGTTCAGCGCTTTTGTCACCCGCAGCGCAGAGGCGGCCTTCGGCAGCGCTAAGATCCTAAACCATTCATCACGTATACGCTCAGGAGAAACCTGGCGAAGCTTCTCGGCCGAGGCGCGAATATCGGCCAGCGTTTCCGGCAGGATGCGAAAGCCCAACTGTGCGCCAAAACGAACCGCGCGCAGCGCACGAACCGGATCCGCAGCGATCGACTGTGGACCGCAGCGCCGCAGGACTTTGTCTCGAAGATCGCCGATCCCACCCAATGGATCGATCACCACATTGAGCGATCCGCGCAGCGGCGCAGCCACGGCGTTGATGGTGAAATCGCGATCAGCCAGATCGGCGATAAGATCAGGCCCGCGAAAACAGGATGCATCAATGATGATACGCCCATCGGGCGTGTTAAGGATCGCCCGTCCGATATCGCGCTCCACGTCAAGCGGGTAGTAAGCGCCGCCAAAATGATTGGCGATTTGCCGCGCAAGTTTCATCCCATGATGCGGGACGACCAAGTCAATGTCTTTGATTGGTCGTCGCAGGTAAGCATCGCGCACTGCGCCGCCAACGATGAAGACTTCGGCACCCTCCTCAACGAGTGATTGCAGATCATAGACAATATCGGGCCAGGCCAGGACAAGCGTCGTCATTGTTGAAGAGCCCCTTAGGCGTAAGGCAGCGCATCGAGGCGCACTACACCGATGAATGGCAGGTTGCGATACTTTTCATCAAGATCAAGGCCATAGCCGAACACAAATTTATCCTCAATCTGAAAGCCCGTGTAATCGATGGGAATAGGCACAGTACGTCGAGACGGTTTGTCCAGCAGGGTGCACAGGCGCAAGCTGGCCGGGCCGCGGGCCTGCATGACGTCCATCACAAAGCGCAGCGTGTGGCCGCTGTCGATAATGTCTTCAACGATCAACAGGTGTTTACCGGTAACGACATCCGTCAAGTCCATATCAATGCGGACATTGCCCGTTGATGAGCGCCGCCCCCGGCCATAACTCGAGACGGCCAGGAAGTCGATCTCATGCGGCACGGTAATATGACGCATCAAATCGGTGAGGAACATCACCCCGCCTTTGAGGATGCACACCAGCAGCAGCGTTTCGCACAAATGATAGTCACGGGAGATCTCGGCGCCCAATTCCGCTACCCGTGCCTGCAGCGTCGCTTCATCGATCAAAACTTCTTCGAGGAACGTTTCATATGGGAGGGACATAGCGGCATCCTCTCGCTGAATGTGCGCCATTATATACCATTGTTGGTCATGCTAACTGCTGTCGCACTGCAGAGGGCAATGGTACAATCAAACCATGACTGAACAACAACGCACCCCAATTCATGAAGCGGCTGCTGGAAGCATCAGGCCCTCGGCCCCGCGCAGCACTATCTGCGTTACCCTGCCTGATAATACAGTCTTAGAGGGGCCAGTTGGCACGACGCTCGAACAGTTTTTGCAGGCCGACCGTGCACTGCATCCAGAACGTTACACCAGCCCGCTCATCGCAGCAGTTTACGATATGAAACTACGAGAACTCACCGATGCACCGCTGCGCGACGGAGAAGTTACGCCCGTGCTGTTGGCCGACAGTGTCGGCGCGCGCAATTACCGCCGGTCGTTGGTTCTCTTGCTTACAACCGCGATCGACGAACTTTGGCCGGGAACGCATATCAAGGTGAGCTATGCGGTGCCTGATGGGGGGTTCTACTGCATGCTGGCCGACCGGCTGCCTTTTTCGCGCGCCGAGCTGCAGCGTTTGGAAGAACGCATGCGCGCAATTGTCGTGCAAGATGAACCGATCACTAAACGCGCTGTGCATCTAGAAGAGGCAATCGCCCTATTTGAGGCACGTGGCGATAAGGATAAAGTGCGTCTGCTTGAACAGCGCGACCGTAATCACCTGATCTTGTACACGCTGCGCAAGCGATCGGACTATTACTATGGTTATATGGTGCCCTCTAGCGGCTATCTTTCGCAGTTTCGCTTGGAACCCGCGCCTAAAGGCTTCATCCTGCGCTACCCCGGCCGCGAGCAGCCCAACCAGATCGGCAGCAGTATCGGCATGGCTAAAATCGGCATGATGTTCGAGCGGGCAGAGGACTGGCTGCGCCGGCTCGATTTGGAGGACATCGGCCGTCTAAATCAACTCGTGCGTGCCGATCGAATTCAGGAGCTGATCCTCGTTTCGGAAGCGCAGCACGAGCAGCAGATCGCTCACATTGCTCGTGCGATCTACGATGCACATCATGCGCGCGCGCTGCGGCTGGTTCTGATCGCAGGGCCATCGTCATCCGGCAAAACAACTTTCTCGAAACGGCTGGCGATACAACTGCTCGCCTTTGGCCTGCGTCCGTTCACGCTTGAGCTGGATAACTACTTCGTTGACCGAGAGCAAACGCCGCGCGACGAAGAAGGCAACTTCGATTTTGAAGCGCTGGAAGCCATTAACCTGCCGCTGTTCAATGCGCATCTTCTCCAGTTGATCGAGGGCGAGGAAGTGCGCATGCCGCGTTTCGATTTTGTGATCGGCAAAAGTGTCGAAGGCTCATCGGGCAGGCTGACGGCTAACCAAATCCTGATCATCGAGGGCATCCATGGCCTCAACCCTGCACTGGTGACGCGCATCCCGCCAGAGATGATCTTCCGCGTCTACGTCTCAGCGCTGGCGCAGGTCAATTTAGATGCTCACAATCGCATACCGACGAGCGACGTGCGCCTGCTGCGTCGCATCTGCCGCGATGCAGCCCGGCGCGGCCATGATGCAACCGCAACCATCACGCGATGGCCCAGCGTGCGCCGCGGTGAGCGCCGCAACATTTTCCCGTTCCAAGAAAACGCCGACGTGATGTTCAACACCGCCCTCACCTACGAGCTGGCCGCACTTAAACCGATCGTCGAGCCGCTGCTGCTGCAGGTGGAACCCGGCACACAGCCTCACATTGAGGCGAAACGTCTGTTGAGCTTTCTGCGCTGGGTGCAGCCGCTCACGCCGCAGCAGCAGGCCCTGATTCCGGATACTTCGCTGCTGCGCGAATTCATCGGCAGCTCGATCTTAGAAGACTACCTGCCAGGCGATCTAAACACGCGCGATATTGAACTAGACGCAGAATGAACGCTCCCACCCTGATCACGAATGCGCGCATCGTTAGCGCTGAAGAAACGATAGAGCGAGGTTGGCTGCTGATCAGCGCGGGGAAAATCAGCGCACTGGGACATCGACAAGCTCCCCCCATCGACGGCGCAGTACAGATCGATGCCAGCGGCCATACGCTGCTGCCTGGCTTCATCGATCTGCATGTTCACGGCGGCGCTGGCGGCGATACGATGGATGCGCGCCTGGAATCGCTGCAGGCAATGGCGCGCTTCTATGCCGAACACGGCTGTACCGGCTTTTTGGCGACGACGTGGTCGGCCCCGCACACCCAGATCCTCGCCGCGCTGGAGACGATCAAGGTGGCTATGGATAGGCCGATCGAGGGCGCGGCGCTGCTCGGCGCGCACGTCGAAGGCCCTTATCTGAACCCAACTTACCGCGGCGCTCAAAAACCAGAGGCGATTCGTCCGATCGACCGCGAGGAAGTACGGGCGCTTCTCGCGGCCGACGTCGTGCGCCTGCTGGCCTTTGCGCCCGAACTGGACGATGCTGAGTGGCTGATCCGGACTTGCCGCGAGCGCGGCATTCGCGTCTCGGCGGCACATACTGGAGCGACTTACGAACAGATATGCCGGGCTGTTGAGCTTGGCGTTCAACAGATGACCCACACGTTCAATGGAATGACCGGACTGCACCACCGAGCGCCAGGCGCGGCAGGCGCAGCGCTGACCCTCGACGCGCTTGCCTGTGAACTCATCGCAGATCATCAGCATGTGCACCCGGCCGTCATCGATCTGATCTTTCGCGCTAAAGGCGCAGACGGCGTGATCCTGATCACCGATGCAGTGGCCGCCGCCGGCATGCCACCAGGCGAGTATCCGCTCGATGAACGTATGGTGACGGTGCACGATGATCGCGTAGTACTGCCAGATGGCACACTGGCCGGCAGCGTACTCACGATGGATCGAGCACTGGCGAACGCTGCTATCGCGACAGGCCTTCCAATCGATGTGCTCTGGCGCAGCGCCAGCTTAAACGCCGCCCGCGCGCTCCAGCTGGATCAGCGTAAAGGCAGCATCGCCGTCGGCAAAGATGCCGACCTCGTGCTGATTGATGAAGCATTCATTGCGCAGCTCACTTTTGTTGCCGGGCACATCGTCTACCAAAACGCCAGAGCAGCGCTGACAACGCGTAGACCAATCGAGGGTGACGGCAGCATCCTATGATCCGCCGTTTTCTCAAACAGGGCGCTGGGCGGGTGCGCGTCGCGATCATCGGCCTGGACTGTGCTGAGCCTTCACTAGTCTTCGAACGCTTTGCGGCCGACCTGCCGTGCCTATCTGCGCTGCGCTCGGCCGGCATGTACGGCAGGCTAGAAAGCGTCATCCCTGCCATCACGATACCGGCGTGGTCGTGCATGGCCTCCGGTAAAGACCCGGGAACGCTGGGAATTTATGGCTTTCGAAATCGTCAAACCCACAGTTATGATCAAATGGCGATCGCAGACAGCCGCGCCGTCCGCGAGCCGCGGTTGTGGGATATTCTCGCTCGTTATGGCAAACGCAGTATCATCCTGAACGTGCCGGGCACCTACCCCGCCGCGCCGATCGATGGCGCGTTAGTAAGCTGTTTTTTGACCCCGCCCACCAGCAGGGTCTTCACCTATCCCGCTGAATTGAGCGACGCGCTGCGCAGTCGTATCGGCGGGTATCCATTTGACGTCTCCAACTTTCGCAGCGATGACAAACCCCGCATCCGCAGCGAGGCCATCGCGATGGCCAAGGCCCATTTCGCGGCTGCTCGCCATCTGTTAGAGCGCGAAGACTGGGATTTTTTCATGCTGGTCGAGATCGGCCTCGACCGGATGCACCACGCTTTTTGGCGCCACTTCGATCCTCAGCACCGCGATTACCGGCCTGCCTCGCCCTTTGCCGAAGCCATCCGCGACTACTACCGCATGCTCGATGCTGAGATCAGCAGGCTGCTGCCCCTGCTCGGCGCCGATACGCATCTGTTCATCCTTTCCGACCACGGCGCACAGCCAATGGATGGCGGCATTTGTTTGAACGAGTGGCTCATCCAGCAGGGGTATCTCTCGCTGGCGCAGCCGCTGCCAGCCGGGCAGAGAGGAGTGCGCCTCAGCGATGTTGAAGTGGATTGGTCGAAGACGAAAGCGTGGGGCGAAGGAGGCTATTACGGCCGTCTGTTCTTGAATGTACGCGGGCGCGAGCCGGCCGGCATCGTTGAGCCTGAGGCGGCCGCTGGGCTGCTTGAGTCGATCTGCCTTGGTCTGGAATCGATCGGCGATGACAACGGTCGCCCGATCGGCACGCGCTGCTTCCGTCCGGCCGATATTTATGCTGCCGTCAACGGTATCGCGCCAGATCTGCTGATCTACTTCGGCGATCTTCGCTGGCGCTCGATCGGAACGCTGGGCTGGAACCGGCTGCACCTGTTTGAAAATGATACCGGCCCCGACGATGCCAATCATCGCCAGCACGGCATGATCCTTTACCGACCGCCCCACAAAGACGGAGCGGGACAGGAGTTAAACGGCGCGCATCTGCTTCAAATTGCGCCGACGATCCTTTCGCTGTTTGGACTGCCGGTGCCGACCGATATGCAGCGCGCCCCGATCGAGCCGATCATCCGCTCACGCCAGCCGCTTTAGCCGATCGCGCTGCCCAGTCATGATGCACCTGCAAGCTGCGCACTTTCAGCGGCTTGCTTTGCAGCGCGCGAATGCCCTGAACAACCGCACTTGCCGCGCTGAGCGTGGTGACGATCGGCACTCCATATTGGTGTGCCGCATTGCGAATCAGAGCCCCATCTTGATGAGCCTGCCCGCCGCGCGGGGTGTTGATGATCAGGTCAATTTCCCCTGCCCGCACAGCATCAACGATATTCGGCGTCCCTTCGCTGACCTTGCGGATGACCGAGACGGGCAGGCCTGCCGTCTCGATGCTGCGCGCAGTACCCTGCGTGGCCACCAACTTGAACCCCAGCTGATGCAGATCGCGCGCAATTTTTACGACCGCGCCTTTGTCAAAAACATTCACGCTGATGCATACCGTCCCCTGCAGCGGCAGACGAGTGCCCGCCGCCATCTGGGCTTTAGCGAATGCATGGCCAAAACTGGAAGCATGCCCCATCACCTCGCCAGTTGAACGCATTTCTGGCCCCAGGCGCGCGTCAACCCCAGGGAATTTCTGGAACGGCAGCACCGCCTCCTTGACGAAGAACCCATCGACGCGCGGTTCCTGTGTGAAGCCGATCTCGCGCAGGGTTTTTCCTGCGGCGATCTGCGCGGCATAGCGGGCCAACGGTCGCCCGGTTGCCTTGCTGACGAACGGCACCGTTCGGCTGGCTCTGGGGTTTACTTCCAGAACATAAACGACTTCATCGCGAATGGCGAACTGGATATTGAAGCAGCCGCGCACCCCGAGCGCGCGCCCGATGCGATCGGCGTATTCGCGGATGATTTCGATGTGATAGAAGCTGATCTTATATGGCGGCAGCACACAGGCCGAGTCGCCGCTGTGCACGCCCGCTTCTTCGATGTGCTGCATAATACCGCCGATCGTGACGCGTTCTCCGTCGCACAGCGCATCAACATCCACCTCAAAGGCATCGTCGAGGAATTGGTCGATCAAGATCGGATGTTCACCCCATACGATATTCTGATCGAGCCACGAGAGCAGCATTTGATCGTCAAACGCGATCGACATGCCGCGGCCGCCGAGCACGTAGCTGGGACGCACCAAAACTGGAAAACCGACCGAGCGCGCCGCGATCAGCGCTTCATCGCGGTTCGCGGCGATCGCGCCGGCTGGCTGGGGAATATCGAGCGCCTGCATCAGCTGGTTGAAGCGCTCGCGATCTTCAGCCAGATCGATCGTCTCCACCGAAGTACCCCAGATCGGCGCCCCAGCTTGATGCAGCCGCGCGGCGATGTTGAGCGGGGTTTGCCCGCCAAACTGCACAAGCACGCCTGAAGGGCGTTCATTGTCGATGATATTAAGGACATCCTCGGCGGTCAGCGGTTCGAAGTAGAGCCGGTCGGCAGTATCGTAATCGGTGCTCACCGTTTCTGGGTTACAGTTGACCATGATCGTCTCGTAGCCCAGTTCCTTGAGCGCAAAACAGGCGTGTACGCAGCAGTAGTCAAATTCAATCCCCTGACCGATACGGTTGGGACCTCCTCCGAGGATGATCACCTTTGGCCGGTCTGTGCGGCCGGTTTCGTCGGCAGGCTCGTAAGTGGAATACAAGTAAGGTGTGAATGCCTCAAATTCGGCAGCGCAGGTATCGACGCGATAGTAATTGGGCACAACGCCCAGCGCGATGCGCTGCTGCCGAGCATCGAATTCATCCACTTTGCAGGCAGCCGCAATCTGAATATCAGAGAACCCGCTGCGCTTCAGTTCGATCCACTGATCGCGAGTGAGACCTTCCAACGTCACATCGGTTAGCAGACGCTTTTCCAGCGCGACGAGATCGGCCATCTGGCGAACGAACCATGGGTCGAACTGCGTTTTGGCGACCACAGTTTCTTCGGGCACGCCATCGCGCAGTGCCGCCGCTACTTGGAACAAACGCTGCGCCGTCGGCACGGTGAGCGCAGGCTCCTCGACGCCGCGACGCTGGCTCGTGAAGCCAGGAATGCCAATATCAAG
>DAOTYT010000450.1:0-7364 GCA_034434615.1 Anaerolineae bacterium | reverse complement strand
GATCGCTGGGTGTGGACGACGTTTTACCCCTTTCAATGGGATTTGAACTATCGCAATCCCGCCGTTTTCCGAGCCATGCTCGCCGAAATGCTTTTTCTTGCTAATCAGGGGATACAGGTCTTGCGCCTTGATGCGGTTCCTTTTATATGGAAACAGCTCGGCACACCCTGCGAGAACTTACCGCAAGTACACACGATTATCCGCGCCTATAATCTGCTGGCCAAAATAGCTGCCCCAGCCCTCGTCTTCAAATCAGAAGCGATCGTTCACCCGCGCGATGTACGCAGCTACGTCAGTTGGGAAGAATGTCCACTGTCTTACAACCCGATTTTAATGGTCGCCATTTGGGAGGCTTTGGCTACCCGCAGCATCCGTTTTTTCACCCACACGATGCGCAAACAATTTCCGCTCGAGGGGAATACGGCTTGGGTCAACTACCTACGTTCGCACGATGACATTGGCTGGGGTTTTGCCGATGAAGATGCTGCTGAGGTCGGCATCAATGGCTTTGACCATCGCTACTTTTTAAACCAATTCTATACAGGGCGCTTTCCGGGCAGTTTTGCGCGTGGCCAACCGTTCAATTACAACCCACGCACCCAAGATATGCGCATTTCAGGAACATTAGCTTCGCTCATGGGTTTGGAGCAGGCTTTAGAGCTAGACGATCCGCTTTACTTGGAACATGCGCTAAGGCGGATCGCGCTGGGGTTCAGCATCATCCTCTCGATAGGCGGGATCCCGCTCATCTTCTTAGGTGATGAGATTGGCACACTCAACGATTACACCTATACGCAGCGCCCCGCTGAGCGAGATGACAGCCGTTGGCTGCACCGGCCGTTTGCATCGCGCGAACGGTATCAGAGGCGGCACCAAGCCGGCACGACCGAAGCGCGCATCTTTGCTGATTTTCAGCGCATGGTGAAAGTTCGCAAATCGACGCCAGCGCTCGCCAACGGGCGCACACAGTTTTTAGAGACCGGTTCGTACAGCATCTTGGGTTATCTTCGCAACGAAGAAATTCTCGTCCTCGCTAACTTTTCCGATTATCCGCAAACGATCGCGAGTGATGCTTTGCGCAACTTGTGGCCAGGCAGGCAAACCGAAGCTGTCGACTTGCTCACGAGACGAACGGTCAGTTTTTTGTCACCGTTGGTGCTGGAGCCATTTGTCTCTTTATGGTTGCAAGGGATGGATTAGCGGCGAACCAAGATATAAAGACGCGGGTGCAGCCCACGCAGGTTGAGACGTATGGTTCGTTCAACGCGCCACGACGACTGTTCATTCAGCAGCATCTCGATCAGGCGTATTTGATGCGTCAGCAAGGCAAAACGCGCTCCACGGCGAGCGACGCGGCCAGCCTCCATAAGCACTGATGGGTAAAGGATGCGATTCGCTTCAGGGCTGCCTATGCGCTGCCCAAATGGCAAATCCGCACACAGCCCATCCACCGAGTGTGCTGGCAGCGGAAGCGCGCCGGCATCGCCTTGCACAAAAGCGATTTTCAACCGCGGTTCAGCAGCGTCATAGTTTTGCCGCGCGCAGTGCAGCGGTCGCTCAGCGCAATCTAACGCGAGGAGCGAGGCAGCGTCCATCACTTCGGCTGCTTCAATAGCGATCGTGCCAGAGCCACAGGCGATGTTAAGCCACGTGCCTCCATCGGGAACTTTTGTCGATAAGGCCATGGCGCGCGCCGCTGTCGCGTTAAGCGCGCCTTCATAGTTGCAGATGCGCCAACTGCGCGCCGAAAGCGGACGCGCGGTTAGCCGTATGCGCGTTTCCCAGCCAGCAGCCCCTGGCGCCAGCACAATACGGATGAGCAGGTCGCCCCGTTCATCTCCAGGAGTGAGCTGCGTCGCCGCTGCAATTTGCTCGCGAATGCGGCCCATCACACTGGAACCAGAGCCGGCGGCAGCCAGATAAAAAGAGTGAAACTGGCCGGGCCACAACCCCCTTACGATTTCGATCTGCTCGATAAAAGCGCGCCAGTTGGCGTCGCCCAACAGTCCTTTCGGCCGCGGAACAGCATACTGTCTGATCAGATAGACTGCTTCAATACAGCGCAACCCGATAAACTCGCGCAGGTCACCGTCGAACGTGAAGCGAAATGAGTCCGTCCTTTCAGTGGCCGCTGCGGTGAAGACAACCTGCTGTCCAAAGCGATCGCGCAGTTCGCGCTGTCCAAACTCCGCTAAGCCTTCGACCACCTCCGCTTCACAAAGCCAGCGGGAGCGACCCTTCGACAGTGATGCTTTTGCCTCACTCATAACTCATCCAAATGGCTCAAAACGATCATTGATCCTACTCAAGACCGGTACGACTATACTACAATGCAGAGTGGTCTTTGAGACCGTCTCGCACATCATTTGCACCGGAGCAGTGATGCGAAACTTGCTGATGCTGGCAGTGGCTGGTCTGTCGCTGCTTGCAGCGCCCCCCACCTTTGCCCAAGAGGGCAGCGCTGTTTTCGCGGAGGTGTACCGCACTGTCAATGTGCGCAGCGGGCCGAGCACCTTGTTTGATATCATCGCGCAGCTTACGCCGGAGACGGTCGTCGATGTAATCGGCCGCAGCGACCGGGAGAGCAATTGGCTGCAAGTACGCTTCAACGGGCGCAGCGGCTGGGTTGCCTATTTCACGGTGACGGTGGTGGGCGACCCAAACCGGCTGCCCATCACATGGAATGACTTTCCGACGCCTCCACCGCTGACGCCTACCCCTGACCAGTTCGTTCAACTCGAAGAAATTGTATTTCGCCCCATGGCGACAGCCTTTCGCCGCGCCAATGTGCGTTCGGGGCCCAGCACAGGCTTCGACCGCATCGGCGTGTTAGAAGCGGGTGACAGCGCACCGATCACAGGCATGACAGAAACGACGCAGTGGCTGCAAATTGACTTTCAGGGCCAAACGGGCTGGGTCGCTTTCTTCGTCGTTAACGTAAGCGGATCGCTGGAAGATGTACCCATCGTCGATTTTGAAGCGGAGGAAGGTAGTGAAACAGCCTTCATCGAGATCATTCCGCGTTTTAACCTAAATCTCCGTGATGCGCCCACCCTCTCGGCAAACGTTATTGCCGTAATCCCTTATCGAACGCCTTTGCAGGCGAAAGCACGAACGCCGAACGGTTTATGGCTGCGCGTGCAGTATAATGATCTGGAGGGCTGGATTTTGAGTTCGCCCACCTTGTTTGAGGCGACTATGCCCCTTGATGACCTTCCTACCAGCCAGACGACTGCGGTCCCGCAAACGCCAAATCCTTAGCGCGATGACCTTGCCCGGCTCGAACGCGAACGCTGAGCACTAAAGCACTGATCACAGATCGGGTATCTATGCCCATTAGCGAGCGATTTTCCGCAGCGTGCGCAGCGCCGAGATGAAACCAACCGCCGCCGCAAGGCATTATCGATCGCATTCGACCATTCGGCGCGCTGCGCGCGAACATATTCGGCATCGGGCGCACAGCCGAGAAATTCTGCTCGGCACGACAGCCATAAGTAAATATCGGCGTGAGCGATGCAGGTTTCCAAAAGTTCCAGATCGGACGAATCGGCGATGGCCATATGCGCTGTTGGCGGCAGCGGCAGCGCCTGCCCGGCCATTATCGCTTGAGCGCACGCGTACCAAAACTCACGACTGTTCTTCCTGGTGGGTGCGTTAACGAGCTGCAAAGCGGCCGCCAGCCCGAGATGCTCGACTTCATCTTGCTGGAGCATGCGCGCCAGCTCAATGCGTTCGTCCATATCGGCCGTCTCGATCGCGCCGCGCAGCGTCTCAGGAATGGATTTGAGTGACGACCATTCGGCCAAACGTTCGGCCAGCGTACCGGGGATCAGTTCGAGATCGGCGACAGTCGGCGCGATGCGAGCATGCGTCAGCGTCTCGGCTTTAGCATAAAACAGCTCGCGGATCAGCCGCAGATCACCCTCGGTCGTCGCCCCGACTTGGCCAGCCTGACTCAGGCCATAGCGCCCGGCCCTGCCCCCGATTTGCTGCACTTCTGCAGGAGATAGCTCACGAACCTGCCGGCCGTCAAACTTACGCACATCATAGAAACAAACGTAATCGGCCGGCAAGTTCAATCCCATACCGACTGCATCGGTCGCAATGGCGATCTCCGTCTCGCCGTCTGCGAAGCGATCGGCCTGCTTACGACGAACCTCCGGCGGCAGACTGCCGTAAATTACGGAAACGCGACGGTGAAAACGCTCCAACTCCATCTTTAATTCCAGCACCGTTTGGCGCGAAAAAGCGACGAGAATCGTCCGTTCTGGCAGGTCTTCTAACGCCCACGGGCGATCAGCGACGCGAACCGGTGCAAGCCGTTCATGTTTGACAACAGCGGTCGGCAGGCCAACCGCCGCGGCCATCCGTTCGATCAGTTCGCGCGCCGTCGGCGGGCCGACCACATGAATGACGGGCGATCGCGCTTCCATCAGCGCTCGCGTCCACGCCCATCCCCGATCCGGATCGGCCAGAAGCTGGGCCTCATCGATGATCACACAAGCGCCGCTGCGCTGCGGGTTGAACATCTCGACGGTCGCCGCTGTGATCGTCGCTCCATCAACCGGGATGTACTCCTCGCCTGTGAGCAAGTTGCAGCGGACACCCCGCTGATTCAGCCGATCAAAAACCTCAAACGCCAGCAAGCGAAGAGGAGCCAAGTACCAGCCGAAACCAGCATCGGCGAGCGCCTCCAGCGCATCATGCGTTTTGCCGCTGTTAGGAGGACCGATGTGAAGAAACATCTTTTGTTCCAAACGACCTTCATGTCTCCACGTCGGAAATGAAGCCACCAGTCGTTCGCGAAGCTGCTGGCGGCGCTGCCGCGCCAGCGCATCGAGTCGTTCCGCTTCAGCTTTTGCAGCAGCCCGTTCAGCGCGCCGAGTCCTTAAACGCTCTCGCAGAATGGCGCGATACTCCAGATAACTTTCTGGCAGTTCCCACATGCCGCGAACCTGCTTCCAAGTCAGCGCGCCGTTCTTGAGGCCGCTGCGGCGCAAACGACGCCGCACTGTGGGGTAGCTAACGGCACAGACCAATGCGATCTGTTGGGGTTTTATCGCTTGCAAATCGGCCAGGCGTTCATATAAGCCGGTCTCAGCGGCAGCGCGTTCGATCTCCTCAGCCGCAAAACGGATGACGCCTTCTGGATCCACAAAGCCGGGCAGCAGTTCGATCTGATAGGCTTTTTCAAGCGTCTCTGAACTCAACTGCAGTCGCTTGGCTGCCGTGCTGATGGTATAAGTGCGGGCGAGGACCTGCGCGCGCCAGCTGTTGGCATCGCGCGCTTCCGCTCGCAGCTTTGACCCGCTCCATTCCAGGAAAGGCTGCCAGTCGTCATCGTGAATACGATGCGTTTCGGCACCAGCGGCCTGCGCCGCCTGAAAATCACCCTCACGCAGCCGCACCCATGTCACGGCATACGGCGGTCGTTTGATCGAGACGCTGAAGCGCGCATAACCGCCTAATGCGAGTAGTTCACGCAGGGTATCCTCTCCGAAGCGATCAACCACCTCTTGCTGTGGGGCCGCATACCCTGGGCGGGCGCGTAAGTATGCATCGAGAGCCTCGCGCAGCGGCAGCAACGCCAACTGCCGGTTCAGTTCAGCAGCGCTCGCTGAACCGAGACGAAGCGGGTCATAAACCAAATCCTGATCGCGGCTCAAGAAGCCGCCCGCACAAAGCTGCGCGACTGCTTCTTGAGCGGCTTCATCCAGCTCGTCGATACGCAAGTAGCCGGGTGTTCGCTCAATCTGAGCCATGACCGTTCGGGCTGATGGTGTCATGCGCTGTAAAGCCTGTTCACGAACGGCCATCTGCTCGCTGATAGGCGGCAGCGCTGGAGTATGGTCATGCTTCAGCGCCGGCAGCTGGGGGCGCATCCAAACGCGGCGTTCCTGCAGATCTTCGCGCGTTAACAAGGCTGAGAGATAATAAAATTCACCTTCACGAGCGACTGGCGCTTCGGCCGTGCCAACGGTTAAGCTTGAAGCATCGATGTGCAGGCGCCTGTGGATGACGGAGCGATGCAGGAAGCCTTCAGGAACGCGCTGTAAAATTGCTTCGAACAATTCCGGTGTAAGTTTGTGTTTCGCCATTTCAGGTTGTTACGCTGAACTGAATACCGAACGGAAGCTGCAAGGTGTTGAAAGGCTTAGCGTAAAAGATGATCGCGCGCAAACGCAAAAAGCTGTGTCCGAAACGCCCTTCAACATGAACTGCAACCCTCTTTACCAGGGTTACGCATATTCAAGGCTTACATCTCGTGAAAACAACAGATTTAGAAAGAGTCATCATCGAGCGTATGACCCATGGAGGTTACGGCCTAGCACGCCTGCATGGCAAACCGACCTTTATCCCTTATTCGATCGCCGGCGAAACGGTCGATATCCGCATCGAAGACGACCGTGGCAACCATGCTTTCGCTGCTGTTGACAGCATTATATCACGAGCTGCGCAGCGCACCCTGCCGCGCTGCCCGCATTTTGGGCCGCAGGCCTGCGGGGGCTGCCAATGGCAGCACATCGATTATCAGGCCCAGCTCGGCTTCAAGCGAGAGATCGTCCTTGATCAGCTGCGCCGCATCGGAGGGTTTGACTCCGTCCCTGTCCATCAGGTCATTCCAGCCGCCTCACCGTGGCATTATCGCACCCATGCAACCTTACGATTAGCGGAAGGCCTGCCCGCGTTTGTCGCAACAGACCCAACACGTTTGCAAATCATCGATACCTGTCATATCTTACGAAAGGAGTTGCTGGAACTGCTCGAACAGATCCGGCCGGAAGATACAAAGGACTGGCGGCGCATGCGTCTGCAGGTCGGCAGCGACTCGCGCGATCGCCTGCTCGCCATCACGCCTGTGGAGGGCGCGCGCATCGAGCTGCCACAAGCAGTACAAGCAGCGTTCGGCATCCTTAACCGCAGTGGACAGTATAAGGCCCTGCATGGCGCCGATCACGTTCACTACACAGTTGGCGGCCGCACTTTTCGATGCAGCGCTGGCAGCTTCTTTCAAGTTAACCTGCCGCAGGCCGAAGCGCTCGCTGACCAAGTTCGAACATGGCTGATGCAAGTTCGGCCGCAGCGCGTTCTCGATCTCTACTGCGGCGTGGGGCTGTTCACCGTCTTTGCTGCGGAATGCTGCGCAGCAGTGACAGCTGTAGAGCTGAGTCCCGCCGCGGTTCGCGACGCACGTCATAACTTAAGGCAGTATGAACATGTAACGATTGTCGAAGGCGCACTCGAACGCGTCATCAACCGCCTTCAAGGCCCAGTGGATGCAGCCGTTGTGGATCCTCCGCGGGTTGGGCTGCGTAAAGAAGCGCTAAGCCACTAACCGAAACTTGTCTGACAAACGGAGGCGG
>DAOTYT010000449.1:0-13929 GCA_034434615.1 Anaerolineae bacterium | reverse complement strand
TGGAGCACTGGGAAACCGCCCACAGTGGTCGCCTGCACCGAGCCGTCGGCGGCGCGGGTGTTGACCAGCGAGACGATCCCGCTCGAGATCGTCGGCGCTGTGCCCAGGTTAGCGACATCGAAACCGACGTTGAAGGTCTGATTGCAGACGGGCTGCGACGGCGTGAGCACGACGATGCCGGCGACCAGGTTGGCCTGCGAGACTGGCGTCGGGGTGGCGGGGATGGGCGTCGGCGTGGGGGTGGCGGGCGGCGGGGGCGGCTGCACGCGTGGCACCAGGCTGAGGTCGCCGCTCACGCTGACGATGCTGGGCGCCATCCAGCCGATCTGGCCATTGGGCAGGCGAACCTGATACCAGCCCGTGCCCAGATTGCTGATGCCGACGATCTGGGCGCTTTGCCCCTGCGACAGCGTCGCGATGATTGGGAAGAGCGTGCTGTCGCCAGCGCGCACATTGCCGGCCTGCGTCGTCACGGTCACGCGCGGCGTCGGGTCGACGGTCGGCAGTGGCGGCTCGGTCGGCGGCGGCGTGGGCGGCAGTGTCGGCAGGATCACCGTCGGCTCTTCGACGAACGGCGGCAGTTCATTCTCGACGCGCAGCGGGCCGACAGTCGCGAAGACCGGGCTGCCGGCCCGCACGTTGACGGTCAGCCGCAGTTCATACAGGCCATCCGGCACCAGTTCCGTATCCCACACCCCCAGCACATCATCCTGCACGGCGGCGCTGCTGGGCAAGATGGCCGGGAAGAAGACATCGGTGCCCTCGCTGCCGGTGAACGGGTCTTCCAGCGGTCGGAACTCGATGAAGTAGTTGGTCATATTCGGCAGATTGGCCGAGCCGCGAATGCTGAACTCGCCCCGCAGCACATAAACCGGCGGCGGCCAGCTGATGTTCGCATTCGGATTAGGCGGCTCCGGCGTCGGGGTTGGCAGTTGCGCCAGGACAGGCAGCGCCGCCGCGGTCAGCAGCCCGACCGCCAGCGCCAGCAGCACAATGCGTCGTAAGGAATGGATCATCGAGTTTTCCTCCGGGTTGTGGAACACGGCGTAAGATGCGCGGCGGCCTTTACCGCCTGTTAAGCTTATTCTACTGCAAAAACGCCGCGGACGAATTGAACTGCTGGACGCTGAGGACTGGACGATCGTCCTACGCTCAGTAGACGCGGCCGCCGAGAACCGCGGGGCGCGATGGTTCCAACAGCGACAGGTTGCCATCGCTGCCTGGCACGCCGAGGATCAAACACTCTGACTGGAAGCCGGCAATGTTCTTCGGTGGAAAGTTGATGACTGCGATCACCTGCCGGCCGATCAGCTCCGCGCGGTCGTAATTGGTCGCCTGCGCCGCCGACCAGCGCCGGCCCAGCGCGGGGCCAAAATCGACCTGGATCTTGTAAGCGGGGTTGCGGGCGCGTGGAAACGCTTCGACGGCGACGATCTGGCCGACGCGCAGATCGAGCTTGAGAAAATCTTCGAAGGTGGCAAGCGGGGCCGCGTCCATTGGATATCCCCCTTTGACTGTGACTGCGCGCTGACGTTCAGCGCCAGGCTGGAAACACATGATCGGCTGGGCCGGCCGCGCCGCGCTCGGCGCGCGTCAGGTTGATCGGCTCGGCGCCGGCGGCCGCCGCGAAATAAATATCCCACGTGCCAGCAAAATTTGCCATGAACAGGAAGCCGTCGCCCTCGCGGGCGTGACGGATGCCAACAGGGAGCGGCGTCGCCTCTTCAAGATCGAACACCGGGCCCAGCAGGCGGCGCGCTTCTGGGACGGCAGCATCTGCATCGAGCAGATACAGCGCGAGCGCGCCGCCGGCCAGGGTCGTCTCCCGCTCCGAGTAAAAGACGAGCTGCCGGCTATCGGCCGCCCAAACCGGGTACAGGTCATCGGCCGGGTGATCGGTCAAACGGCGCAGCTCGGTCCCATCGCGATTGACGACGTAAATCTCCTGATCGCCGTCGCGATCGGAAGCGAAGGCGATGCGCTGTCCATCCGGCGAAATGGCTGGAAACCAGTCGATGGCGCCGCTGCGCGACAGGTTGCGTTCGTCGGCGGCTGCGCCGTCATTCAGACGGGCGTAGATCTCAAGATTGAGATCGCGCAGCGAGACGAACGCCGTCAGCCCACTGGGGTGCGCACTGAAATCCCAGTTCAGGCGCCCGTTGGCGATGACAGAGAAGATGGTCGGCAGGTCGTTGGCGACGCGCCGGCGTCCGCTTCCGTCGGCGTCCACCATGTAGGCCGTCAAGCTGTCCGCTGCGCCCGCCGCGCGTTCGGCGTTTGAGAGGAAGGTCAGGGCCCCGCCCTCGGCCGAGAAGGAGGCAAACCCGTCATCGACAGCGCCATCGGTTAGCCGGCGCAAACTGCGATCCCCGAGCCGCATCACGTAGATGGCCCAGGTTCCATCGCGGTTGGACATAAACGCGAACTCACGCGCGTCATCAGCGGCGATGGCGTCAGGCGACGGCGCGGGCTGAAAGAGGCTGGCCGCGCTGGTCGCCTGCCCAGCATCGACCGCCGCCCACGGCTGGCGGATCAGCAGCAGCGCCGCCACCCCTGTCATTAGCGCGCAGCCAAGCAAAAGGGGCAGCGCCGCCAGCAGGCGGCGCGGTCGTCGCGGCCGGCGGGTTCCGGCGGGGTGGCGCGGCGAGGCCGGCGGAGTCTTTGTCATCGCAGTGCCGATCAACCACCAGGATCGAGCGTACCGACCGGCGCCGGGATGGCCGTCGGTCGCGGCGGCAGCGTCGGCGCCGCGTTGGCGGTGATCTCTTCGTCGGCCCCGCCAGGGATCACGCCGAGCTGGGACGGATCGATCAGCCCCTGGCCAGCCGGCGCCGAACCCCCGGCCGCCTCAAGCGGGCCGCCGCCAGTGAGCGGCGTTTGCGGCTGGATCGGCGAAGGGACACTGTCGATATCGGCCACACAGCGGAAACCGATGCTGGCGGTTGGGTCAAGCGGGCCGCGCTCCTGCCGGTGCACGGTGCGCGTGAAGAAGGGCACCGTATCCCACGACCCGCCGCGCACGACTTTCGTCTGGCCGGTGGCTGGGCCCTGCGGATCAGGCAGCGTGGCCTCTGGTCGGCTGTAGAAGCGCGGGTCGTACCAATCGAACACCCATTCGGCGACGTTACCGGCCATATTTAAGATGCCGAAGGGGCTGGCGCCAACCGGGTCGAAAGCCGTCACCGGGACTTTAGCCGGACTGCCGCTGGCAGGCCGGCGAGTGCTGGCGTTATTGGCATCCCACGAATTGCCCCATGGGAAAATACGGCCATCATTGCCACGGGCTGCGCGTTCCCATTCCGCTTCAGTTGGCAGCCGCCGGCCAATCGCCTGACAATAAGCCTGAGCGCCATACCAGGTGACGTTCGTCATGGGGAAGTTCAGGATGGCGATGTTGACGGCATAGTTGGCGCTGTCGAACGTCACATTGCTGGTCTCGGAGTCTGTGCGGGTTTGCATACAGGGCTGGCCAAAACACCCATTGCGATGGCTGCCCGGCCCCAGCGCATTCATGAAGGCCAAATACTGCTCGTAGCTTACCTCGGTGCGCTCCATCAAGAACGGGCTGACGGTGACCGGGTGCTGCGGGAACGAATCTTCGCCGTAAGCCAATTCGCAGGCGCCGGGGTCTCCGCCGTAGCCGGCCAAACATTCTTGGACCGCGGCCTGCACTTCAGCGATGGTCGTGCCCATCTGGAACGTGCCGCCCTCGACCGGCAGCAGCTCGCTGGCGAGCAGCAGTACGCGATCGAACTGGCCGCTGACGGCCTGCGCCTGCCCACCTACAGCGCCGCCGACCGGCTGCTGAATGTCTTGCCCGGCAAGGCCAGAGACCGGCGGCTGCAGCGGGTCCCCCTGCGGCGAGCCGAGCGGATCGGCGCCGAGGCCGGGCTGCTGCGGCAGCGCCAGCGGATCGGGCGTCTCGGTGGGGGCCATCAGCGTCAGCATGGCCGGGTCGATCGTCGGGCTGGCGGTTGGCGCTTGAATCTCGAGCAGCACCTCGGTGGGCGTGGGTTCAGCAGGCGGTTCGGTCGGGGTGACGGGCTCAGGCGTCGCCGTGATGATGAACGGCGTTTGGGTTGGCAGGTTAGCGGCTGCCACACCGTCAAGGTTGACGACCCCAAAAGCGAGTGCGCCGAGGAAGAACATCACCGAGCAGCCGAAGCCCATGACCACACCGATGATCACCCACTGCCAAACGGCAGCGCTCGATCGCCGTCCCAACGAACCGTAATTACGAGACATACTTCTGCTCCTTCAAAACCGGGGCTTTCCAACTCCAGTGCTTGTCAGTTCCATGTCACCCGGTCGGTCGTTCCAGTTTATGACAGCGAACAATACTAAACGAAAGACCCCGCGGAAACAACCGCGGGGTCTTTCGTCGTGCGATAAGAACGACTTACAATGAGAGTGAATTCCCCTTCACAGGGCGTTGACGATGTTGGAATAGACGTTGCCCACCCACGGGCCGATCAAGGCGACGACGATAAAGGCTACGATGACGACCAGCACCAAAATGAGCGCATATTCTACTAACCCCTGCCCTTCATTTGGTAGCCGGCGCGCTGTCGCAGCTGTACAGGCTGTTCGCAGCCATTCCAGCCAGATCATGCAACCCTCCGCAGAATAAAAGAATAACGAATGGTGTAGTGAATAATAAAAACACCCTGCTTTCAGTCTATCACAGCCTAAGTTTTGTAAAGCATGGGCAGACCTTGACAATTATTAAACAATCCTCCTGAGATTGAGGGAAAAAGCAAGGCGCTGCGAAAAAATTTACGATTTTGATGAGCGAGTCCATCCGATGATCGCTAGAGCACAAAGAAAACGTGCGCGCAGCGTTTGGAGCATCTGCCAGCACAGGGACGCTGGCAATTTAACATCGGCAAGGCGGGACTTTGATCCTATTGACCATGAATTGAAAGGACTTTATCTTGAGATAGAATGAAGATGCTGGAAAACGTTGAGGGGGTTCTCATCATGAAATTATCATTTCGTCTCGCCTTTCTGCTGGCCCTGCTGTCGCTGTTTCTGATGGCGCATCATCCCCTTTCCGACTCTGAGCCGGCTACTTATATCGTCACCGCCCCGAGCGGCGCGCGCCTGCGCGCCTGCCCCCAAACCTCGTGTCCGATCCTGAGGACGCTTCGCAGTCGGACGCCCGTCACGGTCATCGGGATGACGACCGGAACCTCGGTCTCGAATAATTCGCTGTGGGCAGTGGTGTCGTTCGATGGCCGGATCGGCTACATTCACAGCAGCCTCGTCCGCCCGGTGGCAGCCAACGCCTTCACGCCAGCCCCCAACAGCCAGACGGTGCCGCAAACGTTCGAGTTTGCGCCAAGCCCGCCCTCCCAGGCGGATCATGGTCATGCGGAGAGCGGCCACGGCAGCGGTCACGACTCAGGGCATGATGGAGGCCAGCATCCAGGCCATGATGACGGCGGCCACACCCCCGATCATGGCGATCCAGGTTCTGAGGATGACCTGATCTGCGAGGAAGAGGAACCGGGCTTCCACGGATAGATCGAAGCCCGCCTTTAAGGCATCGCAGCAGCGGATAACCGAGCAGCGCTCTCCTCAAGGAGAGCGCTGATTTTGTTAATCTACATGGCGATTTTCCGGAGATCGCGCGCGGGTGGTTATAATGTGCCCATGAATGATGTTCATGAGACTTGCCGCTGTGAATGATGGAGCGCTGGACCGCCATGATCCTTTCTCCGCGCTGACGCCGCCCGGCATCGACCAGAACCTGCCTGAGTGGGCGCGCCGTTCAAACCCGATCGTGCGCCGGCATTTAGGCGGGTACTGGAAGGCGATGCCGGTCGAGTTAGGCGGGCTGGCGCGCATCGTCGGTTGGCAGTTCGCCTTCATCCTGCTCACGCTGCCGCTGCCTTTCTTGCTCGCGATCCTGATGCCAGCGGCCACAGCTTCGTTGGTCGTGCTGCCAGCGGCGTTGTTTCAATATGGCCGTTCCCTGCTGACCATCGGGCTGAGTGCCAGCGCAGCGGTGGCTTCGGAACGCGCCAACCAGTCGCTCGACCTGCTGCGCGTCAGCCCGCGCCCGCTCGATCACATCCTGCTGAGCAAGATCGCAGCGGCGATCTGGCGTGAGATCGAAAATCTAGCGCTGATCGCGGTGGCCGTGGCGGTGTTCAGCCTGCCGCTGCTGGTCATCCACTACGATGCGCTGTTGTCGGCGCAAGGGCAGCCGCTGTTGATGCGGTTCGGGTTGATGGCTGCCCTGTTGATCTCGCTGCTGCGCATCCCGTTCGAAGTGACGATGATCGCCGCCATCGGCGGGTTGATGGGCGCGCTGGGGCGCGTGCGCGCAGCGGCTTTCATCGCGACCGCCCTATGCGGCGGCGCGTACTTCATCTTCATCAATCTGCTGCGCCTGCTGACGCTTGACTTGAGCGCGCGCCTGTTCGTTGAGATGGTGCTGCCTTTGCTGCTGCCGGCTGCGATCACGGCGCTGTGCCTGCGCCTCACCCTCCTCATCCTTATCCGCGAGCGTTAAAGGTTCGTGCGAATGAGCCGGAGCGGCGCTCTACCCGTTCGCGCGGTGGGGCGGTCGGCTCAGTACCCGCTTTGAGCCGCTCGCCGCTGGCGATCAACAGGTCGGCCAACATGGCGCGAAAACGCCGCTGCATCGTCGTGCGATCGGCTGCGGCCTCGCGAGCGAGCTGCTGTATCCGAGCTTGGCGCAGCAGGTCTTGCTTGCGATACTCTACCGTGCGTGCCTCAAACATAGGTGCGATCATCCTCTTTTCCCCCTCTCGCTGCAGAGTCATGTCAGCACAGCGGCAAACTGTGAAGCTGCTGCTTGGCCTGAACGACCGCTAAAATGTCTGCATCCCTGTATCCTCTGATTCGCTGCCGAATGCATAGTGGTTCAAAATTGGCGCCCACAGATCGCGCGGCGCTTGCGTTATAATCAACGCAGCCATGAAGAGAGCCGAATTTAGTGACTGACACGCCGCTAACCGCCAGTGATCTGAAGCCGCCGCTCAAATGGGCAGGGGGCAAACGCTGGCTTGTCCCAATCGTTCGGCCCTACTGGGAGCGCGAGCGCGGCCGGCGTTACGTCGAGCCGTTCTGCGGCGGGCTGGCGATGGCGCTCGGTTTGAGGCCGGGACGTGCTTTGCTCAATGACCTGAACCCGCACCTGATCAACTTCTACCGCTGGCTTCAGCGCGGGCTGCGCAGCGACCTGGAGATGCGCAACGATGCCGCGCTGTTCTATGCGCACCGCGAGGCGTTCAACGCGCTGGTTGCCCGCGGCGGCACACAAGAGCAGCGCGCTGCCGAGCTGTTCTATTACCTCAATCGCACGGGCTACAACGGCTTGTGCCGCTTCAACCGCCGCGGCGAGTTCAACGTGCCGTTCGGCCGCTATCGCACCATCAACTACACGCGCGATTTTTCCGCCTACCGCGAGCCGCTCGCCAACTGGGCGTTCACCAGCGGCGATTTCGAGTGCATGCAGCTCGATCCGGAAGACTTCGTCTACGTCGATCCGCCGTATGATGTCGAATTCGTCAGCTATTCAAAGGAAGGTTTCGCGTGGGCCGATCAGGTGCGGCTGGCCGAGTGGCTGGCGGCGCACGCAGGGCCAGCGCTCATCTCTAACCAGGCGACCGAGCGCATCATCGCCTTGTATGAGCGGCTGGGGTTCACCCTCTTGTTCTTCGACGCGCCTCGCCGCATCAGTTCGAACGGGGATCGCAGCCCCGCGCTCGAAGTGCTGGCGCTGCGCAATCTGGCTGTCTAATGCCTTGCCCGCGCCAGCCGCGCCCTCGCTGGGCGGTTCAACCGGCGCGGTCGCCGTTGGCGTCTTGGTCGAATGAAGCCGCCTCATGACGCGAACGGCCGATCTGAGCGGCTGCGGCTTCCAGCGCGTTCGGATCGAGCGCGATCGCGCCCGCTTCGATGAGCGCGCGGTTGCCGCTGGCCGGGCTTTCCAGCGCATAGACGCGCCGCCCCTGTTCAAAAGCGCGCGCGGCGGCGTGCATCGCGCCGCCATCGACCGCGCTCTCGATCACAACCAGCGCGTCGCTCAGCCCGCTGATGATGCGGTTGCGCGCGACCAGCGCCGGCGTGCGCGCCGCGGCGTGAGGATCGACTTCGCTGAGCAGCGCCCCGCGCGCGGCGATCGCGCGGGCCAGCGCTCGGTGCTCGGGCGGATAGACGTTGAGCACGCCGCAGCCCAGCACGGCGATCGTGCGGCCGCCGGGCAGCGCCAGCGCGCCGAGGTGGGCAGCAGCGTCGATGCCGAGCGCCAGCCCGCTGATGAGGGTGACGCCGCGTTCGGCCAGCGCGCAGGCCAGCGTCTCGGCGGCGGCGCGGGCGGCAGCGGAAGGTTGCCGCGTCCCGACCAGCGCGGCGGCGCGCATCGGCGGGCGCCAATCTCCCCTGATGAACAACGTCGGCGGCGCATCGTCGAGCGCGCGCAGCGCCGGCGGATAGGCCGGGTCAGCGAGCGTCACGATGTGCACGCCGGCCGCCTGCCAGCGCGGGATGCGCGCTGCGACCGCCTCTCGATCGACGGCCCGGATGGCCGCCGCGATTTTGGGGCCGATGCCGGGCACACGCCGCAGAGCGCTCGCATCAGCGCCCAGGACTGCATCGAGATCGCCGTTGAAATGCGTCACCAGCGCGCGCAGTTTTTTGCCGCCCAGATGATCGATCAGGCTGAGCGCGACCCATGCCGGATCAGGAGCTGGCCCGGCGGCGTTCATTCTTCCTGATAATACTCGATGATCGACAGCAGCATGGCATTGATAAAGGTGTTGACCTGGCGCAGCAACGATGCCCATTCCGGGGCGCTGCGCGGCGGGGTTACCTCCGACCAGGTGAGGATCGAGTTGATGACGAAATCGCTAAAGTAGAGAAAACCGCGCACTGCCTGCGGCAGCGTTAACCCGTCTTCCGCCAGCCGTTCAGCATAGGCTTTGCCGAGCGTGATCGCCTGGCCGAGCTTCTCATCGGGCGCGCCAGAAGCCAAGTATTGGCGCAGCCCTTCGAGCACGCGCCGCCCCTGCTCGCGCAGCGCGTCGCGCGTTGCTTCGCTCATCGCGGTATACCATGGCTCGGCGGCCAAGGCGCTGCTGCCTCCCCCGACTTGCAGGCGGGTTTGCCCAAGCGCGTTCTGGATGATGACCTGTACCTCCAGCGGCTGCAGTTCGCCTTGCGCCTCGGCATATTGAAGCAGCTCGCTCTTGCGAAAGCGCCGGTGGCCACCCGGCGTGCGCCGAGCGTGCAAGTCGCCTCGATCGGCCCAATTGCGCACGGTCGCCGGATGCACGCCCAGCATCTCGGCGGCTTGGCGCAAGCTCACCCACTCCGATTCGCTCATCGTTCGCCTTCTCCATGCGCCATCCAGCACTGCTTATAGTATAGCGAGTATAGCCTGTGGTGGATGGTTGCGCTTCATCGCCCCTTCTGGCAAGATCGATGATGAGCGAAACGCGACTTGTGGAGGATGCAGGGCTATGGACACCGACTCGTCGATGCTGGAAGGCCTCGCCGATTTTGAGGCGGTGATTCCCGAGATCGCAGGCGTTGACCCGATGCTGGTGCGCATCGCCATCATCATCGGCGTCTTTTTACTGCTGCTGCTGCTGCGCCGGCTGCTGATCTTTCTGATCCTCTCGCCGCTGCGCCGCCGGCTTCGGGATCGTGGGCAGCAGCATTACATCGAGGCGCTTGAGCGAATCATCGTCCGCCCGATCCGCCTGATCATCATCGCGCTGCTGCTCGTGATCGCCGGGGCGCTGCTGCTGGAGACCGGCCCGCTGCTGACGTTGGTGCTGCGCATTGCCAGTACCTTCCTGATCATCGCCATCGCCATTGGCCTCTACCAGTTCATCAGCTTCGCCTTTCTCTCGCGCGGGCGTCTCTACACGCTGACCGGCTTGGCGGTCGAAGAAGCGCTACTGCCGTTCTTTCGAACGTCGCTCCAAATCTTTCTCGCGCTGGTGGCCGGTGTCATCCTCATTCAGGAGTGGGGCTATGACGTCACCGGGTTGATCGCGGGGCTGGGCGTCGGCGGTTTGGCTGTCTCGCTGGCAGCGCAAGATACGCTGTCTAACTTGTTTGGCTTCACGGCCATCGTCGGCGACCGGCCGTTCGTCGTGGGCGATTACATCAAAACGCCCGATGTCGAGGGCATCGTCGAGGAGGTGGGGTTGCGCTCGACGCGCGTTCGCCAGCTCGATCAGGCGCTGGTGACCGTTCCCAATAACAAATTGGCCGGCGCCGCGGTTTTGAACTGGTCGCGCTTGAGCAAGCGGCGCATCGATATGCACCTCAACCTCACCTACGAGACGCGGGCGGATGCGCTGGAGAGCCTGCTTGAAGACCTGCGTCGCATGCTGCGCGAGTGGCCGTCGGTCGAGACGGAGTCGGTCGTCGTGTACTTCGTCGAATTCGGCACCTACTCGCTCAATATCCTGGTTCGCTGTTATGTCACCATCGCCGATTGGGGCGGTTTTACGGCGGAAAAGGAGAAAATTCTGCTGGCCATTCTGCGCCTTGTTGACCAGCACAATATCGAGATCGCCTTTCCCTCGCAGACGCTTTACAGCGCCAGCGGCACTGGCGAGGAACTGGCGGCGGTCTCGCCTGATATGCGCGCGCGGCTGGCCGCCGCTGCCGCCGCCGCAACTGTGCTGGCGCAGCAGGCGGAGCGACCGCCCACACCGAAGGGAGATAGCCCATCATGAACGTTCTCGTCACCGGCGGCGCCGGCTATATCGGCAGTCATACGACCGAACTGCTGATCGAGCGCGGTTTTTCCGTCGTCGTCTTCGACAATCTGGCCGCCGGGCACCGTGAGGCCATTCACCCCGCAGCGACCTTCGTGCACGGCGATCTGCTCGACCGTGTACAGGTCGCTGCGCTGTTCGCCGGTCAGCGCTTTGATGGCGTGATGCATTTCGCCTCGCATATCATGGTCGGCGAGAGCATGGAAAAGCCGTGGAAATACTTTCGCGAGAACGTGCATGCCGCTGAAAACCTGATCGAGGCGGCCATCGAGGCCGGGGTGCGGCGGTTTATTTTATCGTCGACGGCCAATCTGTTTGAACAGCCGCGGCGCATCCCGATCGGCGAAGATGAGCCGATCATCCCGGGCAGCGTTTACGGCGAGACGAAGGCCTATATCGAGCGACTGCTCTACTGGATGGATCGCATTTACGGCCTCAAATACTGCGCGCTGCGCTACTTCAACGCGAGCGGCGCGCACCCGAACGGGCATATCGGCGAAGACCACGACCCGGAGACGCATTTGATTCCCCTCATCTTGCAGGTCGCGCTGGGCAAGCGCGAGCGCATCACCATTTATGGTGACGACTATGAGACGCCCGATGGCACCTGCATTCGCGATTACATTCATGTGCTCGATCTGGCGGGCGCGCATATCTCGGCCTTGGAGGCGCTGGCCGATGGGCGCAGCCGCGCCTACAACCTCGGCAGCGGGGTGGGCTACTCCGTGCGCCAGGTGATCGAGGCGGCGCGCCGCGTCACCGGTCATCCGATCCCGGCCATCGTCGGCCCGCGCCGGCCGGGCGACGCGCCCGCACTGGTGGCCGATAACACGCGCATCAAGGCAGAGTTGGGCTGGTCGCCCCAGTGCAGCGATCTCGATTTCATCATCGAAAGCGCGTGGCGCTGGCACGCCGCGCATCCCAATGGGTTTGGAGGCTGATGACGATGCGGCTGTTCTTTTTCCGTCACGGACTGGCCGAGCCGGGAACCGGCCGGCTGCCCGATCATGAACGTGCGCTGACGGCCGTGGGTTCGGAACGGGTCGAACGAGCGGTGCGCGTCCTCAAGGCGCTCGACGCAGTGCCGACGTATCTGCTCACCAGCCCGCTGGTGCGCGCGCGGCAGACGGCCGATATCCTCGCCGAGGGGCTTGGCCTCACCGCGCAGGTTCGCCCAGAGCTGGCGCCGGGTTTCAGCCTGCCAGCGCTTGAGGCGCTGGTGGCAGACCTGAACGACGGCGATATGATGCTGGTGGGCCATGAGCCGGATTTCAGCGTGACCATCGGCGCGCTGACGGGCGGCGTCGTTTTGATGAAGAAAGGCGGCATGGCGCGCGTCGATCTGGTCGGCTACCGGCCTCTGCGCGGCGCCCTGGTCTGGCTGATCGCGCCGCGGGTGTTCGACGCGTTAGCCTGAAACGCGCTGCCTCAAAAATGGGTGTACACTGAATCGTGTTCGGTGGGTTGACCGGCCGCGCGCCCTGCGCTCGCGAACGGCTCGCATCCCGCCGAAGCTGCGCATTACGCTCGTCGAAGGAGGCTGAAATGGATATGGCGAAGATCCAGACGTTTCCAGAGGCCACCCGCCCGCGTTCCCCCGGCGACAGCGCGCTGCGCGTCGCCTGGCAGCGCTATCTCGAGTACAGCTATGCCGCCAACCGGCGCAAACGAACCCATGTGCGCGTGCGCCGCGGGGTCATCCTACTCAGCCTGGTCTCGACCGTGCTGGCCGTCACCATTACCTATCGCGATGTCGTGCCGCTGATCGGCGCGGTTGCTGAGGGGATCCGCCTCATCTTGATCATTCTGCCGCTGGTGATCGCCGGCATTCTGGCGTTTTCGCTTCAGTTCATGCCGAGCATGGCGTGGATCGCCTACCGCGTTGGCGCTGAGACGATCCGCCGTCAGATCTACCTATACCGTATGAACGCCGGCGAGTACATCGATAAGCCGTCTTTCGACCAGCAGGAGCTGTTGATCCAGCGAATCGGCGAGGCCGATACGCGGGTGGATGAGATCGGCTCGCCAGAGCCGTACATCATGCCCAATTTTGAGGATCTCGAGGCCGAAGTCAGGAAAAAAGTGGATCGGCCTGAGATCGACGATGGCTTCAGCGCGATGAGCGTCGAGCAGTATATCAACGGTCGCGTCATCCCGCAGCGCGATTGGTACATCAACAAGCTGCACCACGACTATCGCAGCCTGCGCCGCTGGCGCGCGCTGGTGCTGTTCTTCGCCGGCCTCGGTTCGTTTCTGGTCGTCATCGGGCTGGAACCGCTGGTCGCGATCACGACGGCGTTCGGCGTCGCGATCGGCCTCTATATCGACTTGCAGCTTTACGGCCGCACCTATGGCATCTATCACCTGACGGCGCGGCGGCTTGAGCAGGAGATGGCGCGCTGGTCGGTGCTGCCGGCCGAACATAAAGACGAACACGCTGAACAAGCGGCCTTCGTTCAGCGCATTGAAGACATCTTTCAGGAAGAGCGCGATGTGTGGATGCAGCAGGCGTTGCAGGCGCAGTCGGCAACCGAGCAGGGAATTATGCGCAACGTCAATCTCGCGAATACGCCGTTCAACCTGGGCGGGGCGGGCGATGAGCGCCGCGCCCAAGCCGCGCGCGCCGGCCAGCGCGCCGCGGAGGGGCGCCCGGTCGGCATGCAGGCGATGCGGCTGACGGGGCAGGCGCACGCCGCGCCGCGCCGCACGACATCCGAAACAGCCTCTGCCGCGCTGCCTGCTTCTGGCGCGCATGCCGGTGCAGCGAACGCGCCGGCCGCCCCGCCCGATGACGACTCAGCCATCCCGCCGGGCCGCGCCAGTGGTTAACCGCCGCTCATGGTTTTACGTAGCGCCAAACGCCGGCCGCCTCGTCGCGCTGCAGGCGATGCGCTTCGCGCAGGGCTTCAAGGTGCGCCAGCGTCTCGGCCACCGCGAAGCGGATCTCGTGAGGCGTGAGTTTCTCGTAATCGAAGATGGCGCGGCTGACTTCGAAGACGGTCGCGCCGTCTGGCGCTTGCGCAGCTGCCGCTTCCATCGCAGCCAGCCGGTGATCATGATGGGCCAGCAGCTCATCGATGCGCCCCTGCCAATCGATGATCAGCGATTTATGACCGGGCAGCGCCAGCCGCGCATCGAGGGCGCGCAGTTCGCGCAGCGA
>DAOTYT010000448.1:0-9274 GCA_034434615.1 Anaerolineae bacterium | reverse complement strand
ACGGCGGTTAAGTACAAAGCAGCGCGAAACGGCAGGAAGCAGCCATTGGCGACCGTGCTCATCATGAGCGTACAGCCATCATCTAGGGTGACGTTATCGCCGATGGTGCAGTTATCGATGAACACTCCCGGCCCGATTGAGCAGTTATCGCCGATGTAGGCGGGGCCAGTGATCACCGCCGTGGGGTGAATATTGGTGTTTTTGCCGACGCGCACTACTTCGGAAGAACTGAGCAGTTGGCGCTGCTCCAGCACGGCGCGCCACAGCAGCTTGAGGCTGTAGAAGTTATGTCGCTTCACATAGCGATCGAAACGGCTGCCGCGGGCGAACAGGCCGAAGATGATGCTGGCAAAATAGACGTGCACCCAACTTTCGATCGACATGACGGCGCGCAGCGGAGCATAATGCGTTAGGTCGCCCTGTTCCATCGTCATGAAATCGGGCACGCTGTAGAAGCCCATCTCTTCGGCCTCGCTCGGCACGATGACCGGCATGATGGAGTCCGTGTAGCCGTCCGGGAAATACCACAAGTCGACCAGGTAGATCAGCCGGCCCTGCGCATCATAGGCCGGCTCAAAGCCGCGCGCGAGCGGCAGCGTGTAGGTGCGAAAGGCCGGGTCATCGGCGGCAAAAGCGGCACGGCAGGCCGACCGTGCCTTCAACGCACGATCCATAAAATAGGCGAAGAATTCGTCATCAAACCATAGATTATCGCTGTAAACGAGCGCTTCGCCTCGTATTGAACGGATGGCGCCGCGCTGGGTGTGGTTGAATGTATCGCCGAGCTTGAGCGCCTGTTTGAAGTAGCGCACCAGCAGCTCTTCGTGATGGATCTTCAGCGGGCGAATGCCGATCGTGAGCAGGCTGGCCGGCTGGTTAAACGGCGGCACATGGCGCGTGTCTTCGATCACGTAGCGATGCATGAGCGAGGCTCCTCTCAGCGCGACGAGGACGCGCCCTCCAGCACATCCTCACTGGCGCTGCGGGCGCGCCTCGAGACTGCCGATGCCAGTTTCTTCCGCTTGTTCACGGCGAAGAAAATCGCGTATCGTCTCGTGGAAGTGCGCCTCTTGATCCATCATGGGGAAGTGGCCGGCTTGTTCAAACCAAGCGATCTCAGCCGCCGGCAGCGCCGCTTTGAGCACATGTCCCTGTCCGGGGTCGACGATGATATCGCGTTTGCCATAAACGCCGAGCACTGGCACGGCGAGCGCGCCGAGCTGAGGGCGCAGGTCGGTATGCCGCAGCGTGGTGATGCTCTCGAAAAATGGCGCGATCGTCAGCTTGGCGACATCTTCCGTCAGCATGCTGCCGAGCGCAGCGCCATCTTTGGCCATGAAGTAGGCATACACGCGCAAAAATGACCGCAGGCCCAATTGGAACAGGCGATACAAAGCCGGCGTGCTCTGTCCCAGCCCAATCCACCCGCGGTTGGCCGCCAGTTTGAGCAGCGGGCTGAGCGACGACCCAACGATCGGCGAGCCGACCACGACGACTTTCGTCACTTTTTCGGGATGGCGCAGCGCATGCGTCAGGGCGACTGTGCCGCCCATCGAGTGGCCGACCAGCGGCGCCTGCAAGATCCCCATCCGCTCCATGAACTGATCGACCATCCACGCAAAGTTATCGACCGAGAAGATCTCCGATTGATCGCCCGAATCGCCAAACCCAAGAAAGTCGAGCGCGTACAGGCGAAAATCCTGGCCAAGCAGCTCGATCGTGCGCCGCCAGATCGCCCACGAATTCAGCCACCCATGCAGCAGAAGCACCGGGCGTCCGCGGCCATAAGCCTCATAATGGACGATGCCTTGCTCGGTCACCAGTGTCGCCACAGCATCCTCACTTCAGTATCTCGGGAAACAGCCGCGCGGCGCAGCTGGCTAAGTTTCCATCTCTTCGAGGATGGAATACAGCAGTTCCAGCAGCACGGTCTTTACACTTTCCTTGTCATTGGCCACGCATGGCAGCAGTTTAACCCCATCCTCGATGCGCAGCGCGATGCGCAGATCTTCGACGCTCCACGCATCGGGCAGGTCTTGTTTGTTGGCGGCCACGACGTAAGGGGTGGGCGCGTAAGCGCGGAAGGTCTCGAGAATGCTCTTGGCTTCGCGGAAGGTCTCTGGCTTGGTGCTGTCAACCATGACGACAAAGCCAAGCATGCCTTCGGCCAAGATCTCCCACATGAAATCGAAGCGACGCTGGCCAGGTGTGCCGAACAGATAGAGCACTAAATCATCATCAACAGTGATGCGGCCGAAGTCCATCGCTACCGTCGTCTGGTCTTTAACCTGCCGCTCCGCCTCTGACGAGATCGGGCGCTCCGTCTTCACGACATCGATCTCGCTGATCGAGCTGATGAATTCCGTTTTGCCCGCGCTAAAGGGGCCGGTAATCACCATTTTGACAGTTTGCATTTGCATGCGCTCATCCGTTCTTCCAATGCGCCCAGCGCGAACATTCCCCGGCGCGGGCCTCCAATTCAACAGACCTAGATCTGACGAATTCGCTCAATCAGTTTCTTGACGACTGCTCCCTGTACCTGTGCGGGGCGAATGCCGGGGCGCTGGCCGGCCGATGCGTTAGCGGCCTCCATCCCAGGCGGGCGCACCAACTCCACCAAGCCCGCCTGCTCTAAACCATAGACGATGCGCCGAATCTCCAGCTCAGACATGTTATTCGCCTTCGCGATTTGGCGAATGGTGTTTTTAGGGTTGATGTAGGAGAAGACGCGCCATTCTTCGACGCTGAGGTGAACGCCCTTGAACTTCTCGCGCGGGTTATCTGGAAATTTAAGCGCCATATCGAGATTGGGCAGGTAAGCGTTGAGCTGTTCGATCTCTTTGTTGACGCGCGCGCCGACGATGATCACATTCGCGAGATCGATCGGCACCAAGATGCGCTCATTCGTGGGCAGGATGTTATCGTCGAAGCGAAACGGCCCCTCGTTCCACGTGAGCAGATTGTAGACGACATCAAGCGTATGCTGCTGAATGCTGGTGACAATATCGCGCTTGGTGACATAGTTCGCGTTCATCAACAGCAGCGCCAGCGCCTTATCGCTGGTGTTGCGGGCGCGTTCGCGGATGATGCGCGCCTGATCATCGGTGAGCTTGCCGGCCTTATTCAGCACAGAGACGAGATTGCCATCTTGACCGGCGAGATCAGCAGCGATCAGCTTGCCGGCATTGAAAGCGACGCGCGCGCGCGGCGCCCCCGGGGCCATTTTTGTGCGGCCCAGGGCATCCTTGTCTTTCGTGGGAACGCCTTCGAAAATCGTCAGCGTGCCCGTTTTTCCGGCCAGATTGATCAGGTTGAGGAGCTGCGTTGTGGTAAAATCGCGCAGGTTGCCTTGCAGCGGCATAATGCCCCCTCACCAAGTCTGGTTCGATGCACAGTCGGACGAGTTTATTGTGCAGCAGAGCGCAGAACGTAGGGACTGCCGCCCCAAAAGCTGTCGATCAGGTTTCACGGAATATAACACTTCTCTGATTATAGCGATCGCCAGAAAGCCCGTCAACCAGCCCCAATCCCAACACACGCACTGGTGAGGGCAGGCAGTTGGCGGCACTTCGTCAGTTCTCCCTTGCCTCTGCATCGATTGTAATACGAGTTCCGGATGAAGAACAATTGAGCCTCAGCATTTATAATCAAGCCATCTTCCCGAATTTTGAAGGAACTGCATGAACCGCACGATCTTGTTTTCGTTGACCATGCTGTTTTTGGCGGCTTGCTTCACCGGCTCGGTCGCCAGCCCACCTATCGAACAACCCTCGGCGCCGATCGAGGTGACGTTGAGCATCTTCGCCGATTTAGCGACCGCGACGCCGCCCAGCCCGACGGCGACACCGGGGATTTTACTGCAAGCGGCCACCGTGCCGCCCGAACGCATCTTCATCGCCACACCAACGTTCGCGCCCGATCCTGAACGCCTTGGGCCGCAGTTTCCGCCGAATATCAACCCGCTGACCGGCCTGCCAGTCGAAGATCCAGCGGTGCTGGAGCGGCGGCCGATCATCGCCAAGATCTCGAATGCGCCGCCGCTGGTGCGCCCACAGTCCGGCATTGGCGCTGCCGATCATGTGTTCGAACATTACACCGAAGGCGGCCTGACGCGCTTTTCGGCTGTTTTTCTGAGTCAGGCGCCGCTGCGCGTCGGCTCGATCCGCAGCGCCCGCTTGATCGACCACCAGCTCATGACCATGTACGGCGCGCTGCTGATCTTCTCAGGAACGAGCATCGGCGTCGGCGAGATCTTGCGCAGCAGCGATTATTACGATCGTGCCTATCAAGGCACGCTCTACGGCCTGCCCTATTACTGGCGCGACGAAGACATCGAGGTGCCGCACAACATGTTCGCCAATGCCGCCGCCATCTGGGAACGGGCAGCCCGCGACGGCCACCAGCAGCGCCAGCCGCTGGAAGGGCTGACGTTCACCGTCGCGCCTCCAGCGAACATGACCGGCCCGGCAAACGAGATCGACCTGCGCTACCGGGCGACGCGCGTGCGCTGGCGGTTCGACCCAGAAGCGGGTTTGTACCTGCGTTCAGCCGATGGGCTGGGGCACTACGATTTCAATACCATGACACAAATTTCGGCGGCCAATGTCGTCGTGCTTTACGCCGATCACTACTTCACCGATATCATCGAAAGTCAGTGGCAGAACAGCATCAGCTACAGCATCGAGATAGCGCTGTGGGGCGAAGGCGATGCCGAGGTCTTCCGCGATGGACGCGCTTACCGTGCGCAATGGCGGCGCTACCAACCCGATGACCTGATCACGCTCTACGATCTCGAAGGCCAACCCCTGCCTCTCAAACCCGGCAGCACGTGGTTTCAGGTCTTTCCGCTGCCAGAGCAGCAGAACCCGATCGAGGAATGGCTGACAGTGAGCTGATCGCCGTGGTATGCTAGGACGAAAGCGGCAAGGAGGGCAGGACGATGCCGTTTCGCTCGCTGGAACTAGGCATCTCGGCGCTGCAAGCCGGCAGCACGATTGAAGGAGCGCGCTTGATCCGCATCGCGCTCAAGAGCGGGCAGCTCAGCGCTGAGAGCCGCGCGATCGGCTGGCTGTGGCTGGCGGAGTACGAGCCAGACCCGGCCAAAAAGCGCGCCCATTACGAAGCTGCCATCGCGGCCGACCCGAACAACCTCGACGCGCGGCAGCGCCTGGCCCTGCTCGATTCGAATGCGCTGGCAGCAGCGCCAGCCGCGACGCTAGGGGCGCCAGCCGCAGCGTCGCCGCCCCCCTCCCCCTCGGCCGCCGCCAGCGCGAGCAGCGCCGTCAACATTGCCGATCATGTTGCCAGCATCATAGGCGGGCCAAACGGGCCAGGGACTGGCGTCTTCATCAGCGCCAACGGTTTGATCGCCACGACGCGCTTCGTCGCTGGCAGCAGCGAACGCCTCACGGTCGAGCTGCACACCGGTCAACAGCTCAATGGACGGGTGGTGCGCAGCTATCCTGAAACCGATCTGGCCTTCATCCATATCGATTACCAGCTCAATGGGCTGCTGCCGATCACGCCGCTGCCGCGCGTGCCTGAGGACTCGACCTTGATCGCGCTCACCTACAGCGGCGAAATGCAGCAGGGGGCGCAGCGTGCCACCCAGCGGGCGCTGGCGCCGCACTGGATTCCAACCACCTTCACCCGGCTGTATGATGCCGGCGGCGATCTGCTGTTCGACGATCGCAATTATCTGGTGGGCATGATGACGCGCAACACGGCCCGCACTTCAGCCTACTTCTTCGGGCTGCACATCCTCACGATCCACCGGCTGCGCGATGCCTATTTGGCCGAAGCGCAGACGACGCGCGGCAGCTACTGCCCCGCCTGCGGCAGCTACAGCAAGGCCGGTGGGGCGGGCTTTTTCTTCTGCGAAACCTGCGGCGCAGTCCTGCCGAATGCCCGCCATCTTCAGCGCTATCCAACGCCGCAGGCCGAAGCCTATTATGATGTGGGACGGACGCGCTGCGAGCACTGCGGCGCGACCGCCGGTTTTCATGCAGGCCGCTGCCTGCGCTGCGGTCGCGCGTCAGAAAACAGACCGCTCGCCTGAACCGCTCGCTTGAACGGAGGGACTGCATGTTTCGCAACCGCCGCACCAGCCTAACCGGCGTCGAACAGTACGCCGCTACCGTTGAGCAGATCCTGCTGTCGATCGGCATCGACCCGCAGCAAGCGCGCATGACCACGCAGGAAGGCTTCGGCTGGCATTTTCGGCGCGGCTCGGCCATCATCGAGATTTACATCTCGCAGCAGGACAGCACGGGCTACCTGCAGGTGCTCGCCCCGATCTTGCACCTGCCTAACACTGGACTGCTGCCGCTGTACCGGCGCCTGCTCGAGCTCAATGTGCAGCTCACCAACGCCGCTTTCGGCGTCCATTACGACGTGGTCTATTTATTCAGTGAACGCCCACTCGAAGGGCTGGATCCCGTCGAGGCCAACGCCATCATCAATCTGGTCGCCGCCTACGCCGATGACCTTGACGACAAGCTGGCGGCCGAATTCGGCGGACGGCTTTACCAGCGCATCTAACGCGCGCGCCGCAGCAGGGCGCGGACATCGGCAGCCAGCGCCTGCGCGTTGATGCCGAGCGCGATCACGACGACGACCGGGATCAGCCACGTGAAGACCTGCTCGTACTGGAAGAAATAAATGATCGAAACCGGAAAGCGGCCGGCGTTCCAAAACCCATCCCACACCCAAAAGAGCGGCAGATAGAACGCCGCCGCCGTGATGATCGTCGCCAGCCAACCGGGCAGCCGCAGCAGGTTGAGGACCACGAAGGCGGCCGCGATGCCGGCCCCACCGTAGGCCATCACGCCCCATTCGACATTCGGATCGTTGAGCACCAGATAGCTGTAAGCGCCCCAGGTGAACGTGCCGAGGGCGAAGCCGAAGAAGCCAGCCAATAGGGCGCGCGCCCACCACGGCCAAAAGTGACGCAGGCGCTGCGGCAGTTCATCGCCCAGCAGCACGACGAACCCCATGAAGACGCCGAACGTCAGGCCGATCGAGACGGCGCGCCCCCATACCTCCGGGATGACCAGCGCAGCGCCGGCGCCGCTGGCCAGCGCCGTCCACACGTAAACGCCGATGGCCAACGCCGAGCCAGCGATCGCCAGCAGGAAACGCCAGACCGCGGCCAGCGGTCGATCGGACAGGCGGCGCCACGTGTTCGCCAACCACGCATAAGCGCGCGCCGATGGGCTGACGGCGGCCGGCAGCGACGGCGCTTCATCGCGCACCAACGCCAGCGCTCGCAGCGCCCCACGAGCGCCAGCGCGCTGGCGCTCCGCGAGATCGCGAACGGCTGCCTCTGAACGAATCCGTCCGATCGTGCGCGCCGCCAGCTCGGCCACCTGCGGCTCATCCAAATCGAGCGCGGCGCTCGCCAGCAGCAGATCGATCTCGGCGGAGTAAACTGTAGGTCGCCAGTCATTGGGAGCGGCCAGTTTCAGCCGCTGCGAGAGGCGGCCAGAGGCAACGCTCGGCTGAGGACTGGCCGCAGCCGGCATCAGCCGGGCGCGCGCTCCAAGCAGCCGAATGCCCGCCAGCCGGGCGGCACGGTTCGTCTCGACTTGCAGCGCCTGCGTCACCCGTCGCGGGATCTGCGGTGGGTCGCTGTCCGGCAGCGTCTCCAGCCGCTCAAGGGCGCGGACGCGCGCCGGGGCGCTCTCGCTGCGCAGGGCGTGGAGCGCCGTCCAGCGCCGGGCATCCTCATCGAGCTGCGCCCACCAAAAATCGACCTCATGGTCATACTCGAGCGCGCCGCGCAGCAGCATCTGCCGGCCGGCATCGTCCAGCTCAAGGCGGTGCTCTTCGGCGCGCGCGTAATAGTCGGCGATCAGGATATAGTCGGTGATGCCGAGCAGGAAGCGCCCCTGCCCGCGCGCATAAGCGCGGCGCGCACGCTGGTACAAATCGATCGCCTCGCGGCGCGCCAGCGCTTCAGGCGATGTGGACGGCAGCTCGCCGAGATCGCTCACGTCGATCTCGAGCTTGGTCAGCCCAGCGGGCGGGCTGATCTTTTCGACTGGCCGCGAGATAAGATTGTCAAGATTGATCGGCGGTGGGCTTTCATCCTCCACCCGTGAGATCATCCGGTCAACCGGGCCGGTGATGATTTCATCGTAGCGCGGTTCCTGCCGGTCTGCGGCCGGCCGAATCGGGGACTCGGGTTTTGCGATCAACCCCTCGATCGGGCCGGTGACGATTTCGTCGAGGCGGCGCGGGGCATCGGGGAGCTGCGGGCCGCCAAGATCGGTTTTCGTGATCAACCCCTCGACCGGGCCGGTGATCAGGTCGCTCAGTGGTTGGGTGATCCCGCCCGCAGCGGTTGGCCGCGGCGCAGCGGTGTCCAGGCTGATGATGGCACGCTCGGGCGCGAACACCGCCTCCAGGGCGTCGAGGACATGGCGCAGCATGGCCGGCCGGCGGGCCGGCTCTGGCTCGCTGGCGTGGCGCAGCACAGTCGTCAGCGCCGGCGGCAGCCCGGGCCGCACCACCGTGATATCGGGCAGGTTTTCGTGAAGCTGAAGCTGCTTCAGCGCCAGGGGTATGGCGGCATCGAACGGGAGCTGGCCCGTGAGCATATGAAAGATGAGGATGGCGAAGCTGTAGATATCGGCGCGATGGTCGAGCACATCGGCGGTGAGCTGTTCCGGCGCCATGTACAGGAGCGTTCCCGAACCCGGGTTCGCGGCGCGGCCCTCAGGGCCGAGCACGGTGGCCAAGCCGAAATCGGCCAGATAGGGCGATTGGTAGCTGTCGAGCAAGATGTTGGACGGCTTGAGATCGAGGTGAATCACCTTGTTGCTGTGGGCGTATTCGAGCGCCTGCCCCACAGCGCGGGCGATGCGCATCGTCTCTTCAGGCGAGAGGGGGCCGCGTTCCAGCACATCTTCTAGCGAGCCGCCGGAAACATAACGCATGACGATGTAAAGCTGACCGGCGAATTCGCCGAATTCGTAGATCGGCAGGATGTGCGGGTGCTCCAGCGCGGCGATCGTCTGCGCTTCGCGCTCGAACAGCTGCACCGGGTTCAGCTCTTGAGACAGATCGCGGGCGATCGTCTTGACGGCGACGGTGCGGCCGAGGCGCTGATCGCGCGCTGACCAGACATCGGCCATGCCACCGCGGCCGATGTGCGCGATCACACGATAATGGCCGAATTCGACTCCGACGTCCATCCTCAGCATCTCCCTGCGTTTGAACTATCCTCAGTATACCTGTTTTTGTCGATCGACTACCCGTGAGGCTGTTTCAT
>DAOTYT010000447.1:0-20622 GCA_034434615.1 Anaerolineae bacterium | reverse complement strand
GCACCGTCTCAGCGGGCACAGTGTAATCCAGTCCCAGCAGGGCGACGCCAGCATCGGCCAGCGCATCGGCGACCGTCGCGCCGCGCGAACGTGTTTCGATCATCGCGCCATCAACGTGAATCGTGACCGGCAGCGCTCGCTGGACGACGACTTCCATATTGGCCTGCACGGGCTGGTTCAGCTCAACGGAAACAGCATCGGCGACGTAGATATCGATGCCCGCCTCAAACAGCGCCGAGCCGACCGTATCGCTGGTCGTCTGGATCGTGCGCCGCTCCGTCCCATCGATGATGTGCAGCGGCAGGGCATGCTGCACGCTGAGGCGCATGACGGGCAGCGGCCAGCGTTCCAACTCCATCGGATCAGCCAGCACGCCATCGATGATGACTCGATCGAGCGAAGCGATCGCGACGCCCGCCTCGCGTAAGATCTCTGCCGGGTTGGTCAGCGGCGTGCTCAGCATGCGCGTGCGGCCATCAACAGTCAGAATGATGCCGCGCGCCCGGTCAATGCGAATCAAGGCATTCATCGCAATTGGCGTGTTTAAGTCCGGCGTGATCAGATCGTTGTCTCCCAGTGACAGGCCCAGCTCATCGAGCAGGCTGGCGACGGTGGCCGCGCGCGTATCGTATTGAAAGGCCTCGCCATCGAGGATCACGGTGACGGTGACAGGGCGCGCCAGCGCGGAAACCGCGCTGATGATGATCGCCGTCCCGATCAGCGCGACGATCCCCGCCACCAGGGCGAGGGGCAAGTAGGCACGCAGGAGGCTGGGAGATGACAGGGTAGGAGGATGCGGCCGCTCGAGGGTGAAATGCGAACGTCGAGGCTGGGTATCTGAATTCAGCGGGTCCGTCATCGCGATCTGGAAATCGAGCTGGCGGTCAAAAAAAGCCAGGTTGTCCTCAGTCTGCTCAGGCCGGGTGACCCTGCGGCACCCAGGGAGACTTCCTTAGTGCTGCTACCTTCCGGTCCTGACACGGTTCGGAATTCCTGCCGCGCAGGACCCAGTCTGAGCAGACTGCCAGCAACCCGGCAGCCATTTTTTCATCCATCGACCATCATTGTACTGAATCCAGATCGGCCTGTCAAATGGGGCTGTGACTTCGACGCGCCGCCATCTTCGAGGCCCTTGAACTGAACTATGGTACTGTACACTTAACCTTCTAATCGGACAGGTTGCCACTGAATTGCATGACGGTTTCAAGCGGGCAGCGGCCTATGATTGCCCTCACCCCAATTCAACGGACGGTGAAAATATCAGGGGCGGTGAAGCTGCTCGAAGGCACACGGGTTGAGATCGCCCAAGGCTAAATACTGCCTCTAACGCAGGGAAAATCAATGATTTATTAGTATTTACGTATTAATTATATACAAAATAAATAATGAACAGCATTTCACATCCTCATCAAACATCCTTGATTGAATGTTGGTCAAAGCTTAATCGCAGTCTCTTACGCTCCCTATCGTCGCAATCTCGCGGCGAGTTAAAGACAAAGGGAGTCGAAGCATGAACAAACTACGTTTCTTGGTTGTATGCTTGCTCTTCGTTTTCGCTGTTTCGTCTTTCGGTGTCGTGGCGCAGGAAACTGCCCCTGCGCGCAGCGTGATCCTGCTCATCAGTGATGGGGCCAGCGGCAACCACTTCCACCTTGCTGAGCTGTATGCCGAACAGGTTCTTGGCATGCAAACCGCCACCAACACCATGCCGTTCGTCGCTTATACGCGCACCCTCACGGTCGACGATAACATCACTGACTCGGCCCCGGCCGGCTCGTCGATCCACGCTGGCGGCCGCTATCGCAATGGCGTCATCAACATCGACGAAGACCTGATGGCGCGCTTCACCGTTGCGCACGCTGCTCAGCAGGCGGGTAAATCGGTCGGCATCGTCTCGACGGCGCGCATCACCCATGCGACTCCGGCCAGCGTCTATGCCAGCGTGCCGCAGCGCGACATGGAAGATGAGATCGCCGTTCAACTGCTTGAGTTCCTGCCCGAGGTCGCGCTGGGCGGCGGCCGTCGTCACTTCCTGCCCAGCGATGGCGGCGGCCGCCGCGGCGATGGGCGCGACTTGGTGGCCGAATTCGTCGATGCGGGCTATGTTTATGTGGCTAACGGCATGGAATTCAACGCGCTTAACCTTGCCGAGACCGATCGCTTGATCGGCCTATTCACCGGCTCGCACATGGCTTACGAGATCGACCGCGTGCAGCAGGAGCTGAATGAGCCGTCGCTCGCCGAGATGACGATGGCGGCGCTGGAGATCCTGGGCCGCAATGAGAACGGCTTCTTCCTCTCGGTGGAGGGTGCGCGCATCGACCATGCCAGCCATGGGAACGACCCGATCGGCGTGCTGCACGACCAGCTCGCTTTTGAGGAAGCGGTGCGTGTGGCGCTCGATTATCAGGCGGCCAACCCTGATACGCTCGTCATTGTGACGGCTGACCATGACTGCGGCGGGTTGGTGCTGGGCCGCGACAACATTTTCAGCGTCAACATCCCGCACTTGGCGCAGTACACCTGCAGCATCGAGTACACGCTGGGCCGCATTGGCGCCGACCCGGAGAACTATGAGCAGATCTTGGCCGACTGCGGCTGGCAGTTCACCGAGGAAGAGCTGGCAATGCTGGCGATGTTCCCGCTCGATACTCCGGCGGGTGAAACCGGTTTTGCGGAATTTGACCGCGCTGCCGGCTACGTCGCGAACTGGCTGCATTTCGTGATGGCGCACAGCGTGAACCACGGCGCTCACATCGGCTGGACGAGCTGGACGCACACCGCCAACCCGGTCTTCACGTTCGCGTTTGGCCCGGGCGCCGAGCGGCTGATGGGCAATATCCACCTCGAGGACATCGCCTTTGCGATGGCCGATGCGATGGGCGTCACCATCCCCGATCCGGTGCCGTGCAACTGCGAACTGCCGGTCGTTGACTACTAACGCTGTTTCAGCAGGCTGATGCTTTTGCCGCCGCCTCGCTTGAAGTTCCAGATCGAGGCGGCGGCCTCCTCAGCCGCGCATCCCCCCGCCCCTAAGCGGCAAATGCATCTTTGCGGCAGTCCTCACGTGTGAGTAAGATTGAAATGCTGCACGGGAGGAGCCATGAAAGAAAGGCATGCGCTCATCGAGCGCATCAAGCGGGTCAATGCAACCCATCAGCGGCTTTATTTGACCGTCGACCCGGCGCTGGCTCAGCTCAAAGCCGGCCAATCGGTGCTGGCGCGCGTTCAAGAGAGCTGGCTGCCCTATTTGCGACAGCAGTGGTGGCCGGTCGCGACGGAAAAAAATGCCCTGATCATCGAACGGCCGGCGGCCGAAACCTACACCCCAGGACAGATCATCTCCTTGATCGGCGCGGTAGGGCAGCCGTTTCGATTTCGGCGCATGCTGCGCAATGTGCTGCTGATGGCTTGGCGTACCGAACCGACGCCCTTGTTGATGACGATCGCGCCGCTGCTGGGCAACCGCATTGGCGTCACGCTCGTGCTGCTGGGTGAAGCAGCAGCCTATCAAGTTGAGCACCTCCCTCCTGAAGTTGAGATCTTAACGGGCGATGCCGATATGAACTGGCCGAACCGCGTCACCACCGTTGGCTGGGCCGATCAAGTATTGGCCGTGGTGCCCGAGCACGACGAACTGGACGGTTTCGGGCGAATTTGGGCGCTGTTCAACGAGCTGCGCGCCGAGGTACCGGCCAATTACTTGTTTGGCGTCTTCAGGCCGCCGCTGCCGTGCGGCGTGGGCGCTTGCCAGGCCTGCATTGTGCGCACGCGCGGCGGGCCGGCGACTAACTGGCCAATGGTCTGCACTGATGGGCCGGCGCTCGATTTGACGGAGGTGGCGACATGGCGGTGAGGATCACGCGGCCGGGCAAGAACAGCCTGATCTTAGAGACGCCGGTCATGCCGGCGGCAGGCACTGCCGGTTACAGCGAAGCCTACCGAGACTTGTGCGATCTGGATAAACTGGGTGCGTTCGTCACCAACCCCGTCACATCGGCGCCGTGGACGCCAGCCAGCGGCACTCGCGTCGTCCCCTTGGAGGCGGGCGTCCTGATCCACACCGGCCTGCCCAACCCGGGACTGAGCCGCGTGTTGGCCCTGCACCGCGACAAATGGCGGCGCCTGCCGCTTCCGGTCATCCTGCACCTCGTCCTCACGAGCGCCGAGGATGCGCGCCGCTGTATGGCGCTGCTGGAGGAAGAGGATGCGGTTGATGGCATCGAGCTTGGTTTGAATGATGATCTGCCCCCTGCGGAAGCCGCGCGGCTCGTCCATGTCGCGGTTAGCTGCTCAGAAAAACCGCTGCTGGTGCGCCTGCCCTTTCACGCTTCGGTCGATATGGCTAAGGCCATCGCCAATGCGGGAGCCGATGGGTTGGTCGCGTGCGCGCCGCCGCGCGGCACGGCGCGCGATGCCGGGGGCCGATTAGTTGCCGGCCGCATTTACGGCCCACTGATCAAACCCCTGGCGCTGCGCACAGCCGGACTCATCGCGCGCAGCGCCGGCATCCCCGTGATCGGCGCAGGCGGCATCCACTCCGCTCAGGATGCCCGCGACTACCTTGATGCCGGCGCCGTGGCCGTGCAGGTCGACTCGGCAACCTGGATCACGCCGCACTTGCTGGAACTGATCGCCCGCGATCTCGGTGGGCTTGTGATCACCCAGCCGAGCGGCGCCTTGCCCGATGAATGGCATCCCGGCATGGGCGAGACAGAACGTGGGCAGCGTATTGGCGGCAGCACCACGCAGAAAGACGCCCAAAATCGCTAGCCGCTGCCCAGCGAAAGGACTTCTGCCATGAGCACAAAACCGCTGATCCTCGCTAAGATCACATGGACCGACCCGGCAACTGGACAAACGCACGACTATGTACTTGCCGAGGGCGCGACAGCCAGCATCGGCCGGCTTGAAAGCAATGACATCTGCATCAAAGAGCAGCATGTTTCGCGGCAGCACGCCGTGATCAGCTACCGTGATGGCATCTTCATGATCACCGATCTAGGCAGCGCAAATGGCGTTTACATCAACGGCGAACGCATCAGCGAGCCGTTCCCGCTCGCCTCCGGCGATGAGATCCGCCTGTACGGGCCAGTGCTGCATTTTAGCGCCATCGTTGATGAAGATGAACAGCGCCACGCCAGCACACACGGAACATTGATCAAGGCCATTACTAACACTGGCAAAGGCAAGCTCATCATCACGAACGGGCCGCAGGAGGGCAGCCACATTCCCCTGCTGCTGCCCACGGTGACGATCGGCCGTGCCACCAGCCGAGCTGACTGGGACATCTTTCTGCAAGACCCATCCGTCTCACGGCCGCATGCTCGTCTTCAACTGGTAGACCAGCAGTGGATCATCACTGATCTGGGCAGCGCTAACGGCACGCTGGTCAATGGCACAGTCGTGATGGAGAAGGGCCGCGTCCTGCGCGATGGCGATGTCATCACGTTTGGGTCCACCATAGCATTATTCCGGGCCGGTTAGGTTCAAGGAGGCGCCAGAAGCAGCCAGCGCGCCGAGGATCGCCTCTACGTGCGCAGCAGCCAGTGTGGGCAGCAGCAGGTGCGCGCCGCCAAGATCAGCGCTTCCAACGCCAACGACCCAACAACCTGCTTTTCGCGCGGCCGCGACGCCTACCGCAGAATCCTCAAAAACGACCGCTGCCTGCGGAGGCACGCTCAACCGCTCGAGCACCCATAAGAAGATATCGGGCGCGGGTTTGGTGTTGGCGACGCAGAGGGCATCGCCGACCACATCAAACCGGTCGAGGACGCCGAGGCGTTCCAATACCCGTTTTGCATTCTGGCTCGACGAAGCGACCGCGGTCTTGAGGCCATAAGCCCGCGCCTCGTCGATGAGCTGCGCGACTCCTGGCAGCAGGTCTGCCGGGGTCATTTGCTCCAAATAACTGGAAAAATAGGCGTTCTTGCGCGCCATCCATGCTTGCGCGGTCGCTTCGTCGAGCGGCTGTTCTCGCAGCAGCTGGTTCAGGCTGGCCCGCCGCGAGAGCCCGCGCAGCGCTTCATTGTCGGCGCGGGTAAACGGCAGACCTTCCTCCTCGGCAAGGCGTTTCCAAGAGCGGTAGTGATACTCGGTTGTATCGGCGATGACGCCATCGAGATCGAACAGGAAAGCGCGTACTGGAAGGCTCATTATGGGGCAAATCCTATGCGCCGATCGGTAGTAGGGCTATAATAACACCTTATGACACGACGATCCCATCGGCCGACCCTGCTCGTCTTGCTGCTGTGCGCGGCGCTGGCGCTGATCGCGTGCGATCCGCTCGCGCCGGTCGTCACGCCCACGGCGCAGATCATCATCGTGACGCCAGAGCCAAGCGACACCCCACCACCGACGGATACGCCGGCCGCCACCGCCACGCCGACGGAAACGCCGACGCCGGAATTCACCCCAACGCCGACCGCGCCGCCGTGCGACGAGGACAGCGGCCAGATCATCGCGTTTGACGATTTCCGCAGCGCCGTTGCCGGCGAAAATCTGCGCTATCGCGTTTACATTCCGCCCTGCTACCTGTCACAAGGGCGGCGCTACCCGGTCGTTTACCTGCTGCACGGCCTGCGCGAGCGCGAGACGCAGTGGACGAACATCGGCGTCATCGAAGCGCTTGAGCAGGGTATGCGTTTAGGCGTGCTCGGCCCTATGATCCTCGTGATGCCCTATTTCGGCGCGATCGGTGCGGAAAACAGTTTCCCGCCCAATCGATCGTATGAGACCGTTATCCTGGAAGAACTGCTGCCAGCCATCGAGCGCGATTTCTGCACCTGGAACGACCGGGCTTACCGAGCGATCGGGGGAATTTCGCGCGGCGGTTTCTGGGCGTTCAGCATCGCCATGCGCCACCCCGATATCTTTGGGGCGGCAGGCGGGCACAGCGCTTCGTTCACCGCCGATAACGCGCCAGCGGCCAATAATCCGCTCGAGCTGGCGCTGAACGCTCCGTTTCTTTCGCAGGCCAACCTGCGCATGTATCTCGACAATGCGGCCGCCGACCCAGCAGGGACTAACCTCGAGCTGTTTTCCAGCCGTTTAAGCTCGCGCGGCATCCCGCATACTTACGTGATCCACCCGACGGGCGGCCACAATGACGACTATTGGGCCGCGCATGTGGCGCAGTACTTGTCGTTCTATGGCGCCGATTGGCCGCGCAGCGCCGCCGATCTGCCGAGCTGTCTTGAACCAAGTCCATGAGGCGCAGGCCAGATGCCAACCCCGTTCACCCATCTGGCCTACGCAGGGCGCCTGCTCGCCGATGAAGCGCTGACCCCAGCACTGCGCGCCCTGCTGAATGAACAGCTGCCCGCCTTCGCGCTGGGCAGCATTGCAGCCGATGCCCACACGGCGACGGCCCTGCCCCGTGAAATGACGCATTTTTATCGCTATGACGATCAGGTAGTCGAAAACTTGTGGCGAGTGATGACGCGCCGCCACCCTGAGCTGCTCGCCAATGGCGACGCGGCACGTCTGGCCTTTGTCGCTGGATACGTAGGCCACTTGACGATGGATGAAATCTGGCTGGTGCAGATGCTGCGTCCGCACTTTGTCGAACGCGAGTGGGGTTCGCGGCTGCGCCGATTTCATCTCCTGCACGTGCTGCTCATCGTGATGGATGAAAGCGACCGCGCGCGCATCCAACCTCAACTGGTCGCTGCGCTCGCTCAGGCGCAACCGCGTTCCTGGCTGCCCTTCCTGCCAGACGAGATGCTGCTTGAGTGGCGCGATGTGATCTACAGGCAGATCGCGCCTGGCGGGCACAGTGAAACGCTGGAGATCATCAGCGAGAGGATCGGACTTAGCTCGGCAGAACTGCGCGCTTTGATCCGCGATGGCAGCGGAGAATTATGGTCGAATGTGCCGCGAGAAACGCTCGTGCAGGTCGAACGCTCGATGTATGTGGCGGCACGAACTCAAGTTGAGGCATACGCCCGGCTGGCGGGTTTGTGAGCGGATCAGGCGCCGATACGCGCTGGCCGCCGCTGGGCGAGCATGGCCCGCGCTTCGTCAACCGTGGCTGCGAAACGCACATTGCCGAGCGTCTTGCGATCGAGATTGTAGAACGTCTGGTAAATCGTGCGAATCATCGGGTTGGCGCCCACGATCACGACCGGGCCAGTACCGCCCTCGCCCATCTTGAGCATACGCTTGGCATGCTCCAGCGCCGTTGGTGTGAAGATGGTGCCGCCGGGCACGCTGATGCCGCCGCTGACATCGAGGATGGCGCCGATCTCGTAGTCTGCTGCGTCGGTCACCTTCTTGATCTTCTCCAACGTTTGATACATATCATCCCACGTCCAGCTGCCGGCGATCTCGCACAGCATAACGGTTCGCTCGTCGTTATCCCAATACAGTTCAATTCCCATCAGCTTTTCCCCCGTTCTATGCGATGATTTGAAAGTATTCCATCTTTCTAATGAGGAGATCAGCGCCAGATGAGAATCCGCTCAACTGCTGGGGGCCGCCAGCGCCTGAAGCGACCATTGCCGCCTGTGCTCGTATCGTCTACACTTCGCCGCTGTAGATCATCATATTGAAAAAGCGCGCTCTGCGCCAACCGCGCCGGGCGCTGCGTGGGAGCTCTTATGGCAGACACTCGAACGTATCTCGTCACTGGCGGGGCCGGTTTTCTGGGCATTAACCTCGTGCGCTATTTGCTCGATCGCGGCCACCGCGTGATTTCGCTCGATATCGCCGAATTCGATTATCCAGAGCGCGATCGTGCGATCATCGTCACTGGGGATATTCGCGATCGCGCCGCCGTCGATCGGGCAATGGCGGGCGTCGATATCGTCGTCCACTCGGCCGCTGCATTACCGCTGTACAGCGAAGCAGATATCTTCTCGACAGATGTTGACGGCACACAGACCGTGCTTGAGTCAGCCAAACAGCACGGCGTCGAACGCGTCATCATGATTTCATCGACGGCCGTTTATGGGGTGCCCGATCATCATCCGCTTTACGAAACCGATCCGATGATCGGCGTTGGCCCCTACGGCAAAGCCAAGATCATGGCCGAGGAAGTTTGCCTCCGCTTCCGGCAGGCTGGCATGTGCGTGCCGATCATTCGGCCTAAATCGTTCATCGGGCCAGAGCGGTTGGGCGTTTTCGCCCTCTTTTACGACTGGGCCAAAGACGGGCGCGGTTTCCCGATGATCGGCAGCGGAGATAACCGCTACCAACTGCTGGATGTCGAAGACTTGTGCGACGCGATCTACCTGACGGCCACGCTTGACAAGACCATCGTGAACCAAACGTTCAACATCGGCGCCAAAGAGTTCACCACCATGCGCGAGGACTATCAGGCTGTGCTCGACTATGCCGGCTTCAACAAGCAGATCGTGCCGTTCCCGGCCGAGCCAGTGATCTTTGGCCTCAAGCTGCTGGAAAAGCTGAAGCTTTCGCCGCTGTATGCGTGGGTTTACGAGACGGCAAGCAAAGATTCTTTCGTCTCGATCGAGAAGGCAGAGCGCGAATTGGGTTTCACACCGAGATACTCGAACAAAGACGCACTGATCCGCAACTACCAATGGTATCTCGATAACCTGTCGACGTTCGAAGGACAGAGCGGCGTCTCGCACCGCGTGCCATGGAACCAGGGCGCGCTCAAGCTGGCTAAGTTGTTTTTCTGATCCCCGCGTGCTGGCGAACACAGCCGGCGGCTTCCCGGCGGCTTCGATAAAGCCGCCGGTTTTTGTTCGTGGGCAGCCCTGGCATCACCGATTGTGGGCATCGAAAGGTTTAAGGTATTGCGCGCAGCGTGTCGGAGCGGGTGCGGCGCTGAACTATCGATGCGACCAAACTATCGCAGCTGTCCCAGGATTACAGCCTGATCGTCACTGCCTTAACCTCGGTGAACGCTTCGACGCCCAAACGCGCCATCTCGCGCCCAATGCCGGACTGTTTGTAACCGCCGAACGGCAAGTTCGGGTCGAACACGCCGAAACAGTTGATCCAAACAGCGCCGGCTTTCAACCGCTTGGCCAGCCGGTGCGCGCGCGAAATATTCGCTGTGAAGATGGTCGCCGCCAGCCCGAAGACCGTCGCATTGGCGACGGGTTCAATCTCGTCTGGGTCGTCGAACGGCTCGGCGACCAGCACCGGACCGAAGATCTCCTCGCGCACGATCGACATTTCTGGCCGCGTGTTCGTGACGATGGCCGGCTGGAAAAAGTATCCGGCGGCGTCAAATTCACTCGCGCCCCCAAAATAGAGGGTCGCGCCGTCGCGCAGCCCCTGCTGCACGTATCCCGTCACCCGCTCAAGCTGCGCCTTTGACATCAGCGGGCCGATCTCGGTGCGTTCATCCAACCCATACCCAATGCGCAACTTTGCCGCGTACTGCTTGACGCCTTCAAGCACGCGCTCAAACACGGAACGCTGCACATAAAGGCGCGAGCCAGCATTGCAGACCTGCCCGGTGTTGTTGAAGATCGCCGCCGCTGCAACGGGGATCGCCGCTTCGAGATCTGCATCGTCGAAGATGATGGTCGGCGATTTGCCGCCCAATTCAAGCGTGACGCGCTTCAAGTTCGTCTCGGCAGCAGCCTTCAGAATGAGTTTGCCAACCTCCGTCGAACCGGTAAAGGAGATCTTATTGATTTCAGGATGGCGCGCGATCGCTGCGCCGGCCGTCTCGCCAAAACCGGTGACGACATTGACCGCGCCTGGCGGCACACCGGCCTCCATCATGATCTCGGCCAGGCGCAGCGCAGTGAGCGGGGTTTGCTCGGCTGGTTTGAGGATGACCGAGCAGCCCGCCGCCAGCGCAGGCGCGATCTTGAAGGACGCCTGCGCGAGCGGGTAATTCCATGGGATGATGCCCGCCGCCACCCCCGCAGGTTCGCGCAGCGTGAAGGTGTGCCATTCGTCGCCGCTCAGGCTAAGGTTGAAGGTTTCGCCATTCAGCTTTGTGGCCCACCCGGCAGTGTACTTGAAATTTTCTGCCGTGAAGGGAACATCGATGGCACGAGCGGCACTGATCCCTTTGCCAGTATCGAGCGCCTCGAGCTGCGCAAACTCTTCGGCGTGCTGGTGGATCAACTCGCCAACTTTCCACATGATGTCTGCGCGCGCGGCCGGGGCGAGCGCCTGCCAAGCCTGAAAACCGCGCTGCGCGGCCGAGACGGCCGCATCGACATCGTCGGCATCAGCGCTGGGAACTTCCGCCAGCGTCTGACCGGTGCCGGGGTCTTCCGTCGCGAACGTCTTTCCGCTTTTACTTTCGACCCACTCGCCGCCGATGAACATGCGCTTGGGCTGATCGAGCCATGCGCGCACGCTGGAATGGAGTTGGATCGGTTCATTCAGGATCGGCATGCCCATCGTCTTATTTTCTCCTGAAACAGATTAGGCCCATGGATCGACAATAATCTTCACTTGATTGGCGCTGTTGTGCATTAACTCGTGATAACCAACCGAGACGAGCTGCTCCAGCGGGATCTTCGCCGTGATCATATCTGCAGCGCGCACCTTGCCACTGGCGATCAGATCGATCGCCGTGGCGAACTCGCCACAGTAGGCAACCGTCCCGATCAACTCCCGTTCGCCAAAGCCGATATCGTTGACGAACAACCGAAACGGTTGGTTGGTCTGGCTGACAAGGCAGATGCGCGCGCCTTTGCGCGTGGTGTTCACGGCCGTCTGATAGGCCTGATCGACGCCGGCGCATTCGAACGCCATGTCAAAGCCAATGCCGCGCGTCATCTCCGCCGATGCCTGTTGAACATCGTCCTGCGCTGGGTCGAGGATCAGCTTGGCGCCAAACTCCCCCGCCATTTCGCGGCGCTTGCGCGATGGCTCAACCACCGCGATGCGTTCGATGCCCGCCGCGCGCAGCACCTGCAAGATCGCCAATCCGATCGGCCCGGCGCCGATGATGATCGCGTTTTCACCAAGCTTGGGCGCAGTTCGGTTGACGGCGCGCACCGAGACGGCAATCGGCTCGACCAGCGCGCTCGCCTCGCGGCTTACGCTGGGATCGACTGCATAGAGTTGATAGGTCGGCGCGCACACATATTCGGCCAGCCCGCCCGGCGCCGACATGCCGTGGAAGGCCAGCCCCACACAGCGATTGTATTCATGACGTTCGCAGTAGTAGCAGTCGAAACAGACCCAGTAGCCTTCCAGCGCCACCCGGTCGCCAACCTGCCACCCCGTAACGCCCTCGCCCAGCTCGACGATCTCGCCCGCATATTCATGGCCGATGATGACGGGCGCCCCGTAGCCCGTTAAGGGATGCGGCTGCTCGGCGATGAACATCGGCCCTTCAATGTACTCATGCAGGTCAGTCCCGCAGATGCCGCAGTAGTGCACCTTGATCTTGACCTGACCCGGCTTGGGCGAAGGTTCGGGAACCTCTTCTATGCGAACATCGTGGCGTCCATGCCAGCGTGCTGCTTTCATGGTCGTTACTCCCTAAAACCTGATCTATTTCACCGTTCCGCTCGAGAGCCCCTGAACGAGATAGCGCTGGAAAAAGAAGGCAAGCAGATAGATGGGAACCAGCCCACCCAGCGCTGCCGCCGACATCTCCCCAAACTGCTGGCCATGCTCCCCGATATAGTTTGAGATGCCGATGGGGAAGGTTTGCGCATTGCGCGTATAAGTGAGGACCAGCGCGAATAAAAATTCATTCCACGAAAGCACCATGCAAATGATGAAGGTCGCGATCAGCCCTGGCAGGATGACAGGGACGATGATGCGCACCAGCGTTCCGAAATGGCCGGCGCCATCGATCCAGGCGGCCTCGTCAATATCGCGCGGGACTTTGCGGATGAAACTCTCTAACAGCCACACAGCGACGGGCAGCGCTGCAACACCGTGAAGGATCGCCAAGCCGAGCTTCGAGTCGATCAAACCGGCCGTGCGAAACATCAAAAAGATCGGGATCGAGATGACGATCGGCGGTGTGATGTAGGTGCCGAGGATCCAGTTCTTCAAGAGGCCGCCGCCAAAATGAAAGCGCGCGATCACATAGCTGATCGGGATGCCGACTGCCACGGCAAAAAGCGCGCTGCCAAGGGCGACCAATGTTGAATTGCCGAGATAGATATGCACTGGAACGTTGCGATACGCCCTCACCCAGTTGATATCGGTCACCGTCTCTGGAAAGAAAGCGCCGCTTCGGCGAATCTCGATCGGCTCCTTGAGGGACGTCGTCACCATATACAGGATGGGCAGCAGGGTGAACAGCAGCAGCGCGATGACGAGGATCGTGAGCACGATCTGAAAGACATTGACCCGCAAGCCAAGCCTGCTCAACAGTGATGGTTTACGATCGACCTGAGCCGGGGTGTCAGTCGATGCCAGCGTCACAGGGCCACTCCTCTTCAGTCATAACGACGAACAGTGTAAGCATGTAACAGCGTCAGCGCGGTGATGACGACGATGACGATCACCAGCAGAATGATCGTCATGCTGGAGGCATAGCCGGTGTTGAAGCTGTTGAACGCCGTGCGATAGATATAATGCGTTGCCACTTGGCTGGAAATGCCCGGGCCTCCGCCCGTGAGCATGTAAACCTGATCGAAAACTTTGAACGCCCCGATCAGACGGATGATGCCGATCACGAGCAGCGAAGGGATCATCATTGGCAGCGTGATGAAACGGAAAACCTCAAAGGGCGTTGCGCCATCAACCGCCGCCGCCTCGTAGGGCTCCTCTGGCAGGCTTTGCAGCGCAGCCAGCGCCAGGATAAACACGAAGGGCGTCCACTGCCAAATATCGATGACCATGATGCTGAGCAGCGAGGTTTCCGGCTGACCCAAAAACGGGATTGACTGCTGGGTGATATTCCACTGCCGCAGGTAGTGATTGATCAGGCCGACGTTTGGTTCATAAATCAAGCGCCAGATCATGGCGACGGCGACCGGCGGGGCGATGAACGGCAGCAGCGCCAGCGTGCGCAGATAACGCCCCGCCTGCACGCTGCGATAGAAGAAGAGCGCCAGCAGAAAACCGATGATCAGTTCGGCGATCGTGACGCCGAAACCGAAGATCAGCGTATTGCCAATAGAGGTCGTGAAGATACGATCGACAAGGGCATCTTTATAATTCTGAAGCCCCACCCAAGCGCGAAAGGGCTGCCCAAGCGTCGAACGGGTGAAGCTCATATGCAGCATCGAGAGAAGCGGGTAGAGCGAAAACAGCAGCAGCAGCGCGATGGTTGGCAGCGCCATCAACCATTTTGATCGATCCTGCGACAGCTTACGTAACATTAGCTTTCCTGAAAGCTATTTCCAATCGTCCAGCTTAAGCTGCTCGTGTGGCAAGCACACCTGCGGCAAGCACACTCTAGATAAGGGAAGGGCAGACGAAGCCGCCCTTCCCCGTTCAACGACGCTTAACGCCCCAGAATGCTTTCCCAAGCGGCTTGTGTATCGTCCAAGGCCTGCTGGGCCGTCTTATCACCGCTGAGCGCGGCGCCGAGATTTTGAGTCAGCACTTCGGCCATTTCGGGCCACAGCGGGTCGGTCGGCCAGGCAGTAGCGGCCGTCAGCGCTGCTTTGGCGGTGTCGGCCAGCTCCGGCGTCACGTGCGCGCGATAGGCTTCGTTATCGAAGGTGGAAATGCGGGTCGGGTCAAGCCCACCGACGATCGTATTGACCATGACATTAACATCAGGCCGCGCGATGAACTCGATGAACGCCAGCGCCAATTCTGGATCGCGCGACAGCGTGGAGACGCCGACCGAAAAGCCCGCATTCAGTGCCGGTGCGCTCTCCATGCCTGGCTCGGCGACCAGCATCGGCACAGCGCCCCACTGCCCGATGATTTCCGACCCCTCCGGGTTATCGGCAATTTGGCCCAAGTCCGTCCAGAATTCCATCATTGCTGCGCGACCGGTCACGAAAGCGCCAACCGCTTCATCGAAGGCCGTCGCGCTGGGCGTCGGCAGGGCGTACTGTGCCTGGCTCAACAGCGCCTCGAGCGCCGCAACTGCTTCAGGCGAATTGATGATCGGGTTGCCATCCTCATCCAGGAAACCGCCGCCGAACCCGCCAAGCCGGTTGGCAAACGTCCCGATCAGGATCAGCGGGATCTGCGCGCCCATGATGGCGCAGCCGTAAATGCCTTCCGCGGCGCCCGCTTCCGTGATCGTGCGGCACACCTCCTCATATTCAGCCCACGTCGTCGGCGGTTCCACGCCAAACCGTTCGAACAGAACGCGGTTGTAGAACAGGATGTGGGTATCGCCGTCATAAGGAACTGCCCAGCGACGACCGTCCCACAGCGTATACGGATCGGCGATCGTCGGCGCGAAGTCCTCCGGCTGGATGATATCCGCCTTTTCCACGTACCAGTCGGTCAGGTCAACCAGAACGCCTTCCGAGGCCAGCAGGCCGAGCGACGGGTACCAGATCTCAATGACGTCATACTGCCCGACGCCCGACACAACATCGAGCAGCGCCTGCGACGCGATCGTGTCATAGGGCACATCGACCACTTCCACCGTCGCGCCGGTTTCTGCCTCGAAAAGCTGGGCGACGTAGCGGCTGGCGACCGCATGCGGCTGAACGGTGACGAACGTGATCGAGCGGCCGGAAAAATCTTCCTGCGCGACGACGGCGGGCAGCGTTCCTAGCAGTAGAATGGCGATAAACAATGTGAAAAATAGCGCGCGTTTCATCATCTTCCCTCATCTACCTCAAAGACTTTTCAGTGACTTAAGCGATCAAATCTAGCTTTTTTCTGCGATCAGGACGCCTCCTTTCACTGCGCTCTCAGGCGACTTGATACGTCTCAACGGCCTGCGGGTTCAGCTCGATGCCCAACCCCGGCGCATCCGATAGATAGGCGAAGCCATCCTCAATGCGGATCGGCGTCTTGAGGATGTCCTCGCGCAGTGGAACCTCGGTCACGTCGCGCAGCAGATAATCCCCGTTCGGCGTAGACGCCATCAAATGCAGCGCAGCGGCAAAGCCTACATCTGAGCCGTAGTGATGCGGCGAGTAGGGAATGCCATAAGTCCACGACAAGTTGCAGATGCGCTTCACTTCGCTCAGGCCACCAGCGCGCGTTGGGTCGGGCATGAGGTAGCGCAGCGCACCCGTCTCGAGCAGCATCTGGCTGTCCGTCCGGTCAAAGGCATTTTCGCCGGCCGCCAGCGGGATTGAAGTTCGCGCTTGCAACAGCATGTAACCGTCGAGATCGTCGCTGCGCACAGGTTCTTCCAACCAGTACAGATCAAAGGGTTCATAACGTGGGGCCAGCGCCAACGCCTGCTGGCGCGACCAGCCCATGTTGACATCGACGAGCAAGGCGATCTCATCGCCAATGGCCTTTCGCACCGCCTCAACGTTGAGTAGATCCTGCTTCACATCGAAGCCCACCCTCATTTTGAGCGCCCGATAGCCCTGATCGACATAGCGCTGCGGCGTTTTAAGGTCGAACCCCGTGGCATACAGCGGGACGCGCTCGGCCACCCTGCCGCCAAGCAGCGCATAGACCGGCAGGCCATAGGCTTTGCCGGCCAAATCCCACAGCGCGATATCGACCCCGCCGATGGCAGACATGATCGCGCCTTTGCCCCACAACAAGCCAAGGCGTGACAGCGCGTCGTACAATTTCTGCCACAACCGTTCGATCTCAAGTGGGTTTTCGCCAACGAGCAGCGGGCGCAGCCCCTCCTCGATCGTGATCCTGCGCTCTTTGATCGACCACTGTGGGAAGTTGACCGAAGTCTCGCCGATCCCGGTCAGGCCTGCATCCGTCTCGATGAGGATGAGCGCAAAATTGCGATGCGTCATCCATCCCCATGCCAATTTGAGCGGCGCCGCCAGGGGATATTGCAGGGCGAGATAACGCACATCTGTGATCTGCATGCTGCTACTCAAGGATCTCATACGGGCTTGGGGTCGGCCATTCGGGCAACAACCCGACGAACATGATGCCCCCCACCACCAACAGGCGCAGCGTCTCAGTCGGGTGCGTGTTCCACACGCGATGCGCGATGTTCGGCGGGTTGTACACGCCATCGCCAGCTTCGAATGGGTGGCGCTCACCTTCACTTTCAATTTCGCCCGTGCCGTTCAGCACGTAGTAAATCTCTTCGCAGTTGTGCCGGTGCAGCGGGCTGTGCTGCCCAGGTTCGATCTCGACGATGCCGACGATGAGCGTCTTCGTATCGACGCCCAGTTCGGGATAAATCACCTTCCAGTCGCGCACCCCTGCCCGAACTTCCATCGGCGCGCCACCCACGAACTCACTCTTTTTGACGACTAACTTCCTTGGCTTGTTCACAAGTTTTTCCCTCAACAGTGTGTATCAACCAAGCTTATGATGCAGACAGTTTGACGCGCTCATCCAGCGCCAGCCCAATGCTGAGTGTGTTCACCTGCGCGGAAATGTAATGCCATGCATCGCGCAGATGCGTTTCCATCGCCGCCGCTGCCCATTCCGCCTGCCGGTTCTCGATGGCGGTCACAATCTGCTGATGGCCGGCCAGCGCGCGCTCCATTTGCCCGGGAATGCGCAGGCTGATGCGCACACTTTGCTCAAGCGCGTTGGTCATCGCCTCAAGAAGCTGTATCAAATATTGGTTGCCCGTCGCCCGCGTGATCACGTAGTGCATGCGTTTGTCGCTGGCCCGAAATGCCTCGATCGCCTCGTCTGCGATGGCGCGCTGCATCTCATCGAGCGTTTGGCGCAGGGTTTGGATTTCGTCGTCGGCCGCGCGGGCAGCAGCGAGCGCAGCACAGCGCGGCTCGATGATCATGCGCATCTCGAAAATTTGGCGCACGCTTTCGGCATCAACTTCGTCCCAGTCAAAACCGAGTGCCGCAGCGGGGCTGAGGCTGCGGATGAAGGTTCCGCTGCGCGGTTGTTTCTCGACCATTCCGATAATTTGCAGTTCGCGCAGGGCTTCACGGATCGCGCCTCTGCTCACGGCAAGCTGCTCGGCGAGCTCACGCTCCGAGGGCAGCCGCATGCCGGGTTGGATATCGCGCTCGGCAATGTACTGCCGAATGCGCTGTGCGAGATCTTGCGAGAGGAGGCTCATCTTTTATCAAAAACGCCCGAAAACAAAAAACTGGTCTAACCAGATATACAGACCTTAACACGTCTGCTTGAGCTTGTCAACCAACAATTTTAATAGGCATGGGTTGGTTAGGGGGATATTTTCGCTCAAATTTTGTGCGCAGCCGCGAATTTGATAGTTTCACCTTATGGATTTGGTTTGACAAGCGGGCTTCGACGCGCTATTGTAATATCAACTGGTCTAACCAGTTAGCGTAAAATTGCATTTTCTGAAAGGATGTCCTCATGCCGCTTCGTGCGACTCCCTCGCAAACTGCGTCAACGTTCTATGCCCTGGTTAACGTTTTGCTTCCGGGTGACGACCTGTTCCCGCCCGCCGGTGCAGTGGGCGTCCATCTGTGGTTGATGGAGAAATTACGGGCGCACTTTGTCAAAGCCGAGGATGTGTTCGCCACAATTGTGCAGGCACTCAATCACGGACAGCCCCGCCCGTTTGCCGATCTTGAGGCTTCTGCTCAAACCAGCGCTCTCACCCAGTTTGAACGCGAAATGCCCGATCTGTTCGCGTTTATACGTGCCGCAGTTTATTTTGGCTACTATCAAACCCCTCCCGTCATCGAAGCGGTGCGCGCATTGGGGCGCGACTATAACGCCGCGCCGCAACCGCATGGTTACACTCTCGCCCCTTTTGACCCGGCCACACTGCCAGCACAGCCGCGCGGTTATTACGTCAAAACGGACGACGTGCAGCCCGTAGAGACCGGCAGCCTTGAAATGCATGGCCTGCGCCCCATTTGGAAATAACTTTATTTGAGGAGTTTCATAAATGTCCATCTCCAAACGATTTGATCCGGTCGACGTTGCGATCATCGGCTCTGGCATGGGCGGCGCTGCCGCCGCCAAGATTCTTGCCGAAGCGGGGCTTAAAGTCGTCTGCCTGGAACAAGGGCGCTGGCCTCAGCAGTATGGACATCCCCACGCCTCGCCCGACTGGGAATGGCAGCGCGTGATGGGGCGCTGGCGCACCGCGGCCAACCTGCGGCGCTGCCCAGAGGATTATCCGGTTGATACTGAAGACGAGGAACCCTTGATGTGGAACGGCGTCGGCGGCTCGACGGTGCATTACACCGCGACATGGCCGCGCTATCGCCCCTCTGATTTCCGCAAAGGGCGAGAGCACGGCTACGCGCCGGACTGGCCGATCACCTATGAAGATCTCGAGCCATTCTACGAGATCAATGACCGCGACTGCGGGACGGCAGGGTTCGTCGGCGACCCGGCGATGCCCCCGCGCAAAGGGTTTAGCACCCCTCCGCATCCGCATGGACTCTACGGCCCACTCGTCGCTAAGGCGTTCAACCAGCTGGGCTGGCATTGGTGGCCAATGGACATGGCCGTGATCACCGAAGATTACGACGGCCGTAAGGCCTGCAATCACTGCGGCAACTGCCAGTCCGGCTGCCCACGCGGATCGCTGGCCGATGTCTCGGTGACGCATTGGCCCAAGGCGCTGCGTGCAGGGGCAGAGCTGCGCACCAACAGCCGCGTTGAAATCATCGAGACCGATGCGAATGGTCGGGCCTCGGGCGTCGTCTACGTTGACCTCATCAGCGGGGTGCGCTACTTCCAACCAGCCGATATCGTCATCGTCGCGGCAAACGGCATCGGAACCCCGCGATTGCTGCTCAATTCCGCCAACGGCAAATTCCCGAATGGCCTGGCGAACAGCAGCGATCAGGTTGGGCGCAACCTCATGCATCACGGGCTGGCGATCGTCGAGATGTGGATCGATGACTACACTGACATCCACAAAGGCATCGTTTCTGCAGCGATGATCTGCTCAGAATTCGCGGAAACAGACGTGAAGCGCGGCTTCATCAACGGCGTCACGCTGCACGTGGTGCGGATGAACGGGGCCGGCTACCAAGCCTTCGGCTCGCATTCGGGGAACACAGCGCCGTGGGGCCGCGAACATCATGCGTGGTTCCGTAAGCACTGGGGACACGGCGTGTGCATCCTTGTCGTCGGCGAGGACTTGCCCCTTCCGGAAAACCGCGTGACGCTTTCGGAGACGGTCAAAGACTCGAGCGGCATGCCCGCTCCCAAAGTCACCTACCAACTGCACCCAAACGATCGCAAAATCGTCGATTTCGGCATCGAACGCGCTAAAGACCTGGCACAGGCGCTGGGCGCCTGGGAGGTCAAAGTCAACAACTTCACGGCGCCGGGCAAAAAGTACCGACCTGGCGCATGGCATCTTTTGGGCACATGCCGCATGGGCGATGATCCTGAAACTTCGGTTGTCAACCGCTGGCAGCAATGTTGGGATATTCCTAACTTGTACATCATGGATGGCAGCCCGATGGTGACGAGCGCCGCCGTCAACCCCACCAGCACCATCGGCGCGATGACGGTTCGAGCGGCCGCGTACCTGCGCGATCATTTTCGCGCAGCCCGCGAGGCAAAGCGCACAACTCGGGAAGGGGTCGGCGGGTAACGCCGACCCGAGCGGCTGCCCGACCCCAGAATCTAGAGCGGCTCTGGTCTGCATCTGCCGCTGCTCGTCGTGTTCGGATCTCTTAACTAAGGCGTCAGGTTAGCGTTGTTGACAAGGACTTAATCGTG
>DAOTYT010000446.1:0-11772 GCA_034434615.1 Anaerolineae bacterium | reverse complement strand
GTACAGGGAAAACGAGAGTCAGAATAAGCCGGCCGGCGCGTGTAAACATCGGTTAATCCGCCGGCCGCAGCAAATCTGCGCCGCCCGAAAATAGGAAGTTCAGCACCAGCGAGTCCACCAGTGTTTCGACGGGTGCGCGGTCATCGGTAAAAATAATGTCGGAACCGCGCACAGGGACGAGCGACGCCGCGCCAAGCGCCAAGGTTTCGCGCAGCAGAGGATGTGCATCTTCTGGAAGCGCGTTGAGGTTGGCGATCAGGTTGGCGCTGGCGCTGGGCTGGCGTGTAGCCACTAGAATCGTGTTGAATGAGTGCGGCACATCCATCGCGTGAACGCTCGGGAAGACAAAACGCATCGTCTCCGTCAGCGCATCAACCAACCGGCGATCGGTCGGCGTGCGGCCAACATTGATCGCGACGACACCGTCGTCAGTAAGCTTGGCGGCAATTTCCTGGAAAAATTCGACCGTCGTCAGGTGCCACGGAATATAGGGGGGGCGATAGGCATCCACAGCGATAATAGTGTAACGCTGGTCAAGCTGGTTGAGCATGTAACGCCCATCTTCTACGTAAGGCGTCAAGCTGGGCATCGCTTCGGGGTTCATGTCAAAATATCGGGCGCCAACCTCGATAATTTTCCCATCAATCTCGATGCCGTCGATGGGAATGTCCCCATATACGTGAATATGCTGGCGTGCAATGGTGCCACCGGCTAAGCCGATGATCAGCATCGACTCGACACTTTCTGGCCCGAATACAGGCGCATTGAAATACGGGGCCGTTAAGAAAAAGTCCCATGTGCGTCCAAAACCATAAATGTCCGGATTCCACTGGCTGTGAATGCCTTGTCCTTCATTAAGATAAAGATATCGATAACCGGCAGCATCCTGCTGGACTTGAATATAGTTGTAAGCGCTTTCTCCCTCAAACAAGATCTCTGCTCCCGGGGCAGGCGGGCGCAGCGGGCCGCTCAGCGCGAGCGCTGATCCGAATGCGATCACGGCTGGCATCCATAGAAAGCGCAGCGCGCGGCGACCCTCAACCCGCCACATGCCAATGAAGGCGACAGTGAATAAGATGGCTGCGAACAAGATAAATGTACGGAAGGTCCCTAGTTCAGGAATCAACAAGACCACTGGCAAAAAAGTACCAAGCAGGCTGCCGAGCGTGCTGATCGCGTAGATGCGGCCAGATGTTTTGCCAGCGTCTTCAATGCGAGTGACAGCCAGCCGAATCGCAAACGGCGATACGGTGCCCAACAGCGTTATGGGAGCAGCGAATAAGATCAGCACGGAAACAAACGAGCCAATCGCCAACCCTGCCTCGGCCCCGGAAACGGCCGCTGCTGCCGTCGTTAAAATGGGGCGGGCGACCAACGGTATAACCGCACTCAAGAAAGCAGCGTAGAGCAGGATACCATACAATGTGCGGCGATGTGGTGAGCGGTCGGCCCAGCGCCCGCCAAGAAAGTAGCCAACGGTGAGGTAGAGCAGCATTAAGCCGATGATGTTGGCCCATACGAGATTGCTGGTGCCGAAAACGTTACCGAGCAACCGCGACGCCGTCATTTCGACTGCGAGCGTCGTCATGCCGGCGCTGAAAACCGTCAGATAGAGATAACCGTTGGCAGAGTGGCGAATCATTAGGAGAACTTATGTCTTTCACTATGCGACTTGCAACTGCCCTCGATGCAGCAGAGATAGCGCAGCTTTTACAAGATGTTTGGCCCCATCATACCGTTGATGAAGCGCAAATCGCTAGAGTCATTCCTCAACATGAGGCCTGTCTCATCGCCTTCGATCGACGTATTGTGGGGCTGTGCGATGCGTTCATCACGACCAGCAGCGAGGGTGTATTCCGCTGGGAGATCGATCTGCTTGTCGTTCATCCCTCAGCGCAGGGGCAGGGCATCGCCTCGCGGTTGGTTGAACGTTCGCTCCATATCAGAGCCGATCACGGTTGTACGCAAGCGCGGGCGCTCGTTCGCGTTACGAACGCGCCCGCCGAGCGTATTTTCACGAAAGCCGGCCTGCGACCGCAGCCGCAAACAGTCAATCTGATGACCGCATCACCGTTCGATCATCGGGCTTGTAATGCGCCGCGTCGCGCCTATTTCTCACCGGTCGACACACTGCTTTATTCTGGAGTCTGGATAGAAGGTGTAATCTCGCGAGCGGCACTGCGCTATGCGCGCGCGCTGCTGCTGCGTTGGGGGTTGTCGACGGCGGGGGCGCTGCTCCCCGTTGATGATAGTCGCCTGGTGGCCATGGCCTGTGCTGAAGGATACGAATGTATCGGCGAGTATCGCTGGTGGGTATCCTAAAGAGGACGCTGTGCCAGCGCGGCGGTCAGGTCATCGCCACGGCGCACGAGAATATTGGGGATTTTGGCCAAACGCAGGGTCGCCCGCACATCGGTGATACTGACGCCATTCAATGCAGGTGAGGCGCCGAACGAATACGGATCGATCAGCACAGCCATTGGACGAATCCCTTTGCGCGCGAGAAGCTGCGCTTCGGCGATCCACGCGCGATCTAACGAGGCAGTAATGATCACCAATGTTGTGCCGCGAGTGAAATAGGGTGTCTCTAGGATCAGCATTTCCGCTAAAGAATGGTGCGTGGTGCTGCGCGCGACGGCCAGCGCTTGGAAAATGCGCACCAGCTGGCGATTGCCGCGCTCTGGCTGCACGATTTCGCGATGAGGGATGTGTGCGGCAAACCCCAATGCGCGCTCTGCATTGACAAAAAACTGCGCCAACGATGCCGCCAGCACGATCGCATATTCTTCGGTTGATGGAGGAATCTGCCCGTTGTAGGGGATCGCTGGGCCGAAATTGTTGACGCGCCTGACGGTGGGAGCATCGACCAGTGATGAAGCCGAAAAATCGACGAATAACCAGACGTCGGCAAGCGGATCGATCTCAAACTCCTTGACCATCAAACGATCGCGACGCGCTGTGCTCGCCCAATGAATGCGGTTGAAGCTGTCGCCTGGGGCATATTCGCGCACTCCTGCTGCGTTAGTCGTGATCGTCTGCGCTCGCCGGCGCTGGGCTTCGCCGCCGCTGAGCACGCCCATCGGCATTTCAATTTGGGTGATGGGGACGGTTTGTGGATAAACGATCACGCGCGAGGTCGAGCCGATTTTGCGCGGCGAGGAAAAAAGTCCGAACGGATCGCCGCTGATGATCGTGACTGGGCCCAGCGTGAACTCACCGCGCACAATGGCCGGCGTCTGCACATACCAGCGATAGCTGGAGCGCGGCCCTAGGGCGGGAACGACATGGCTGGCACGGTGTCCGGGTAGATCGGACTCGTCACGGATTTCGAGCCATAACTTGGGCAGGTAAGAGCGATTGTAAACGCTGAAAGCTTCTTCGATGTTGCGGCCGACCTGCGTCCTTAACGTGCGCGTTCTTCGCGAAATACTGATCCAGCGGACGGCAAGCCAAGACCATACGAAGGAGATGATAACCAGGCCGGCCAGCACATAAGCCAGGTTGAAGAAGAAAGCGCGGCCTGTAAATAGACCGCCCAGCAGGCACAAAATCAACAGGCTGTAGATCGCATTGCGGCGGTTCGGCATGGCTAACGAACAGCGGCACCAGGGACTGGGATTGTGGCGAGGATGTCCTGAATAATGGTGCGCGAAGAGATCTCTTTGATGCGCGCTGCTGGCCCCACGATTACGCGATGCGCCAGCGTCACCTCGGCCAGTGCCTTTACATCATCTGGAATGACGTAGTCGCGGCCGGCCATCGCTGCGCGCGCCTGCGACGCCCGAAAAAGGGCCAAAGAGCCGCGCGGGCTGCTTCCCAAGTAAACATCGGGATGCTGGCGCGTTGCGCCCACAAGGTCGATGATGTAACGTTTGACCTCATCGGCGACGTAGACCTTGCGCACGGCCTGCTGTGCGGCCAGCAGCTCCTGCACGCTCACGACCTGAAAGGTGTTCATCAGCGGGTGCTCATACTGCTGCGCACTCAAAACGTTCATTTCTTCTTGTGGTGAGGGGTAACCGAGCTGAATGCGCAGCAAGAAGCGGTCGAGCTGCGCCTCTGGCAGAGGGAAGGTTCCCTCGTACTCGATCGGATTCTGGGTTGCCAGCAGCAGGAAAGGCTCCTGTAAACTGTAAGTTACACCGTCAACCGTGACCTGTTTTTCCTCCATCGCTTCGAGCAGGGCGGCCTGTGTTTTAGGCGTTGCGCGGTTGATCTCGTCGGCCAACACGATTTGCGCCATGATCGGCCCGGCGCGGAACTCGAACTCGCGCGTTTTTTGGTTGAAGAGCGATACGCCGGTCACATCAGAGGGCAGCATATCTGGAGTGAATTGGATGCGGCTAAACGTGCACCCGATGGAGCGGGCGAGCGCTTTCGCCATCATCGTCTTGCCGACTCCGGGAATATCCTCAATGAGGATGTGCCCCTGGCTGATAAGGCCCAGCACGGTGAGCCGGACTTCGTTGCGTTTGCCGACAATGACTTGGCTGACGCTGTGGGCGATACGTTCGGCAACCTGTTGGACAATTTCAACATGCCGTGGACGGGCATTGTTCATCTGGCGCGTTTCCTGCGGATAATTCTGCATGGCGAATGTGCTGCATCTCCAGTTTCGTTTGCAGTCATCAGTATACAGGATGTTCAATTCAATAACAGTCTGGAATGTCTGTGTTACGCCGCCGGGAAAGCGTCGTTGTCTTGCCGATTGGTCATCGATACGTATAATAAAGGAGAGCCACGCAGCGGGCTAACCCGTTAAACTTCGAATAGCACGCTTTACTCAAAATCATGACTCGGCGTGGCGGCTGCCTTGCGCGCTTTGAGAGGAGCAGTGGAATGGCGAAATCGCGGACGGAGTTGATGGTCGATCGACTGCGCGATCTACAAGCTGCTACACCAGAGATTGAAGCTGCTGCTGTTGTAAGTGTTGATGGGTTGACGATGGCGTCCTCGCTGCCTGCTAATGTCGAGGAAGATCGAGTTTCGGCCATGTCTGCCGCTATGCTGTCGCTGGGCGAGCGGATCGCCAATGAACTTGGCCGCGGCGCGCTGGAACAGGTTCACATCAAGGGGGATGAAGGCTACGTTATCCTCATGTCGGTTGGTGAGGAAGCTGTGCTGACGACTTTAGTGCGCGAGGGGGCCAAACTAGGATTGATCTTTCTCGACATGCGCAGAACCGCCGATGATCTTGAGCGGTTGGTATGAGCGACAGCCTGCGCTGGCAATCCGGACGACCAATCGACGGGGAGTGAGACCCGTAATGGGGAGGAAGCTCCCCGTCGCTTTTTGGGGGTAAAGTAGGTACAACAATGGCTAATCCCAAGTATATCTTCTGCACTGGGGGTGTCGTTAGTTCGGTTGGGAAGGGCGTGACGGCAGCGGCCATCGGGCGCATTTTGAAGGCGCGCGGCTTTAAGGTCGCTATTCAGAAGCTCGATCCCTATCTCAATGTCGATCCCGGGACGATGAGCCCATACCAACACGGAGAAGTTTTTGTCACGGCTGATGGCGCAGAGACCGATCTCGATCTGGGGCATTATGAGCGTTTCATCGATGAAAACTTGAACCGCGCATGCAACGTCACGGCAGGGCAGGTCTACAGCCACGTGATTGACAAGGAGCGGCGTGGAGATTATCTCGGCGGCACGATTCAGGTAGTGCCGCACATCACGAATGAGATCAAGCGGCGTATTGCGCTCGTCGGCAAGGAGAACAATGCCGACATCGTCATCGTGGAAGTGGGCGGGACGGTTGGCGACATTGAAGGCCTGCCGTTTTTAGAGGCAATTCGGCAGATGCGCATGAGCCTTGGTCGAAATGATGCGCTTTACATTCACGTGACCTTCCTCCCTTACATCGGGGCGACAGGCGAATTGAAGACGAAGCCGACACAGCACAGCGTGCGCGAGCTGCGCGGGATCGGCATTCAACCGCAGGTCATCATTGCGCGCACAGATTATCCGGTCAGCAAAGATGTTTCGGATAAGATCGCCCTATTTTGCGATGTGGAGGAGCGGGCTGTCATCGCTCTGGAAACAACCGATCTGCTCTACAACGTGCCGCTGATGTTGGAGGATGCTGGCCTGGGTGATTATCTGGTTGAGCAGCTTCGCCTGCCTCAACGAATCCCTGAGCTTGGAGACTGGCGAGTGATGGTGCAGCGGATGCGCCTCGCCGAAGAGCCAGTGAAGATCGCGGTTGTGGGAAAATACATCGAGCTGCATGATGCTTATATGAGCGTCAAGGAAGCCTTGTTCCATGCGGCGAGCGCTTTCGACCGCCGGCTTGAGATCCTGTGGGTCAATTCAGTCGACCTTGAAAAGGGCCGCGGCTGGGAGGTTTTACAGCGGGCGCACGGTATTGTTGTGCCAGGTGGGTTCGGCTATCGCGGCATTGAGGGCAAAATCTTAGCAGCACGCTATGCGCGCGAGCATCGTGTGCCGTATCTGGGCCTATGCTTGGGCATGCAGACGATGTGCATCGAATTCGCGCGGAATGTGCTGGGCCTCGAGGATGCGATCAGTTCAGAGTTTGAGATGACCAGCGACAATTTCGTCATCGATATGATGCTCGAGCAGCGCGGCATTACCGATTTAGGCGGCACGATGCGTCTCGGTCTTTATCCATGCCGGCTTCAGCCGGAAACGCGCGCTTATGAGGCATATGGCGGAGCCGCCGAAGTGCATGAGCGCCACCGCCATCGCTTTGAGTTTAACAATGAATACCGTCAGATTTTTAGCGAACATGGGATGCGCTTCAGCGGCCTTAGCCCAGATGGAAATTTGGTCGAAATTGCCGAGATCGCAGATCATCCTTTTATGGTTGGCAGTCAATTTCATCCCGAGTTCTTGAGCCGGCCCAATGCGCCACATCCCTTGTTTAGCGCTTTGATGAAATACAGCCTTCAGCGCGCGCAGGAAGAGGATGAGCTTAGGAATATCGTCACTAAGCCAGATACGATATCAACACTGAAAGAATAAGGACGGTTGTTATGTCGTTAACCAGCTTCGTTCAAGCAATGCCAAAGGTTGAACTGGATGTCCACCTTGAAGGAGCGGTGCAGGCAAAAACGCTGCTGATGATCGCAGATCGCAATGAAATTCGCGATGGCGTGAAGCATTTTGATGATTGGGCGCGCTTACTGGCAAAGCCAGACTACAAGCGCCTTCCAGATCTCGTGCGCATGATCAGTACGTGGTTGACGCAGCCGGACGACCTCGCCCGGATTGCTTACGATGCAGGCTACACGCTCTCGCAGCAGCAAGTTCGCTATGCAGAGCTGCGCGTTCTCCCCAGCTTATATGACGGCATCGGCCTTTCGCTTGATGACTTCATGGCTGCGATCAACGATGGGCGTGATCGTGCCAGGCGCGCTTGGGGCATCGAGCTGGCGTGGATTCTAACCATTCCGCGCGATGAGCCGCGGCGCGCCGATGACTACGCCCGCTATGTCGCGGCAAATAGTTATGAGCGCAGTGGCATCGTGGGTTTGGGCTTGAGCGGCCGTGAAGAGGTTCAGCCTGCTGGGCAGTTTGAACGGGCTTTCCGCATGGCCGAGAAAAAGGGCGTGCCTCGTTCAGTGCGCGCCGGTGATGGCCTTATGGCCGAAGGTATTCTCGCCTCTCTTGAAGCACTTGCTCCTAACCGCTTGCAGGATGCTCGTGGTCTTCTGGATTCGCCTAAAGCGCTGGCGAAGGTCGTAGAACAAGACCTTGGCGTCGTGGTTTCTCTGAGGCGCGCTGTCGCTGTGGGCTGGGTTGGCAATCCTTCGGAATACCCTCTGCGTCAGCTGTATGATGAGGGGATTCGTCTCTGTCTGTCTACGGATATGCCGCAGCTGTATGGAACTTCGATCGTCGAGGAGTATCGCCTTGCTGTGGAACAGGCCGGTCTATCGATTGATGAGCTGGAGGAAGTGGCGCTCAATGCGGTGCGCGCCTCATTCGCTCCGCCAGATTTGAAAGCTGAGCTGCTGGAACGTTTCACAGCCGATTATACAGCGCTGCGCTCCGAGCATCTCTCCTCCGAGCAAACTGCTTAAACGTTAGGGCGCGTTCAGCTCAATCGGTCTAATTTTGATCCGATTGCGCTGCTTGAGGCTGCCTGAAGTCGATAAATCGATAGCCAACGCCGCGTTCGGTGAGGATGTACTTTGGGTTAGAGGGATCCTCTTCGATTTTCTCGCGCAGGTAGTTGACGTACAAGCGGACGTAGTGCGCTTCGTCTCGGTATTCGTAACCCCACACTTTGGCCAGAAGCTGATCGTGCGGCACCGTCCAACCAGCATTCTCAATGAGATGGTAAAGAAGCCGGTACTCTGTGGGCCGCAGTTTAATATGCTTGCCATTCACAATAACTTCCCGGCGATTGAAATCGATGCTGAGTCGATCGTCAATCTTCAGCATCGCCTCGGCGGGCGAGGCGGTCGGCATAGCTGCTCGGCGCAGTACGGCTTTGATGCGAGCGGAAAGCTCTCGAGGGCCAAATGGTTTGGTGATGTAATCATCAGCGCCGAGTTCCAAACCATAGACTCGGTCATTTTCCTCGCCTTTGGCCGTCAGGATGATGACGGGAATATTCGAGAATTCGCGCAGCATGCGCAGCGTCTCGAACCCATCGAGTTCAGGCATCATCACATCAAGGAGCACGATATCGGGCAGGCGCGTGCGAACGGCTTCCAGCGCCTCAAGGCCATTGTGCGCCTCAATCACTTGATGTCCGTCCAGCTCCAAGTTCATGCGAATGAAATTGATCATGCGCGGTTCATCATCAACGACAAGGATGCGTTTGCCATCGCGCTGGCCCGTGCGTGGTAGTTTGGTGGTCATGGTCGTAGTGGCCTGTCTGTTGGCTGGGTGGCTCAATCGTTGCGGAACGGCAGCGGGAATTCTGCCTCTTCGCTTTCCTGTGGCAAAACCTCGATGAAGGTGATACGCCACCATGGGAAGATCACCGTCGTCACGCCGTCTTCCAACCAGCTCACCTCTTTTTCAGCCCTGTCGCGCGGATTCTTGGCGATGATGGCGTTATCGGATGGTTTGGGCATCTCATCAATATCGGCCTTAACTGGGTCGGCATTGTTAATATGAATGAGCACTGTGATCATCTGTTGTCCTACTACCTAATCATACTGGGTGCGGCTTAAAGTAAATGTGAGCGACGAGCTTGCCGAGGCGAATTTCATCGCCATCGCGCAGCACGCGCGGCTGCTCGGGAATTAAGCGTTGGCCGTTAAGGAGGGTCCCATTGGCGCTGCCCACATCGACGATCGTCAGCGTGTCATCTTTACGCTGTATGATAGCGTGTACTCGGGAGACTCCCTTTTCAAGTGCGCCATAAGGGGTCAGGTCGAGATCGGGTCTCTGCGTACTCATACTGTCCGAGCGGCCTATGATTAATCGATCGGTAGGAGCAATGATAACGGGTTCTGATGCATCACGAATATGCATGATGATGCGAGTGGCCTGATCAAAACGAGCGGTGCCCCAGGTTGATCGGGCAGTTGTATCCTCGGTTTTAAGCTCCAGTTGGCGTGTCGGCAGGGTGGTGCTGGGTTTATTCGCGTCGAGGCGTTGTCCGCAGTTTTCGCAGAATAGAAATCCTTCACGATTGTAGTGGGCGCAGTAAGGGCAAACTCTCACGGTACTTATTCTCCACCCTGTGCGCCGAGCAGCAAGTGGCGCGTTTGGTACTTCAGCGTCTTGCGGCCTTTGTCTGAAAGACCAGCAGTATAGGCAACCTGCTGCGCTTCAGCGAGTGCCTGTTGTGCGAGTTCTTTCTCCCCTAATTCCAGCAGGCGCGTTGCGAGCGTCTCAAGTCGTCTTGTCGCTTCGCGAATATCTCCCGCCTCAAGCGCTTCCTGGGCACGTTCCTGCATGCGATAGAGTGTCAGTTTGCCCAGCGCATCGAGGATGGCGGATGGCGGGTCTTCGGGCGGGGGATTGTTGTTGATCTCGATCGAGATGTCGCTAAGCGCTTGATACTTTTGCAATCCATTCGCAAAAATATCGCCTGAAGCGACGAGGCGCGCAATCGAGCGAAAACCTACTTCCAGATTGGCCGGCAGCTCTAACTGGATCAATACTGAGATGACGCGGTTGAGCTGCAAGCTGCCCAGAGGAATATTCCCTTGATCTAAGGGCAGTGGTTGCGGGCTGGGCGCCAATTTGAAGACCGACTCGATCCGTATGTCAGGATCGGGGGCAATTGAGAGTTGAACCCGTTCGGCAAACACATTTGACAAGCTGCGCACGTGTTCGTTGAGGAATTTGACGACTGAATTCGCCGAGGTAATGTAAGACGATGTGCCACCGGTGGTTGAGGCCAGTTCGTCGAGGAACTGGTCGTTCCATTCTTGTCCTAAGCCCATCGCGCTGATGCTGACGCCCTGCTTGGCGGCCTCTTTAGCCAGTTCAAGGCAGCGCTCTTGGTCGCCATAGGTATTGCCATCAGTCAGCAGGACGATGTGATTAACCAAACGCGGCGCAAGAAACTGCCTGTTTTGCTCGACGCCGGCGGCAAGACCTTTGTAAATTTCAGTTCCGCCGGCAGCGATCATCATGCTAATGCGGGCCTTCAGCGCAGCGCGATCGTTCACTACCGTCGCAGGGATGATGACCTCAGCATGGTCGTTGAAGGCGACCACCGAAAAAATGTCATCGTCAGAAAGTTGATCGATCACCTGGTGCGCGGCAATTTTGACTTTGTCGAGCCGCGTGCCGTTCATGGAGTTGCTGCGGTCGAGCACGAGCGTGAGGTTTAACCGAGACTCGCGCTGGATTTCGAGACTTTGTGCCCGCGGGTCGGGTAGGATTTCTGCGAGGAGGTAAGTCACCTGGGGTTCAGCTAGCGGCATCAGCACCCGTTTACTGGGTGTCACCCGGAATGTGAATGAAGAATCAAGCTGGCGCTGCCTGAACTTGCGGTCGAAGGCGCTCCGGCGGTCTGCATCAATGAGCAGCTCGTGGGCGGCTGTGATGTCCTGAAATTGGACGGCCGCACCTGGGTTTCTGGGGTTTGCATCTGGGTGCAGGCGACGCGCAGCGCGGCGATATGCGCTTTTAATGTCCTCGGCGTCAGCTTCTGGAGAGATGCCAAGGATGGCATAGGGATCAAAATCGATGTTCATGAGCGTCTGCACACAAGACGGTATCGATTACCCCGGTAGATGAAGCAAGATTAACGTGACGTTATCGATGCCCCCATGCTGGTTAGCCTGCAGGATCAACTCGCTGCATGATTCTTGTGGGTTTGAATGCTTGGAGATGATGTTGAGAATATCGGCCTCAGGCACTTGATTCCACAAGCCATCGCTGCAGATAAGCAGACGTGAACCGGCGGGTAGTCTACGGGTTAGCGTATCGACCTCAATAACTTCATTTTGCCCCAATGCCTTATAAAGCACATGTTTCTGTGGATGGTCGTTCGCCTCTTCCGGCGTGAGCTGATTAAGCTCGATCAACCGCTGCACGAGTGAATGATCGCGCGTGATCTGCTCGATCATATTGTTATGGATCCAGTAAATGCGGCTGTCACCAACGTGTGCGACGTAAATACGATCGCCGATGATGACGGCCGCAGTCAGCGTCGTTCCTCCCTCAGGAACTTTTGTGATACAGTCATAATTCGCTTTTTGAATTGCATCAATCATTAGCTCGGTAACGGGCGTCTGGTTAGCGTCTTCAGCGCCGCGGATCATGGGTAGATACATCGAATTGAGAATATGATGCGCCACAGAGCGCATCGTCATGGTCGACGCTTTCTCGC
>DAOTYT010000445.1:0-4793 GCA_034434615.1 Anaerolineae bacterium | reverse complement strand
GGTCACAAGCGCATCGTAGCCTTCTTCGATGCAGGTGTTGATGTTGATGGTGTAATCCCCTTGAGAGACGGTCTCGATGAATGTCGAGTCGAGACCGAACTCTTCAACCGCCATCATCATTCCGTCGTAGGCGAATTGGTTGAAGGTCCCGTCATTCACACGGCCGATATCGGTGACCAGACAGACCGACTCGATCAGCGGTTCTTGTGCCGATGAACCGACGACCGGCACCAGCACAAGCGCAAGTACGGCGAGGATGAACAGCGCTTTTCGTAAAGATCTCATGCGTCTCCTCCATGAGCATTTCTGGTAAGAAGTCTGATAGAAGATCGGATTGATAGTACCGTAGTTTAAGACGAGATGACAAGCAACTGCGTGACGAAATCGGCAAACACATCTTGGGCAGAATCTACAAACTCATCTCTAAAGCGATGTTATGCAGTCGTTAACATCGATGTAAACCGCTGGCAACCCGTCTTCCGACGGCCTTTGTCAGCGCCACGGCTGCGCCGTTAATGATGGGGGCGCTGTTAAAAAATAGGGCCGTAACCAAAAACGGGCCAGCTCACTGAAGCGCTGGCCCGAAAACGCACCTTGGTTCTGCTCCCTACACGCCGACGTCACGCCGCTGGAAGAAGAACAGCCCGCCAGCAAACAGAAGCGCCGTCACCACGACAAGGACAGCAATATTGCCCCAGTTTATGCCAGTCTGGATCACGGCCGTTCCATCGTAGTAGCTGTAATAGGAGATCGTCCTCAGCACTTCTCCAAGCTGTGTCTCTAAAGAGCGGCCGATCGCATCCATGAAATAGCTCATTAACACGAGAGCCGAGGCGATCCCGATCGCGATGGGCCGGCGCAGCACCGCCGTCAGAAAGACGGTGAATGCCATCACTAGGATCGTCGGCGGCACCATCGCGAAGTTGGCGGCCAAAAGCGGCGCCAGATCGACGGCCAAAGCCGGCGTCACGGCGATGCCGAGCAGCATGAAAGCGAACGACAGCGCGATCAAGGCGGTCGCCAGCACGACATAGGCGAGAAAACGCTCGGCGACGAGCTGCCAGCGGGCGATCGGCAGCGAGAGCACCACGTCGAGCGTGCCGCGCTCTTCATCGTTAGACATGATGTTCAGCCCAGCCACTACCCCATAGGCAGAGAAAACGACCAGCATGAACCCAAAATACTGCATCGCGAGGTAGCCCTCGGCAGTCGCTAAAAACTCCATATCGCCGCCGCCAAACATCTGCAGCAGAAATGGTGGCAACGTCTCGAGCAGCGCTGCCATCTGCTGTAAGGCAGCCACATCGGGAATGATGACGACTTGCAGAATTGCGGTTAGCCCAATGGCAATGCTCCAGAAAAGCACTGTGCGCCAACCACGGTGCAGTGTTTCGATGAAAGTCACACCAGTCATGATACAGCCTCCATTTCGGGAGCGGCCAGGCGGCTGCTAGCCTGCTCGCCATTGTTGTTGTAGTAGCTGAGGAAGATCTCTTCGAGCGTCGGCTCCTGCACTTGCAGGTTCTCGACGTAGTATGGGCTGATCGCGCGCAGCAGCGGGTCAAAATCGCCGGTGTAGCGCAGCCTCACCGTTCGCCCGTTCGTTTCGACTTTGGCCGCGCCCGGCAGATGCGCGAGCAGATCGGCAGCGACCGGTTCGCGGAAACGCAAACTCACCCAACGAAAATCGACATGGGTCAGCTTTTCGACACGCTCGACTGCGCGCAGACGCCCCTCACGGATGATGCCGACCCGATCGCAGATCGCCTGTACTTCGCTCAGCATGTGCGATGAGAGAAATATGGTTTGGCCAGCGGCACGGGCCTCGCGCATCAGCGTGATGAACGTCTGCTGCATCAACGGGTCGAGGCCGGTGGTCGGTTCATCGAGGATCAGCAGTTCAGGACGATTCATCAACGCCAGGATCAGGCCGAGCTTGCGCTTGTTGCCGGTTGAGTACGTGCGAATCTTGCGCGTCATATCGAAATCAAGCCGCTCCGCCAATTCATGGACGTAGTGCATATCCAGCTTTCCGCGCATTTTGCCGCAGTACTGAATGATCTGCAGCGCCGTCCGGTCATTCCATAAGTTCAATTCGCCCGGCAGGTAGCCGATGCGCTGACGAATGGCGACGCTGTCGCGAATGCTGTGCAGGCCAAACACGTGCACCTCCCCTTGCGTTGGCCGCAGCAGATCGAGGATGAGGCGGATCGTCGTCGTCTTGCCTGCGCCGTTCGGGCCTAAAAAGCCGAAAATTTCGCCGCGCTCTACAGCGAATGTCACGGCATCTACCGCCTTCTTGCCCGCCGCGCCACCGTATACTTTCGTCAGCCCATTCGTTTGAATGATGACAGATGCTGGTTTCATGGAAGTTCTCCTAAATCGATTGCCATATCGCATGAACACAACAGAGGCCCCAAGGGCTTAACAAACTGGCAAGTCACCGTCACTCCTGCGCACGGCCGTCCCCATCGGGCGCATGCATGATCTTGGTTTCCCACGTCGTGATCGCCTGCTCGAACAGCACTTGCAGCGCCTGCTGGCCGGCTGCACGATCGGCATCGGTCAAGCTCTTAGGTTCTAAACCTGACTGTAAAAGGTCCGAGATCAGCGGGCCTACCTCTTCGAGGGTCGGCAGCGGCACTCCAGCAGCGACCTCATGGATCGTGAGCAGGCCGTAGCGCAGAGCCGTAATGACATGCGCGATCAGGTCGGGCGAGTAGTCGTCCCGGATCAGCCCGGCGCTTTGGAAGGCGCGCACAAACTCGACTGCAGAGGCAAACAGCTGCCTGTAAGTCGAGCCACCACTCAACCGGCGCACAAAATCGCCCAGCACGCGGCGATCCTGCGTGTACAGCCCGCGCAGAAGCGGGTTTTCGGCCGCCACTGCCAGCGAGTGCAGATAGATCGTGAACAGGCTCAGCCCCCGTTCATCGGCCGCCACCCGCTCAAGCGTCGTCTGGGTCGCCCATTTCATCTGGCGCAGAAGCAGCGCATCGAACAAAGCTTCCTTGCTGGCGAATTCAAGATAAAGCGCGCCCTTTGAAACCTCCGCGGCCGCCGCGATGTCCTCCATCGTCGTCTTATCATAGCCGTAGCGAGCGAATAGGTCGGTGGCAGCTTCAAGGATACGCTCCGCTCGTTGGGAAATCTGTGGGTCTTGTTTCATCGCTTTTCGCCTTTCCGCACAGCCGTTCGCCGCTTTGACTTGATGACCAAAATGTTAAACCAGTCAAACTATACTCACTATCGAGATTAGCGCGCCCCCCAGATGTTAGGGGGCACGCGTCTGTACGGTATTCGAATTTATTAAACGCTCTTAACAAGATAATTGCAGCCCGTTAATGCGCTATCGCTAGACTACATGGGGCATTTAGCTAAACTCAAAGGAGACTAGCATCATGACAAACCGCAGTAAGCTTGTTTTGATCGTGAGCATTCTCGCGATCTCCCTGCTGTCGATCGTCCCAGCACTCGGCCAGGCCCCCGTCGATATTCCAGTCTGGATCGCATTCACAGATGCGACTCGCCTCGGCTGGACTCAACAAAAAGCAGCCGAATATAACGAAATGTTTCCGCAATATAATGTGACCGTTACCGGCTATTCGAATTATGAAGAGCTGTTCGCGGCGACTGCGCTGGCCGCCGAGCAGGGCAGCCTGCCTGCGGTTGTTCAGTATTTCGAGGTCGCCACGCAGGATGCCCGCGACAGCGGTTATTTCCGCTCGATCGAGCAGGCGCTGGCTGGCCGCACTGAGATCAACGGACTGCCGGTGAACTTTGATGATTTCATCGAGCCTGCCGCTGCTTACTACACGCTGGACGGCGAATTTACTTCGATGCCGTGGAACACCTCGTCGGCGATCTTCTTCTCGAACATGAACTACCTGAATGCCGCTGGCTTCGATACCCCGCCGGCAACATGGAATGAAGTGGCACAGGTCTGCGAGGCGGTGATGGCGCTCGACAATGCGCCGGAATTCTGCTTCACGTGGCCAAACCACGGCTGGTTCTTTGAGCAGTGGCTGGCGCAGCAAAACGCGCTGTATGCCAACAACGACAACGGCCGCAGCGCCCGCGCAACCGAAGTGCTGTTCGACAGCGATGCGGGCGTCGCCATCTTGACGTGGTTGAAAGAAATGTACGATGCAGGCTATCTGTACTACAGCGGTGCGCAGGGCGGTGGCTCGTGGGCCACGGTCGACCAGGCCTTTGGCAGCCAGCAGGTCGCCATGGCCGCTTACAGCAGCTCGGACACTGCGCTGTACACCGAAACTGGCCGCGAGAATGGCTTCGAAGTTGTGGCTTCATTCCTGCCTTACAATGACGAAACCGGCTGGACTGGCAATCTGATCGGCGGCGCGAGCCTGTGGCTGGTCGACGGCCTGCCGGAAGATGTTGAGACTGGCGCACTTGGCTTCTTGCTCTATATCAATACGACCGAGAACGCGGCTGAATGGCACCAGATCACGGGCTACGTCGCCATCCGCGACAGCGCGGTCGAGATGCTGACGGAACAGGGCTGGTTCGAAGAGAACCCGAACTTCCGCGTGGCTTCTGACCAGCTCGCGCAAAGCACGGTCACCATTGCGACGAGCGGCGCGCTGCTGGGCAGCTTCCCGGCCATTCGCAACGTCGTCACACAGGCGATCGACACGGTGCTGCTGACGCCCAATGCCGACCCGGCTGAGGTGTTGGCTGCCGCTGCCGCGCAGGCCAATACGATCCTGACGGAGTACAACCTGCTTAACGTAGAGTAGTTTGGTCACACCATCGACAGCAGGGGCGATGCC
>DAOTYT010000444.1:0-2015 GCA_034434615.1 Anaerolineae bacterium | reverse complement strand
GGTGACGATATCGGCGCGCAGCCCAGAGACGAACAGCAGAGCTGCCGCCGAGTGCGTCACCTGCAAATGGCCCTGCCCGCCCCCAGCAACCCGTGGATCGGTGTAAGCAGTCCCCGGTCCTGTCACTGGGTAGCCGAAGACTGAGCGATAGGCCTCATCGTTGCCGCGCAGAAACTCGATCACCATCGATGTGAACAGCGAAGAGACGTACTGCACAGCGCCCAATGCGCCCGACTGGACGATCTCACGGGCGCGGCGAGAGATTTCGGTGTAATTCCAGGGATAACCTACGATCAGTTCGACGCCCTGCGCCTGCGCGCGCGCGGCCAAATCATGGGCATGGGCCGCTTCCAATACCATTGGCTTATCCAGCATGACGTGTAGGCCAGCGTCGACGCAATCGCGCGTGACTTCGTAATGCGCGGCATGGCTGACGCAAACCACGACGCCGTCAAGCGCTTCGTTCGCCAGCAGTTCGCGGTGATCGGCGTAGCGCTTCATGGGGCCATAAGCGGCCGAGGCGCGTTCAAGCGCCTCAGGACGGGTATCGACCAGCGCGACTAACTCGGCATCGGGATTCTCTTTCAGGGCAGGGATGTGCGCTGTCGTTGACCACCAGCCTGCGCCGATCACTGCCACGCGCGCTTTGTCAACTGTCATACTGCGGTCTCCTCAAACAAATTTTGCTGGTAAAGGATCTTATTGAAGCCGTGACCCAAGATAATTTGCCAGAGCCCTCAGCCCTTTTTCGAGGTGTTCCTGCATGCGCTTTCCAGCCAGCTCAGGATCGGCCTGATCGATGGCGGCGAGCACCGCAGCATGTTCCTCGACGATCTGCTGAGCGCGGTTCGGCACGACGAACAGCGTATCCCACGGCGTTTTGATCCACAGCGTCTTGATCGTTTGCAGCAGCAAGGGCAGTTCGGCCGTTTCATAGATGCGCATGTGGAACTCTCGGTTCAGTCGCACGATAGGACTGCGCTCTTCGCCATTCAGCAGCGCGACGATCTCGTCGTGAATGGCGTGCAGCCGGCGAATATCGGCGATCGTTAGATTTGGCACACCGCGTTCTGTCGCCAATCGTTCGAGCACGCTGCGCATGAGGTACACTTCTAGTACACCTTCAGGGTCTACTTCCGCGACCTGGACACCACGGTACGGGCTGTGGCTGAGCACGCCCTCGGCGACCAGCTGTTGAATGGCCTCGCGCACGGGCGTTGAACTGACTTGAAAACGCTCAGCCAGTTCTTCTTGCAGCAGCCGCTCCCCAGGCTGCAGCTCTCCAGAGAGGATGGCATCGCGCAGCACTTCAACTAAGACATCCTTTTTCGTCTTTTGTGAACGCGCAGTTTTTCCACGAGGTTGATCGCGCATGGAATTGGCTCCGGGCTGTAAGACCAGCACCTAAACAAAGGGGATCGCACGGTTAGCGAGGGGAATATATCCATGCTGTACCTCATCGTACGCCCGCTCATCATACTGAAGGAAATTAAGGCTTAAAGGCGCTAACCGAATGATCCGGTTTGCCAGCCATCATTCGGGTTTGCGCGGCTTGACAAATGCATAGGGCCTCTTTATTATATAATTCACATTTGATTATATACACCAAGTTCATAACAGGCAACCTTGCTTGATTATATCTCTATTGAAATTACGCTTTTTTGGGGAAGTTGGCAATGCGTTTATCGGTAAGTTCCTATTCTTTTGAAGCGATTCCGCTGGAGGGCACGCTTGCAGTTGCGCGCTCGATGGGCTTTAAAGCCGTCGATATCGGTGGCTTTCACCAGCGCGGCCGCGCAAGTTATGAGCCTGACGACGTTGGAGCGCGCCCCGCGCATTTTGCCGATCATCTGCGGGCGCTGCTCGATAATTATGCATTGGGGAGTGGCTAAATTCAAACAGAGCGGTAAAATCAAGTATAGACCCGCGGCAGACCGGTTGACTGCCACAGGCCCCAATGTCTGAACGCACACGAGGTTAACGAGCCATCATGACGTGTCCTTACTGCCACCGCA
>DAOTYT010000443.1:0-4532 GCA_034434615.1 Anaerolineae bacterium | reverse complement strand
CCGCTCTGTACGATTACGCTGCCCAGATGAGCGGCGGCAAGATCTTGTTCGTGCCAGCGATGGAAGGCGAGCAACCTTAGGGTTTGCTGAGTGCGGCGTAACATCTGGCCGCTGTGCCGCTTCTGACGATCGGTGGATAAATGTACAGCTCAGCGGAGGATATCATGGTCAAAGCAGTATGGAACGGCGCGGTGATCGCCGAAAGCGACAAAACGATTGTGGTAGAGGGCAACCACTACTTCCCGCCAGAGTCGGTCAAACAGGAGTATCTGCGGCCCAGTGACCATCACACCACCTGCCCATGGAAGGGAGAGGCCAGCTATTATACCCTGGAAGTCGATGGGCAGCGCAACGAGAATGCGGCTTGGTACTACCCGCAGCCCAAACCCGCCGCCGAGCAGATCGCCGGTCGCATCGCCTTCTGGCGCGGCGTGCAGGTCAGCGAGTCATAGCAGCCCGCGCCGATCCAGCCACGCCAGCACGACGCGGGCGGTTTCGTCCGGCGCGCTGTGCGGGAACAAATGCCCGCCGGCGATCTCGGCGTAATCCAGGTTCGTCAGCTTTTCCCGCATCAGTCTGGCCGCTTCCGGCATCATCGTCTGGCTGTCGCTGCCGCGCACGAGCAGGATCGGCAGAGCGGCTGGCAGCCGGTCGACGTAATCCCATGTGTCCGTCTGCACCGTGGCAAAAATGTGCGCCTCCCAGGCCGGCGACCAAACGAGCGTGAAGCCCCCGTCGGGCGCGGGGGTCGTCGCTGCTTCGACGTAGCAGCGCAGGGCGTCATCGTCCCAGTCATAGAAGAGCGGCTTGGCGCGCCAATAGCCGAAGGCTTCTGCCCGATCAGGGAAATGCGCACGCCGGTTGAGCGCCCCCTCGACCAGCGGCAGGCGCGCCGGGTCGCCGTTCTGGCGCAGCGCCTCGATCTGGGCGAAAAAAGCGGGGGTGAATAGGGTGGGGTCAAGCAGGATGAGGGCGCGAAAGCGTGCCGAGGCGCGCGCCGCGGCGATGAGCGAGATCACCCCGCCGAACGAGTGCCCCGCCGCGATCACGCCATCAAGATGATGCTGTTCGAAAGCAGCCAGCAGGTCATCGGCCAGCGCCGCCCAATCGGCGATGCTGGTCGGCGGCGGCGGGTCGCGCCATAGGGGGCGGGGCGGCAGCGACAAAACGCGACAGCGCGCCGTCAGCCTCGAAGCCAGCGGCGCATAGGCGCCGGGTGGAAAGCCGTTGGCGACCGCAAGATGCAGCGGCGCACCGGCCCCGCCAAACTCGTGAACAGGTTGCGACATGAGCGCGTCATTCCTCTTCAGGATAGCGTAAGCCCCACTGCGAGCGGATGTTATCCAGCGTCTGCATGAGCGCCAGCGTCTCGTCCAGCGGCATGATCGGGCTTTCGAGCAGCCCCTCGCGCAGGCAGCGCATCACCTCGAGCGCCTCGTAATTATAGCCGTTGCCAGTGAACGGCAGCTCGAACGTCTGCTCTGGCTCGCCCTCAAGGCTGAGGATGCATTCCTGCGGCATCCACCAGTTGGCGGGCAGGCGAATCATCCCGCGCTCGCCGGTGATCGTCGCCTCCATCGGCGTCATCACGCTGATGGCGCACGAGAGCACGGCCAGCGCGCCGTCCTCGTAGCCGAAGATCATGGCTGCCTGCTCGTCGACGCCGGTCGCGCCGAGGTGCGCCATCGTGCTGATGCGCGGCGGCGCGCCGAAGACCATCGACGCCAGCGAGACGGGATAGACGCCGACATCGAGCAGCGCCCCGCCGCCGAGCGCGCGGTTGAACAGCCGGCTTTCTGGGTCGAACGGGGCGTGGAAACCAAAATCGGCCGTCACCATGCGCGGCCGTCCGATCGCGCCTTCGGCCAGCAGCGCGCGCACCTTATGCATCACCGGGGTGAAGCGCGTCCACAGCGCTTCCATCAAAAAGACGCCGCGTTCGCGGGCAGCGCGAATGACGGCACTGGCCTGCCGCGCGTTAAGCGTGAACGGCTTTTCGCACAGCACTGCCTTGCCCGCTTCGATGCACAGCAGGCTGTTGGCGGCATGGAATGGATGCGGCGTGCCGATGTAGATCACATCGAGATCGGGGTCGGCAGCCAGCGCCTCGTAGCTGGCATAGCGGCGCGGCACGCCGAACTCGTCACCGAAGGCCTCGGCGTTGGCCTGCGAGCGCGAGCCAACCGCGACGAGCTGTGCGCCCGGTGCATAGGCCAGCCCACGCGCGAACTGCCGGGCGATGCCGCCCGTGCTCAAGATGCCCCAGCGCACCAAGTCCATACTCACTTCTCCTGTTTCAGCCGCACATGGATGGTGGTGCTGCTTTTGCCCTTCACCTTGCGAATATCGATCCAGTCGCTGTGCGCCTGCACCAGCCGCAGAAGCTGGCGGTGGCCGTAAGTGCGCGGGTCAAAGCCTGGGTCGATCTGGCGCAGGCGGTTGCCGAAATCGCTCAGGAAGGCCCAGCCGTTCTCTCCCACCGAGAGTTCGAAGGCCGTGCGGAACAGCGCCTTCAGATCGGGCGGCTCGCCGGCGGCTGCCGCATTTTTGGCCGGCGCTCGGCTGGATGCGCTGCGCACTCCTTCGAGGGCAGGGGCATCGTCCTCGCCGGCCAGATTCTCGGTGTAGACGAAGACATCGCAGGCATTGACGAAGGCGCGCGGCGTCGTCTGCTTGCCGATGCCCATGACGAACAGGTTCTTCTCTCGAATGCGCGTCGCCAGCCGCGTATAGTCGCTGTCGCTGGAGACGAGGCAGAAGCCATCCACCGCACCCGAATAGAGGATATCCATCGCATCGATGATCATGGCGCTGTCAGTCGCGTTTTTGCCAACCGTGTACCGGAACTGCTGGATCGGCATGATGGCGTAGGTGTGCAGCGCCTGTTTCCAGCTTTTCATATTCGCCTCAGTCCAATCGCCATAGATACGTCGGATCGTGACGAGGCCGTACTTGCTCGTCTCGGTCAGGATATTGCCGATCAGCGCGGCCTGTGCGTTGTCCCCATCGATCAGCATGGCGAGGCGGTGTTGAGTTGGCAGGTCGGTCATGAGCAGCTCCTATTCGTGCGGCTGTGCGTCTCGCTCGGCAGCGACGGCCTCTTGCTTATCCGCGGCGGCCATCTTTTCTCTGCGGGCTTCGCCCCGCCAGCTGTCGATGAAGATCAGCGCGACGCCAAGCACGATCGCATGGTCAGCCAGATTTGAGACGTTGGAGACAATTCCCGGGATCTGGTAATGAATGAAATCGATCACCGCGCCGTACTCGATGCGGTCGAGCGCATTGCCGAGCGCCCCGCCGCACACCAGCGCGATGCCGGTGCGCGTCAGCCGCGCTGAGTCCGGAATGCGCGGGAAGAACGCGATCAGGCCGATGACGACGACGATCGCGATGATGAGGAAAAGATCGCCCGCCTGTGGTAGAAACCCAAAGGCTGAACCCGTATTCTCGCTGAGCGTGATCTGAAAGTAGGGGACGAGCGCCGGCACTGGCGCGACGGTTTGCCACATGACGAGCTGATCGACCACGATGCGCTTGCTGACCTGGTCGATGAGAAGGACGAAGCCGGCCAGCCCGATCAAACTAAGCCACCGGCGAACACCTTTCGACATGCACACTCCCTGTTTCTGCTGTTTTGCTGCAATGGTGCGCATTGTAACACAGCCTTGTCATCGGCCGCGCCGCTCGCCATCGCGGCGGGCGGGTTCAACCGGCGTCGCGGGCAGCCAGATGCGAAACGTGGAGCCGTGACCGGGGCCGGCGCTTTCTGCCCAGATGGTGCCGCCGTGCGCGGTCACGATCTCCTGTGCGATCGCCAGGCCGAGGCCGGTGCCGCGGCGTGGGCCGCGCGTCTTATCGACCTGATAAAAACGTTCGAACACCCGCGGCAGGTCGGCCGCGGCGATACCGATGCCCGTGTCGCTCACGGCGATCTCGATGCCGCCATCGCGCGAACTGGTGCGCAGCCGCACGCAGCCACCGCGCGGCGTGAACTTGATCGCGTTGCTAAGGACATTGGTCAGCACCTGCGCCAGCCGGTCGCCATCAGCCGTGATCGGGGCGAGCGGCATGGTCTCGATGGTGAAGGTGATGTCTTTCTCGCGCGCCACGATCGCCAGCCGCTGGCCGACTGCTTCGACCAGCTGGTTGATATCGACGGCCGTCAGGCGCATCTCTAAGCGGCCAGACTGCAGGCGCGTTAAGTCGGTCAGCTCGACGACCATCCGGTTGAGCCGCGCAGCTTCATCGTAAATGATGCGCGCGGCGCGCACGGGGTCATCGATCGCGCTGTCGATGATGGCCTGCGAATACCCTTGAATCGACGTGAGCGGCGTTTTGAGGTCGTGCGAGACGTTGGCCAAAAATTCTTGCTGGACGCGTTTTTCCTGCTGCACCTCGGCGGCCATTTTGTTGAAGGCCTCTGCCACGGCTCGCACCTCGCGCGGGCCTTCGACCGGGACTTGGTGGGTTCCTTGGCCGCTCACTACCTTGGCAGCGGCCTCGGCGACCGTTTGCAGCGGCCGGGCGATGCT
>DAOTYT010000442.1:0-4671 GCA_034434615.1 Anaerolineae bacterium | reverse complement strand
AATGGGTTATCGAGGAATTTTGCCGTTGCTTCCACAGCCACCCGCGTTGCGCCTCTTTCTTCCATCCTCTGCCTTCCGTACGATGAACTCTGCACCGTGCTTCTTTCTGTTGAAACGAATTTACTCACCGTCGAAGCGCACTTCTGTTTGTACATACGGTGATATTATAACCCTCAATCCGCTTTTTGCACATCAATCAAACGTCTATGTGTCTAAATCAATGGGACAGTTCAAGCTTTCCAGGTGAGATAGAAACGCCATCGATGTGAGTTTAAATGCCCCCTAGATGGTCAGACGACAGGCAATGGAGATCGAGATGCTGAAAAAGGCGTCCAGCTCTGCCTGCATCCAGCGTTCGCCGCGCATTGCTGCTGCCAGCGTATGCGCGGTCTAGCTCGCAGCTGATCACCAGGTAAAGTAGGTTGATTGTGCTTCCGCCGGCGCGATCGGCGCTGTGTCGCTCGTCCGACTAGGAAATCGCTTTTTTCTATCCGCGCAGTCCGGTGGTAGCAATGCCCTGGACAATGTAGCGCTGGGCAAACACGTATATCACCAGCAGCGGGGCAATGGCGATCACTGAACCGGCCAACAACAGATTCCACGCCGACTCGAATTCGCCTTGGAAAGTCGTCAGCCCCAGCGTGACGGTGTACAGATCGCGTGTGCGCAGATAAAGCACGGGGCGCAGCAGCTCATTCCAGTTGTTGATAAAAGCCAGCAAAAACAGCGTTGTCATCGCTGGCTTGGAGAGCGGCAGGTAAACTGCGGTGTAGATGCGGAAGGCGGTTGCACCGTCGATGATCGCAGCTTCATCCAACTCAATCGGAATGGTGGAGAAGAACTCGCGCATCAGAAACGTGCCGAACGAGCCGACCAAAAACGACGGCACGATCAGCGGTGCGTAGGTGTTCATCCAGCCGCCGATGGGCGCTAAGAGCGGCTGGAAGACCCGCGCCCCTAGCAGGAATTCCGGGATGATAGTGACTTCGGTGGGGAAAAATGCCGTCAGCAGCAGCAGCCCAAACAGCAGATTGCGACCAGGGAAGCGCAGCCGCGCGAACGCATAGCCCGCCAGCGAGGACGCGATCACCTGACCGATGCCGGTCATGGTGGAGATGAAGAAGCTGTTCATGACATAGCGGACGAAGTTGTAGCGGTGGAGGACTTCGGCGTAGTTGTCCCACATGTTCGGCTGGAACAGCCGGTCAGGGATTAGCTCGGGCGGCAGGGCGAAGACCGCCCCAGGCGACTTGAACGACGTGGACAGCATCCAGATGAACGGGAAAGTGGTCACCAGCGAAAACAGCACCAGCGCCAAATAGAGAAGCAGGCGGTTAAGGGTGTCCCCTACTTTGGCGACAGCCGCAGCCGACTGCTTCGATGCGGTTGAGAGCGGGGCGGGTAGTCTCATGTCTGCAAGCTCCCGTCAGCTGACCTGCTGGGCGACCCAGCGGCGGCGGGCGGCGAAATTGATGATCGTGATCAGCGCGATCAGGATCACCAGCACGGTGGCGGCGCTGGAGGCATAGCCCATGCGCTGGAAGACGAACGCATTCTGATAGATGAAAAATGCCAGCGTGCTGGATGCCCCGCGTGGACCTCCCTGCGTCATCGTGTAGGTGACTTCAAAGGTCTTGAAAGCATCGATGATCGTAATGATGATCACAAAAAAGGTCACTGGAGATAACAGAGGCAGTGTGATGTGCCAAAACAGCTGACGCCGATTGGCGCCGTCGATACGAGCGGCTTCGACGATGTCCTGCGGGATGCCCTGCAAGCCAGCCAGGAAGACCATCATCTGGAAGCCGACCGATTTCCACACGCTGACGATGATCAGCACCCACAGCGTCAGGTTGCCGTCCGCCAGCCAAGCCGGTCCGCGGCTGACCCCTGGGAGCATCTCCAGCAGGCTGTTCAGCACGCCAAAGCGTGTGCTGAAAATCCAGTTCCAGCCGAGCGCCACTGCCACCATTGAAGTGACATAGGGCATGAACAGCAGTCCGCGAAAGAAGGCGATGCCGCGCAGCTTCTGATTGACGAGCAGCGCCATCAGCAACCCCAGCACTACGGTTGCAGGCACGAACACAGCCACAAAGACGAAGGTATTTCTCAACACCAGCCAGAACGTACGCGACTCCAGCAGCTCGGCATAATTCGCCAAGCCGATCCAAGTGGGGTTGGTGCGGATGTTCCAATCGGTGAAGCTCATGATGAGCGAGGCAATAATCGGCCCTATGCGAAAGAGCAGCAGCCCAGCAAGCATAGGCAGGACGAACAAATAAGGCGTGTACCATCTATAATAGCGCATCGCGGGCTTCCCACACGTTAACAGGTCTCGTCCAGGCGCTTGAGGCTGCCTGAACGAAACCTGTTCATCGCAAATTCAAGGATCGGGCGGCTTATTCACTGTAGTAGCGCGCCAGCACCTGATTGGCAGTCACGCTGATCTCAGCCAGCATAGTATCGAGATCCATCTGCCCTTCTAGCACAGCGTCGATCATGCCCTCCAAGCCGGAGCCATCGCTGTAGCCGCGCCACTCGCTCCAGCCCATCGTGTAGGTAGTGGGACCGATGTGCTGCGCCCACTCCAGCAGGAAGGCTTTGTTGGGCGGCATCTGATCCAGCTCCAGCCATTCCTCCGACTCAGAAGTGGCGCGCCAGACTGGGATTTTACCGGCAAAGCTTAGATCGACGGTGCGCTTTTCACCAGTCAGGCACTTGATCAGCTCCCACGCCTGATCGGGGTAGCGCGTGGTCGAGGCGATGCCGAACATGTCAGTCCAGCCGAAGGCGGTGTCCTGCACCCAGTGAGGTCCGCGCGGGATGGGCGCGGCGGCGAAGCGGAAGGCGCGCCCGCCTTCACGGTGCTGGGCGCGTGTGTTAGCGATCTGCCAGTTGCCATCTACCCACATGGCAGCGAAGCCGAGCGGGAAGACATCCTGCATGCGGAAGCCAGCGAATTCCGACGGCTTAGGCGCTACGCCATGCTCGGTCACCAGCGAGGTCAAGAAGCGCAGCGCTTCGATGGCGTTGTCATTCGGCTCGAAGCGAGTCCGCGTCGCATTGAGCAGATCGCCGTTGTTCTGGTAAATCCACGGCTCGATCTGGGCATATCGACCACGGTACAGCCAGAACCCGTAGCGGTCGATGCGCCCGTCGTTGTCACGATCCACCGTTAGCGCTTTGGCGGCGTTGAGGAATTCATCCCACGTCCAGCCGTCTTCGCTGGGATAGGGGATGCCGGCTTCGTCAAACGCATCCATGTTGTACCACAGCACGGTGTGGATGATGGCATACGGGAAGGCGTACATATCGCCATCGGGCTTGGGATAGCGGGTCATGGCGAACGCACTTGAGAAGTAGCGATCCATGATCGGCGCAATGTCACGGTCGACGTAGTCCTGAAGATTCAGCAGCAGACCATCGCGCGCCCACTCATCGATGGAGGCGGAGCTGACGCCAAAGACATCTGGCAGATCGTTGGCGGCTGCTAACGCCGCGACTCGATCTAGGAATTCAGGTGTGCGCAGGGTTTCCAGCTCTACCCGGATGCCGATTTCAGCTTCACACTGGCTCAGCAAGGTGCGCTCAGCGGCTTCCCCTTCCGGCCCAAGCTGGGCGACTTCCCAAGTAAAGTAGCGCAAAACGGGCACATCCTGCGCGCCGACTAGCACGACCAGCAGCAGACATGAGGCGATCCCTAAGAGCACAGAACGAGCAAAGCGCGGTTTCATCTTGTCCCCCTATTGATGGAATGAGAAGCATTGCAAGCCGCGGAGACGTATAGCCAGCTTTCTTTAAGACATTCACCACAAAATTTTATTACTCTGTAAACAAAAGTTGAAAAAAAGGGGGATATGCTCAGCGCTGCCGCGTTAAAACGATGTGGAGAGCAAAAACTGTGACATTCCTCTTCATTGCACACCGCGGCGCTTCAGCTGAAGCGCCCGACAACACCGCTGCCGCATTTGAACTTGCCATCGCGCAGCGGGCAGACCTGATCGAGACCGATGTCCAGCTCACTCAAGATGGCGTGCTGGTGCTGGAACATGATTTTGAGGTGGCGGATCAGTCGGTGGCTGCCAGCCGCTTGAGCGAGCTGCGCACCCTCAAGCCCGACCTGATGACCGCTGCCGCTGCTCTGCGCCAGTTCGGCGGACGCATCCCTTTCTGCTGGGAGCTGAAGACGGTCGGCGCTGAGGCGGCGCTCGTGACGTTGGTGCGCGATCTGCTTCCAGCCGAGATGTGGGCGCGCACTCATTTCACCTCGTTCTTTTGGGGCAGCGCAGTCAAGTTGCGCGAACTTGCGCCCGATGCCGCTGTTGGCTGGCTAACGCGCGACTGGAGCGAGGCGGCGATCAAGCAGGTGCAGCGCGCTGGGCTGAGCCAAATCTGCCCGCCAGCGGCGGCGCTGCTGGACAAGCCGGAGTTAGCGGCACTTGCGCACGCTTCGGGGCTGCAAGTCCGCGTGTGGCAGGTGACCGAGCCGGCGTTAATTCCAGAGCTAGTTCGGGCTGGTGCTGACGGCGGCACAGTCAACTGGCCTGCAGCGGCGCGCGCAGCGCTCGACGGTTTTAGGGAGTGAGGGATAGGTAATGAGTAATGTGTGATGAGTGTGATCTCATGAGAGCATTAAGCGTGGGGCAACGTCGGCTGAGGGGGCAGCTTAGT
>DAOTYT010000441.1:0-2759 GCA_034434615.1 Anaerolineae bacterium | reverse complement strand
GTCCGGCGATCAGATAGTGGGTCACATCCGGGTCGATCTGCTGTGCGATCAGGGCTGCTGCTGTGCAGATCAGGCCATCAAGCACCACCGGAATCCGCTGACTGGCCGCGTACAGCATCGCCCCAGCCATCGCGCCTATCTCGAAACCGCCGACTTTTGCCAGGGTATCCACCTGAGCAGGGGCGTGCAGCCGCAGCGCCGATGCAATCAGTGCGGTTTTGCGCTGAAAGGTGGCATCATCAACGCCAGTACCGCGCCCGGTGACTGTCTCGACATCTGCCCCGGTGATAGCCGCGATGACCGCGCTGGCGCTGGTCGTGTTGCCAATGCCCATTTCGCCGGGGATCAGCACATCCATTCCCTGTCTAATTTCCTCAGCGACGACATCTGCGCCAAGCTGAAGCGCCCGCGCCGCCTGTCCGTCAGTCATGGCTCGACCAACGCTGAAATCCGCCGTGCCGTGCGCGACCTTGCCCGCCACGAACCGCGCCGCGTCCGTGCTGCTGAGGTCTAAATCGGCGTTGACCCCAGCGTCAACCACCGTCAGGCGGGCATTCATCTGCCGCGCCAGCACATTGATCGCCGCTTCCCCCGCCATAAATTTGTGCAGCATGTACGCCGTGATGCCCTGCGGCACGGTGCTGACCCCGTGCGCCATGATGCCGTGATCGGCGGCGAACAGCGCCACGACGTGCCGCTGTGGCAGCCAGTCCAGCCGCCCGGTCATTCCTGCTAACCGGATCGAGAGCCCCTCGAGCTGACCCAGCGCGCCGCGCGGTTTCAGCAGGGTATCCTGCCAGCTGCGGGCAGACTGCATGGCGTCGGTGTCTGGGGATGGAATAGTGACGTTCATAAGCCAATGATCTCCTCAAGCAGTGCCATATTCAGGTGTGCCTCGACGACATCAGCCAGACGATCAAAAGCCGCTGCGAGCGATGGCGTCGCCAAGCCCATATCCTGCCAGCCGAGCGAGCGCAGCCATGCCCGCCGCAGATTGTCATTGGCGAACACCCCATGCAGGTAACAACCCCAGACGCGCCCGTCCGCGCTCATGTCGCCATCGAATGTATTACCACGATGCAATGCCAGCCAGGGCGCGACACTCCTGGTTTGCCCCATGTGAATCTCGTAGCCGCTGATGGTCTCCCCCTGTAGTTCCCGCAGCCAGCCCGCTTCGCTCGTGACCGTCGCCTGCACCTGTTCGGTCGTCTTTTGTGTGAGGAAGACCGTTTCACCCGGTAGCAGCCCTAACCCCACCGTCTCATCCTGATCGGATTCGATGTGCGTCGGATCGCACACACGCGCACCGAGCATCTGATAGCCGCCACAGATGCCGACCACCGCCGTGCTATCTGCCGCTAGATTAATGATGTATTCCGCCAATCCGATTGTGTGCAGCCAGTTCAGGTCGGCAATCGTGCTTTTCGTGCCAGGAATAATGACCGCATCCGGCTGACCGAGTTCGGCTGGGTGCGAGACGTAGCGCAGGCTGACACCGGATTCAGCCTTCAGCGGGTCGAAGTCGTCGAAGTTGGCGATGCGCGGCAGGGCGATCACGGCAATATCCACGCTATCGGGGGCGCTGTGTTCGCGGTTCTGTGCTTCGATAGCAACCGCGTCTTCTTCCGGCAAGCCGTGATTGACCACATAGGGGACGACGCCGAGCACCGGCACCCTGCCGCGTTCCTCCAGTATCGTGATGCCGTCTTCAAACAGCGTGGGGTCGCCACGAAACTTGTTGATGATCAGACCACGCACCAGTGCGCGTTCGTCCGGTTCCAGCAGCATCAGCGTGCCGAGAAGCTGGGCGAAGATGCCGCCCCGGTCGATGTCGCCTGCCAGCAATACAGGGCTATTTGCGTACTTCGCCACCGCCATATTCACGATGTCGCCGCGCTTGAGGTTCAGCTCCACCGGGCTGCCTGCCCCTTCGATAATCACCAGCTCGTACCGTTCACGCAGTCCGTCCAATGCGGCTGTGACGTGTGCCCACAACGCCTGCTTGCGCTCATAGTAGCTACGGGCGGGCAGCGTTTCCCATACGCGCCCGTTGACGATGACCTGTGAGCGCATGTCGGCTTCCGGTTTGAGCAACACCGGGTTAATCTGCACGGTTGGCTCAATCCCTGCCGCGAGTGCCTGAGTGTACTGCGCTCGTCCAATCTCGCCGCCGTTCGCACAGACCGCCGCGTTGTTGCTCATGTTCTGCGCTTTGAACGGCGCGACGCGCACGCGACGCCGGGCGAAGACCCGACACAAAGCCGTCACCAGCGTGCTTTTGCCAGCGGAGGACATGGTGCCCTGAATCATGAGGGTCTTCGCGGTCATCAGGTAGTCTCTAGGTGACTGACATCATTCAGGCGAACGAGGATCGCTCCACCGGGGTAGACATTCACTCGCGTCAATGAACAGGGATCCAGGTTGAAGCGCCAGTATTGGGTCATGGGCATCTCCAGCAGATGACACAACAACAAGCGCAGTGACCCGTCATGGCCGACCAGCACCAGACGCTTATTGCTCGCAAACTGTGAGATGAGCGTATCTATTGCTGCACTCACACGCGCCGCGACCTTGCTCAGTTTCTCGCCCCCTTCTGGTGGATTTTCTGGGTCTGTAAACCAGGCTTCTGCCATTGCCTTGTGCTGGTTGATTACATCCTTATACCGCAACCCTTCAAACACGCCGAAATTCGATTCGCGCAGACGCGTTTCCACCTGGATATCCAAGTTGTGGTGAGCGGCAATCGCTTCGGCAGTCTG
>DAOTYT010000440.1:0-4638 GCA_034434615.1 Anaerolineae bacterium | reverse complement strand
ACTGCATAGCCTTCATCCCAGCCGCGCAGCATAAAAAAGCCAGCCAATGCATCGCCCCAAAACATGCCGATATAGAGATCCTGTTGTGCAGCGCGCAGCCGTTCGCTAATCGATAGTTCATCGAATGCGAACGGGATGAAATAACGCATATAGTCGAAAGGCTGCGCCCGCAGCATCGAGGAAAGCGTTGGAGCATCGGCGTGGGTGAGCGGTCGAACGATCAACGCGTCAGTCATGCTGTTCGGCGCGAACGGCGGTTTGCATCGCGAGACACTCCTTCAACACAGCGCAAACATAATCGACGTCTTCGCGTGTGAGTGAGGCTGAAGAGGGCAGGTTAATTCCCCGTGCCGATAGGTCGGTCGTGACTGGGAAAGCGCGGTCACCCTCTTCATCGTAATAGGGAGGCAGCGAATGCATAGGATAGAAAAACGGCCGCGTCTCGATGCCGCGTTCTTCCATGTCTTTCATCAACTGGTCGCGATCGATCTCCCGCGGCACGCAGGCGCAAAACAGCCAGTAAACGTTCTTAGCCCAATCGGCTTGAGCGGGCAGCATCAGATCTGTATCTGCCAAATTCTCTTTGTACCATTGAGCCACCTCGATGCGACGCTCAATAAACCAGTCGATTCGCTCGAGTTGAGCCAGCCCGATGGCGGCCTGCACATTGGTCATACGATAATTGTAACCCACGATGGGAAACCAGTAGCGGCGCTGCGGGTCCATCCCTTGCCCTCGCAGCAGACGCACCTGCCGGGCAAGCTGTTCATCGTTGGTGACGACCATGCCGCCTTCACCAGTTGTGATGATCTTGTTGCCGTAGAAGCTGAAGGTGGCGATATCGCCCAGGTTTCCAGCCCGTTGGCCACGGTATTCGGCCCCGTGCGCTTCGGCTGCATCCTCGATGACAGCCAGATTATGCTCGCGGGCCAGCGCCATGAGCGGATCCATGTCGGCAGGATGCCCGTAGATATGCACCGGCATGATCGCTTTGGTTCGTGGCGTGATTTTACGCGCCACATCCGCCGGGTCGAGCGTCCATGTCTGCGGATCAATATCGACAAAGACGGGCGTCGCGCCGCAGTACGTCACCGAATTTGGAGAGGCTACGTAAGTGAGATCTGGGATGATGACCTCATCTCCCGGACCGATGCCCAAAGCAAGCAGAGCGGCGTGCAGCGCAACAGTGCCGTTAAAGACGGCTACTGCGTACCGCGCGCCGCAGTACGCGGCGAACTGTTCCTCAAAGGCAGTGACATATTTGCCGCTGCCCGAGATCCAGCCCGAGTTCAGGCAGTCCATTACATAGCGTTCTTCGTTTCCCGCTAGAACAGGTTCCGCCACGTTGATGCGTTTCATGAGCACCTCGAAACCAAAAACTGATGAAAGATACGTGCGATCGCCTCTGCTTGGGCTAGTGGAGGGCATTATAGCAAATCGTGTCAAGTCCTTCATGGGCGCTTTGCATGCGCTGTATACGAAGTCGCCCATCGCATGGCAGAAACGGATATGATATGATGCAGAAGAAAGGCTTCATCGCTGCCTGATAGAGTGCCCTAGAGAGAAGTGCTGGCATGTCATCCCTGTATACATTTGAAGCAAGCGATAATCGTCTCAAGCGAAGCCTGCTTGGGCATATGCGTTATGCGAGCCATTACCTTCCTTTCTTCATCTTCTGGGTTCGGCGCGGCATTAAGGTTCGCTACAGCCAAACAAGCGTCGGCATTTTGTGGGCGGTGCTGCAGCCGCTGCTGTCCAGCCTCGTCTACATCATTGTCTTTTCGCTGGTCGTGCGCATTTCAACGGGCAGCGTCCCTTACCCAGTCTTTATCGTCACCAGCATCGTCTTGTGGACGTATTCCGCGCGTATCATAACGAGCAGCGCCTCGTCGATCATCTCGCACATCGATATTGTCACGCGGGTCCGGTTCCCGCGCGAGTTTCTGCCGCTCAGCGTTTGGGTCGAGTCGTTGATTGATCTCTTCTTCGGGGTGCTGATCCTGATTGTCATCTACGCCATTTACCAGCAGCCTATTCAGCCAACTGCGCCGATTGCGCTGTACGTCTTCACCGTTCACAGCATGTTCGCGCTCGGGTTGGGGTTCATCTTTGCAGGGTTGACTTCATACGTGCGCGACCTGCTTCAAGTGCTGCCGATACTAATCCAGCTCTTGCTTTATATCAGCCCCGTCATTTACCCGCTCGCCTACGTGCCGGAGACAGTCCGCTCTCTGTTTTTGCTCAACCCATTTGGGCCGATTTTTGCCGCGTATCAGCAAACTTTGCTGTTTGGCGAGTTCACGATGCTGCCGGAAATGATCTATGTCACAGTCATCGCGCTGGTTACCTTGATCGGCGGATACCTGTTTTTCAAGCGCATGGAATGGAAATTTGCCGACGCGTTATGAGCGCTGCGATATCGAGGTTGCACTGTGAGTGAGATCATCCGTGCCGAACGGGTCTACAAGCTTTACGAGAATGACTCGACATTCAAAATCCGTAACATCGGCCAAGAACTGCGCAAACGTATGCTTCCCTCCGAGCGTGCTAAAGCGCTTGCTAACCGGCGTTTTGTGCTGCAAGATGTCAGCTTTTCTCTCAATCAAGGCGAGTCGCTAGGCCTAATCGGCCCCAACGGTTCCGGCAAAACAACCCTCCTTCGTTTGTTGGCGGGCATCTCACTGCCGACGCGCGGCCTCGTTCGCGTCAGCGGGCGTGTTTCGCCGCTTCTGGCGCTGGGCGCTGGCTTTCACCCGGATCTGACCGGGCGGGAAAACCTGTATCTCAACTGCACGCTGATGGGACTCAATCTAAAACAGACGCGCAGCCGTGTTGATGACATCATCGCGTTCGCCGAAATCGGCACCTACATCGATACCCCGATCAAGCGTTACTCGTCTGGTATGCTGGCGCGCTTGGGCTTCTCGGCGGCAATTCACATGGATCCCGAGATCATCTTGATCGATGAGGTTTTGGCGGTTGGCGATTATGCTTTCCTCGTCAAAAGCACGGCAGCCATTCGTCAGTTTGTCGGCCGTGGTACGGTTGTGCTGGTTTCTCACGCGCTGGATACGATCGAGAAGTTGTGCAAGCGCGCGATTTGGCTGGAGCAGGGCCAGGTGCGCGGCGATGGCCCGGCAGCAGAGGTGATCAGCGCGTACACGCACAACCAGCGCAGCCGGCTTGTTGAGGCCAATGCGCAAACGACAAGCGCTGGCGCCAACAAGGGCCGGCCAGAACCAACCAACGATCAGTTCAAAGTGGTCAAATATGCTATGCACCCAGACGTCATGGTGCATTCCGTCGGCATTTTTGACGTGCAGGGCAATCCTCGTGCTGAGTTTAAGATCGGCGAAACGGTCGTCGTACGCGCACACATCTCTTTCGACAGTCCGCAGACCGCTGTCCGCATCTCTATCGGCATTGCGGACAGCGAGTCGCAAGCGCTGGTTACGCTAGGCGATAATCAGCTCGTCGATGGACCAAACGAGCTGTTTGGACACATGATCGTTGAGTGTCGTTTTCCAAACCTGATGCTGCGCCCGCGCAACTTTGGCGTTTATGTTGGCGTCACCAATTCCGCCGCGCTAATGCCATTATTTTTGTGGCGCGACCTCGGTGTACGCTTTTTCGTGACTGGTGACAGCCGCGATCCGTTGATGCACTATGCCGCCCCACAGCCCGATCTCGTCTTCACCCCTGGCGTCGAAATGCGCTATCTAGAGTATGACACGGCAGCGCCCAAACTGGCCGAAATGGTGGAAGGGCAGGCCTAGCTATGTGGGCGCATCGGCGCGGAAGATCACCGTTTCTCTAGCTGCGCAATACATTCGATGTGAAATGTCTGCGGGAACATATCGAGCGGTTGTACCTGCAGCAGTTCGTAACCCGCGCTAACCAACGTTTTACAGTCGCGTGCCAACGTCGTTGGGTCGCATGAGACGTAAAGGATGTGGTCAGGGGCAAGTTCGATCAACCCGGCTAGCGCTTCTTTACGCAGCCCAACCCGCGGAGGATCCAAGACAGCCGCATCGACTGGGCCTTGAAGGCGGTTGATGACGCGTTCGAGTGCGCCTTCTACAATCGTTACATGTTCATACTGCCTTAAGTTATGACGTGCGTCGCGAACCGCGGCGGGACTTAGCTCTACAGCCGTCACTGCTGCGCAGCATTCCGCCGCAAAAACGGTGAACAGCCCCACGCCGCAGTAAAGATCGAGAACGCGCTGCGGCCGAATTCGCATCAGCCATGTTTGAACTTGGTCGGCGAGGGCCTCGGCCTGCGGCAGGTTAACTTGAAAGAAGCTGCCAGCGCTGCATCGAAACGTGTGGCCACCAACTGTGTAATGAACGTGATCGGCGCCATGCAGGGCCTTATACTGTCCACTGCGGTTAAGGATGCCGAACGCTGCTTGTACTGCTCGTGGCAGCTCGATGCGTGCGCCATCCACAGGCGTGATGGCGAGCAGGCGGTCGTGCGAGTCGCTGCCGACTTGCAGACGCATGCGCCGCCAGTCCTTTGTATCTTCCGGCCGGATCTGTTCGAGCAGTTCCAGCAACTCCTGTCGTAAGATATGACAGGTATCGATGATTTGCAAACGTGTTGGGTCTGTTGCGACAAACGCGGGCAGGCCTTCCG
>DAOTYT010000439.1:0-22410 GCA_034434615.1 Anaerolineae bacterium | reverse complement strand
TGGGCGCAGCGCATCGATGTCTATGAGCAGACCGACGCCGATCTGAACGCGGCGGCGCTGTGGCTGTCGGAACAGCAAATTGATCCCGCGACGACGCAGGTTTACGTCGCGGCGCGCGACCGCGGCCATCCGACGGTAATGATCCATTCTCTTCCACCTGTGATGTGGCTGGGGACGGACAGCCTAATTTGGCCGCCGCCGGGGCAAACCGGGCTGTACATTTTCCCGCGCAGCGCCCCGCCGCCCTCTCAGTGGCGCGGCTGGCTGGCGCCAGGCGCACTGGCTGAGCTTCCAAACGGGCCAGATGGCCAGCCAGCCTTTGCGGCCTATCGGCTGCCTGCGGGGCTTCCGCTTCCGTTCTCTGATGAAATGTCGTGCGCCACGGCGATTCAGAATGCCTATTTGACTTTTGTCGGCACTGAAGCTGAACCGTTCATCTCTGGACAGGTCGGCATGGTGACCACTGGTTGGCGTGTCGATGCGCCGCCAGCCGTGGACGATCTGACGCTGATCGTTGAACTGCGCGATCAGCACGGCGATCGGTTAGCCCGCGCAGAGCCTTATCTCAATGAAACGGATCGGTGGGCGCCAGGATCGACGTTGTTTCAGCGGGCAGCGCTCGATATCCCGGTCGCCCGGCCTCCGGGTCGTTATGCCTTGTATGCGGCTTGGGTCGCTCGCGCGACGGAGACCTACGCTCCCTATTGGCGTCCTGACGATGGTTTCGCTGGCATCTGGGCGCAGGTCGGCGAAGTCGAAATTGCGCTGCCGCAGGAACCCATCGATCCGGCTCTGATCGCGATGGATGTTCGCGCTGACCAACCGATCGCTCCCGGTTTACGCCTGCGCGGCTGGGATCGGTTGAAGGGCGCGCTGCGCCCAGGGGAACGTCTGCCGATCACTTGGTACTGGCAGGCGGAAAGCAGCCCGATCAATGCTGATGTCGCGGTTGTGCTGCGCGCTTCCGACGGCGCGCAGATCGAGATCGGGCGCAGCGTTCCATTGGCGGATCGCCTTCCGCCCAGTGGCTGGCCCCTTGGCGTTGTGCTGGTTGAACGTCCTGCGTGGCGCGTCCCGCATGATCTGCCGGGCGGAGTCTACAGCGTGATCGTGCGTGGTTCGTCAGGCGAGGTAATTCTGGACGAGGTAGAGATCGCCGGGGCAGCGCGTCTGTTTGACCCGCCGTCGGCAGAACGGGTCGTCGAGGCGCGTTTTGGCGGTATGATCGAACTGCATGGTTATTCGCTCACTCGCGAGGATGGCCGGCTGCAACTGCGCCTGATCTGGCGGGCTGCGGCGGAGATTGAGGAAGCTTTCACCGTTTTTGTCCATCTGGTCGACGAAAGCGGCGCGTTGCTAGACCAGCGCGACAGCATGCCACAGGGCGGCACGTACCCGACAAATCTGTGGGTTCCGGGAGAGTATGTTGAAGATCGTTACGAACTGAGCGCACCGCCGCAAGCCGTCGCGCTGCGTGTGGGCTGGTATCGCGCGGAAGATGGGCGCAGGCTTCCGGTGGATGGCCTCGCAGGCGACGGTGAGAGCGGTGATGTGGTCATCCCGCTTGACGAGTAACAGACGAATAACAAAAGACATACTCAGCTGCTCTTGCCGACGACATTATGACAGGGGATTATCATCGTCTCGAGTAAATTGACTGCATGCAGGTGCGCTTTGCCCTCCAAGGATGCGTATGGCGCTTTTTGAAATTCGCCTCGTTGAGGACGATGTCGCCTATTTCGTCATCGATGCCCCCGTGACTCAGGGGTATGTGATGGGGCGCTCAGATGAAAAAAGTGACTATGTTCCCGATATCGATCTCAGTGAACTGGGTGCGCGCGACAAAGGGGTATCGCGCCGCCATGCGGTGCTGGTTCGGCACGAGGATAGCATGCACGTTATCGATCTTAACTCCGTCAACGGCACTTATCTCAACGGACGCCGCCTGCCGCCGGAACTGCCATATCCTGTGCGCCACAGCGATGTCGTTCGCCTCGGAACGCTGCAGCTGCGCTTCGTCGAGGTGGCGGGCCAATAGAATTTGCTCATGACATACTTAGATTTTTGATCTTTATTAAGCTTGTGATTTGTGTTAAACTTAGTTTATCGTCGGAAACGATAATATCTGTCTCACAATGAGTAATATGGTACAAACACAACTGCGCTTTGGTGGCTCGGTCTGGTGCAATCTCGATATTGCCCTGCGTAATCTCGATCAAATCTTCGGTCGCGTCGTTCAGCCGCTCGGCCTGACAATTATCGAATGGTACATCTTGCGCGCTCTGTATGAACGCGATGGCCAGCATGCCTCAGAGCTGGCGCGTGCGGTAGGCCGGGCTGCTACCTCGTTCACGCCAAATCTGGACAAGCTTCAACAAAAGAACTTGATCGAACGCCGACCAGATCCAAGTGACCGTCGCGCTGTTCATATCTTTCTGACCGAGAAGGCGGAGTCCTATCGCGAGGATGTGCTCAAAAGCGCGGCAGCCATCGACTCGTACATCCGCAATCTGTTCACCGATGAGGAATTTGCAGTTCTTCAAGACGTATTAGCGACCCTGCAAACCGTCGAGCCGGATTACAATTCCGAGGCTTACCTGCTGAGTAAATCTCGCAACGGACGCTCGCGCAGCGAGAACGGTAAGGCATACAGCGACTGACGGGTGGGTGGGTCTCACCAGGCGAACTTGAGTAACCGCACAGCGTTTTCGCTGTGCGGTTATCATGTCCCCGTTGCTGGTGCCGATGGAGGGCAGCCGTCGTTTTCATTGAGTGGGGGTGGATGATGGGTGATGGAAATGCTGACGCCAGATGATGTTCAAGCGGTGCTCGATGTCGTTGCGCCGGGCACAATGATGCATTTTTTCGACAGCACGACCGCGACCTCGCAGCAGGCTGCCGATAACATCGGCTGCGAACTGGGGCAGATCGTCAAAAGCTTGTGCTTCGTCATAGCGCTGCCCGAACGCCAGCAGCCGATCCTCGTCCTCGCCAGCGGCGACCAGCGCGTCGACGAGCGTAAATTGGCGGAGTGGTTCAGGGTAGGGCGCAAACGCGTTCGGATCGCGACCGCAGAAGAGTGCATCGCCATTTATGGTTATCCACCCGGCAGCGTGCCGCCATTTGGGCATCGTACTGCCGGCCTCACCACCTTCATCGACCAGTCGCTGGCGCGCTTCGAACAGCTTTATGCCGCGGGCGGCGCGCATAATGCCATCTTCCCGATCACGCTCGCCCAGCTCGTTGCCGCGACGAAGGGGATTCTGCTGGACGTCGTGCGCGATGCTAATGTCCCAGAGTGAAGCTGGCCGTCTCGGCTAATGCGCTCAGGACGCCTTGCAGCCGGGCACGCCAGTCGTCATCGATCGGAACCTCCACGGCTGTGCGCGACACATGAACAGCTTCTCCTAAACGGCGCCCCAGCCGCTCTCGGTCAATATCTGGCAGATACGGCAGCCGAATGTCGATTCGGGTTGTCCGCGCTAAAACTGCGGTCGCCCCTGCGCGCTGGGCCAACAGTTTCACGGCGATCTGGTAAAGCATGCCCTCTACGGCCGTGGGCAGCGGCCCAAAACGATCGCGCAGCTCGGCGCGCATGGCATCGACTTCTTCGAGGGACGTGAGACCTCCAATGCGCCGGTACAGTTGAAGCCGCAGCGCCATTTCAGGAATCCAGTCCGTTGGCAGGTAGGCTGGAAGCGGCAGATCGATCAGGATCGTCGCTTGGCTGATGGGTGGCGCGGGCGGCAAATCGACTTGGTGCGCATCGCCGCCCCTCAGCTGGCGAACGGCCTGGGCCAGCATCTGCGTGTACAGATGCAGGCCGATCGCGGCAACATGCCCGGTTTGCCGCGTGCTCAAAATATCGCCAGCGCCGCGCAGTTCTAGATCGCGCATGGCGATTTGGAAACCGGAACCGAGGTCTGTATATTCTTTCAACGTCTCCAGCCGGGCGCGCGCCTCATCGGTGAGCTGCTGCGCTGGTGGATGGAAAAAATAGGCGTAAGCCTGCTGCGCACTGCGCCCCACGCGACCGCGCAGCTGATACAGTTGAGCCAGCCCGAACCAATCCGCGCGGTCGATGATCAGCGTGTTCGCATTGGGGATATCCAGCCCGCTCTCGACAATCGAAGTCGAAAGCAGGAGATCGAAATCGCCAGTGCTGAACTGCCGCATCACTGTTTCTAATGTGCGCCCATCCATTTGACCATGCCCAACCACGATGCGCGCTTCGGGCACGATAGCGGCCAGACGCTCCGCAATTGTATGGATCGTTTGGACGCGATTGTGGACGAAGTAGACCTGCCCCCCTCGATCCATCTCTCGCAAGACGGCTTGCCGCACGAGTCGTTCGTCAAATACGCCAACGTGTGTGATCACTGGCAGGCGTTCTTCGGGCGGCGTTTGAATCATGCTGATATCGCGCACGCCTGCTAAACCCATGTAAAGCGTGCGGGGGATCGGCGTAGCTGTCAGTGTGAGCACGTCCACCGCGGTTCGCAAGCGCTTGAAATGTTCTTTATGCTTGACGCCGAAGCGCTGCTCCTCATCGATGATGACCAAGCCCAGGTTGGCAAAGCGCACGTCGGGTTGAAGCAGGCGGTGTGTGCCGATGATCAGTTCGATCTTGCCCTCGGCCAATTGGCGCAGGATAGTGTTTTGCGCCTCGCGCGTGCGAAAGCGGGACAACATTTCGACCCGGATCGGGAACGCGGTGAGCCGCTGTTTGAAGGTGTCATAATGCTGCTGGGCGAGGATCGTCGTTGGCACTAAAACCGCTACCTGCCGGCCTTCGACTGCTACCTTGAAGGCAGCGCGCAGCGCGACTTCCGTCTTGCCATAGCCCACATCGCCGCAGATGAGGCGATCCATGGGATGGCTGCGTTCAAGGTCTTCTTTGACGGCACGAACAGCTTTGAGTTGGTCTTCGGTTTCGATATAGGGAAAAGAGGCCTCCAACTCGTGCTGCCACGGGGTGTCAACGCCTAAAGGAGGGCGTGAAGAGGCCTCGCGCGCGGCGTACAGCGCCAGCAGCTCACGCGCTTCTTCCTCTACCGCTTGTTTCGCCTTGCTGCGAATGCGGATCCAGTCCGGCTGTCCCAGTTTGCTCAAAGTTGGCGGTCGGTCGTCCGGGCCGATATAACGCGTCAGCCGGTCAGCTTGATGAATTGGGACGAACAGGGTGTCGGTGCCGCTGTACTCGATCATCAAATATTCGCGCTCGACGCCTTCGAGTGTGCGGCGGCGCAGGCCGGCGAACCGGCCGACGCCGTAATCGATGTGGACGATGTAATCACCTTCACGCAGGTCGGCGTAAGCGTTTTCTGGAGTGCGAGGGCGTTGAAGAGATCGGCGCCGGCGAGGTTCTGGCCTGCTCCAGCCAAAGATCTCTGCATCGGTGAACAGATGGGTCTGGCCGTCTTCGAGCGCTAACCGCCAGCCCTCACTGAGCGTGCCTTCAACGAAGATCACTGAGCGGGGTGGCGGCGCTTCGTCAAGCCGAGTGGTCTTGATCACGGGCGCCGCTTCCTGCTCTTGCCAGAGTTCCTGCAAGCGAGCCGCCTGTGCGGTGACGACGACCACGCGGTGGCGCTGGCCGCGCAGCGCGCGCAGTTCTGAAAGAAAGGGCTTAAGCTGGCCCCCGAATCGCTGTTCAGGTGCGAGGATGCCGCGCAGAGAGTCTCGCTGCGCACCTTCTGCCGCATCCAGGCCGCCGATGACTGCCTGAATGCGACCACTCAAGGCCGCCTCCAGCTCGGCCCAGTTCAGGTAAGGGCGCGGAAAATCGGGCGGCAGCTGTCCTTCAGCGATCCGCTCTTCGCGCAGCTTTTCTGAAGCCTGCGCAATCGCATCGATGGTATCGCGCAGTTCAGTTTTATCTTCGATGATAAAAAGTGCGTCATCGGCTGCGTAATCGATCAAGCTAATGGGCTGCGGCACTAAGTAGGGCAGATAGAATTCAAGCAGTGGAAAGACGGTGCCAGCCATGAGCGCAGCGGCGTCGGCCGTCGGCATGGTCATGTCTGCCTCGGCTGGGGGCAGGCTGGCAAACCAATCAGCGAGGTGGCTGGCCAGAGCAGGGGCCATTACGGGCAGCGCCTCGCGCGCAGGTGTGATGACCGCCTGTTCCAGCCGGGCGGTCGTTCGCTGTGTTGCAGGGTCGAACTCGCGCAGGCTCTCGATCTCATCGTCAAAGAATTCGATGCGAACCGGCCGATCCAGTGCCGGCGGAAAAACATCGACGATGCCGCCGCGCCGCGAAAATCTGCCGCGTTCAGTGACCATCGAGGCGCTCTCATAGCCAAGCTGCACCCACTGCGCCAGCAGCTTATCGAGCTGCCAGCGCTGGCCCGGGTGCAGCGTTTGCAGCCCGCCGCGGAAGGTATTCACGGGCAGCGTCCGCTGCATCAAAGCGCGCGCCGAGGTGACGATGACGGGCTGAGGCCAGCGCTCTGTTTCGATATCGGAGGGGGGAAGCAGAGATGCCAGCGCCTGAATGCGACCGCGCAAGGCGGTCTCTCCCCATGGCGCGCGCTCGTAAAAGAGGGGCGTCGGCTCATTGAAGCGCAGGATGGGGCGCGTATCGCCCAGCCAAACGGGAAGCTGTTCGACGACGCTGTAGGCGCGGTCAACCCGCGCTGTGATGTATATGACCGGCCCGCGCCAATCGCGGGCGAGGGCGGCCAGCACAAAAGGACGCGCAGCGCGCAGCACACCCAATGCAGGCATGGCTTCGTCAACCTTCTGTGCGCGCAGTGCGGAAAGCAGCGCGCGGTAGGAACCCGCGCTGCGAAGCAGGTCGATGAGACCGCTAAGCTCCACGGAAGCCTCCCTGCCCGCGTTAAATCATTGGAGGCTGGGTGTCGTCAGAGCCGCCAGAAGTAGACTCTGGCTGTTTCGTTTGCCGATCGCCGGCGGTTTCGCTCGCGCCATTGTAACGGTTCATGGCGCTCTCGATTCCTTCTGCCAGCCACGTCTCGATCGCGGCAGCAGCGCGGTCGGCTATTTCAGCAGCGATGATCGCCTCATCACCACGGAATGGGGTCAGTACATAATCTGCTGCGTCCATGCGGCCGGGCGGCCGGCCGATGCCGATGCGAATGCGGGGGATGTCTTGGGTACCCAGCCGGTGCTGAATGTGGCGCACGCCGTTTTGCCCGCCGTGCCCACCGCCTTTGCGAACGCGCAGCAGCCCCAGCGGCGTATCGAGATCGTCATGGACGATCATGATGTTCTGCGGCGCGATCTTATAGAAACGCGCCAACGGTGCAACAGCATCACCGCTTAAATTCATGAACGTGAGAGGTTTTGCTAGCAGCACGCGCTTGTCGTGGATCTTGCCACTGGCGACCTGTGCGCGATGTTCTATCTTGCCGAACGTCATCCCATGTTTGCTCGCCAGTCGATCAAGGGCGCGCCAGCCGATATTGTGCCGCGTGTTCTCATAACGTGGGCCGGGATTACCCAGCCCAACGATCAAGTGCCATTCTGTCATATGCCTGCCTGACGCCCACGCCAATCTGGGCCAAGTATAGCGAGAGATGCCGAACGGTCACAGGCTAATTTATGGCTGGTAGCCTCGTCCAGCCTGAGGAGACTCGGGTCTTTCAGGAGTACCTACGCGCTAGCCAGCTGCTGTTTTTTACCCACGTTTAAAGCGGGTAAATCGGGTACGTCTAGCCGGTGCCGTCCATCCCTTCGGCGGGGGCGGGCGGCCCAGTCACGGTGAAGGCGACTGTACCAGCGGCCGCGCCATTGATCGAAAGTTCGACGCTCCAGTTCCCGGGCCCAAAATCGACATCAGCTGCCGGCATGTAAAACCAGATGCAGCCCTGAGCAATTGCGAAACCCGGCGTCCATTCGTAGAAGATGACTTCAACGCCATCGCGGCGCCAGCGTGAAACGAGCGTTGTGTTCGGGCTGATGTCGTTGGCGACAGCCGTCACATAAAGACCGCTCACCGTGTTCGGAAACGTCGTCGCGGTCGTCGTGGGGCAGTCATTCGCGCCGACGGCGGTGGACATGGCTAGATTGCTCAACCGAGGCCCAGAAGCGGGCGCTTCAGGCTCGCTCTCCTCTGGAGCGATGGCGGTGAGCGCCGGAGGCTGCTGCAGCGGCACATTGCCGAGCGCGCTGCCTGCACCGCTGATGACTGGCGTCGCGACGAGGACAGGAGCCGGCGTAAAGTCGATCGCTGCCTGCACCTCAGCGGGGGCGGGCGGGGTGATCGCGCGCGCATCGACGAACGGCGTGCCGAGCGCGAACATGGTTGCGACGATGCGCGTGCTCTGTGCTTCTACTTGACGGACGGCGGTTTGCGCGAATTCAACCGTCGCCGCCAGTCGGTCCGTCGCTGCGGTAGCAGTCTCTGCGCCTTGGGCCGCCTCGGTTCCCAACAAGCCGTGCTGCGCAGCCAAGGTTTGCTGCGCAGGTTCCGGCGCGAAGAAGTTGCAACCGCTGAGCAGCGCCAGCACTGCTGTGAGTACCATCAATTTGTATCTTAACCGCATCCATCGTTCCCTTCACCTCACACATCTGAAGTGTACCAAAGTGTGCCCGGCTTTCCAGCCTGGCTGCGCGAGCTTGTGCGTCGGCTCCGATAGCTGGGTATAATTTCGCCAATGAGCGTCTCTCTCGCATTTAGCCCCTTCAATACCGTGATGTTCATAAGGTCGAAACGAGACTATGGAGGATTATGCAACACACCCCTAATGAAATTCTGACAGCGGATCAAGCTTTGGAACGTCTGTTAGTCGGCAATCGCCGCTACATTGCGATGCGACAGCTGCATCCGCGCCAGTCCGTCGTCCACCGTCAGCATCTCGTACAGGGCCAGCATCCGTTCGCGGCGATATTAAGCTGCTCGGACTCGCGCGTGCCGTCCGAACTCATCTTCGATCAGGGCTTGGGCGATCTGTTCATCGTGCGGACGGCCGGCCATGCAGTTAACGATCTCGTGCTGGCTAGTTTAGAGTACGCGGTCTTCGCGCTGCGGGTGCCGCTGGTGATGGTGCTGGGGCATGCCGCCTGCGGCGCAGTGACCTCAGTGATGGAGGCGCATCAGCTGCCTGGGCATCTGCCGAAGCTCGCTGCCTCGCTTAAGCCCGCGCTGGCTTCGATTGAGGCTGGGGCAGAGGATGCGCTTGAGCGAGCGATTCGTGCTAATTCGCTCTACGCGGCTGCCTTCCTGACGGAGAACAGCCTGGTCTTTCAGGAAGCGATCGCCAAGGGGCATGTCAAGATCGTCGCCGCTTATTATGCGCTGAACACCGGAGAGGTGCAGATTTTAGAGTAAGGCAGTGCCCGCGGGCGACACATCCGTTTGTTGGCTAGTATTTGGAGCAACTCATGCTGCTAACCAGTTCTAAGATGAGCGATTTCACCAAAGTCGATCAAGATCTCCGTTTCTTGATCCAGTGTTTCCGAGAAGTGTTGGAAGAAATCGGAGAAACCGATACGGCCGATGCGCTGCCGTGGCAAGAACTGAGTACCTCTGCCGCGCATATTGATGCAGAAAAACTCACGCAAGCCTATTCGATCGCTTTTCAGCTGCTCAACATCGTTGAAGAAAATGCCATTATCCAGTACCGGCGTCAGCTTGAAAGCCGCGATGAGATCAGCCAGCTTTCTGGCTTGTGGAGCCAGAACCTGGCGGCGCTGAAACAAAACGGACTGCGCGGTGAACAGATCGCCGCTGAGTTGAAGCGCGTTCGTGTTGAGCCGGTGCTGACGGCGCATCCCACTGAAGCGAAACGTTACACAGTTCTGGAGCAGCACCGGCATTTGTATCTGCTGCTGGTTGAGCTGGAAAACCAGATGTGGACTCCGCATGAGGTGCGCGCCTTGCGCGACGCGATTAAAACCGCGCTGGAGCGCTTATGGCGCACTGGCGAAGTTTACCTGAAAAAGCCAGATGTCGCTTCTGAAGTGCAGAACGTCCTCTACTACTTGCGCCATGTCTTCCCGCAGGTGCTTGATACGCTTGACCAGCGGCTCTATCAGGCATGGGTCGAGGCGGGGTTTGATCCTGCGCTGCTGGCGCAGCCAGAAGGATGGCCGCGCGTGTCGTTTGGGACGTGGGTCGGTGGTGATCGCGATGGTCATCCGCTGGTGACGGCGGAAACCACTCGCGAAACACTCGCACAGCTTCGCTCGAATGCGCTGCTGCTCCTGCGCGAAAACCTGACGGGTTTGGCTCGCAAATTAAGCTTGTCGGGCTATACCCATCCCGTCCCGGCGTTCCTCGCCGGGCAGATCAGGGGGATGGCGGAACAGCTCGGCGAAGCCGGTAAGCGGGCGCTGGACCGGAACCCGGAAGAACCTTGGCGGCAGTACGTCAACCTGCTGCTCGCGCGCTTGCCAGATGCTGAGCCTTCGTCCTGCCAGTATGACCGTGCCGATGCGCTGGAGCGTGACCTGCGTCATCTTTATGACAGCCTCATCGAAATTGGAGCGCAGCGCCTGGCGAATGCCGATGTGCTGCCTGTCATCCGCATCGTGCAGACCTTCGGCTTTCATCTGGCCGTTCTGGATATACGCCAGAACAGCGCGTTCCACGATCGAGCGATCGCGCAGTTGCTCGCTGCCGGTGGTCTGCCTGAGACCGATTTTCCGAACTGGGACGAGGCTAAGCGGCGCGAATTCTTACAGGCGGAGCTGGCGCTGCCGCGACCATTCACGCTGCCGGATACGCAGCATGGCCCCGAAGCTCAGGCGGTGTTGAGCTGTTACCGCGTGCTGGTCGATCATCTCAAACGATATGGCGCACAGGGGTTGGGGGCGTTGATCGTGAGCATGACGCGCGATGTCTCCGATCTGCTCAGTGTTTATTTGCTGGCGCGAGAGGCGGGTTTGCTCATCAACACCGAAGCGGGCATGATCTGCCAGCTGCCGGTTGTGCCGCTCTTTGAGACGATCGACGATATGGAGCGCAGCGCGCAAATCCTGCGCGACTATTTGGCGCAGCCGATCGTCCAGCGCAGCTTGGCGCATCAACAGCGCCAGCAAAATGCCGAGATGCCTGTACAGCAGATCATGGTTGGCTATAGCGACAGCAACAAAGACGGCGGCGTCCTCTCCAGCCTATGGCATCTGCATCAAACGCAGCGAACGCTCGTCGATGTCGGTGATGCGGCGGGTGTGCGGCTGCGCTTCTTTCATGGGCGCGGCGGCTCAATCAGCCGAGGCGGCGGGCCGACGCACCGTTTCATCCGCGCTTTGTATCCCGCTTCAGTGCGCGGTGATCTGCGTCTCACCGAACAGGGCGAGGTGATCGCGCGCAAGTATGCCAACCGGCTCACTGCTGCGCACAACCTCGAACTGCTGCTTTCCGGCACGCTGCGCGCTACAGTGCTCGATCGCTATGCCGAGTACGAGCCGCATGCGCTTGAACCCGTTTTAGCGCACTTATCCGAGATCAGCCAGCACGCGTACCAGCGGCTGCTGAATGAGGAAGGCTTCATCACCTTTTACCGGCAGGCGACGCCGATCGACGTGATCGAAGCGAGCCAGATCGGTTCGCGACCGGCACGCCGCACCGGCCAGCATACGCTAGCAGACCTGCGCGCGATCCCGTGGGTGTTTAGCTGGAGCCAGGCGCGCTTCCTGCTTTCAGGATGGTACGGGGTTGGCAGCGCGTTTCATGATCTATTGACCAGCGACCCGGCCGTGTTTGAGCAGGTGCGGCAGCATGCCTTCGACTGGCCGATCCTGCACAGCATCGTCAGCAATGCTGCCAGCAACGTCATGCTCACCGACCGTGAACTGATGGAACAGTATGCCGGTTTGGTGGTCGATGAAGCGCTGCGCCAGCGCTTCATGGAGCCGATCGTCGCGGAGTTAGATCGGACGATCGAAGTGTTGGAACGCATCTACGGCGGATCGCTCTTCGAACGGAGGCCGAACGTCGCACAGGAGATTCTGCTGCGCCAGAACCTGTTGAAGCGCCTGCATATGCAGCAAATCGACCTGCTGCGCGCGTGGCGCGCGACTGGCTCAGAAGAGACGTTAGTGCAGCTTCTGCTGACGGTGAACGCGATCGCCAATGGCCTTGGCACGACCGGCTAAGCGCGAAGCAGGTGTTGGGGCGGCTGCCTTGAGTACCTTCGCACATCGAGCAGTTGAAAAAAATACGATGCCTCCGTCGTAAGCGCGACACATGATAAAAGCCAGCAAAGCGCTGGCTTTTATCATGTGTATAGTGTGGAAGTGCCGGGAGTCGAACCCGGGTCCAGAAGATTCGAAGTCATGCGTCTACGAGCGTAGTCGACCGTTCAATTTCGGTAAACGTAGCCCCGGCCGACGTGGTACGCGCTTACCTAGCCGATGAACCTTTGGCCGCCGCTTATCGGCGTCGCAGCGACCGCACTCCATCTTTGATGACGCCTGCCGAGCCACCCGAATGGAGACGGGCGGGACAGACGGCTGGGCTACTATGGCCCAGCACCCCGGCTAATCCGCCTTAGGCGGCGTAAGCCAGAGCAGGTTGGTTGTTTTTGGCAGTTATTGCCGTGCCCGTTTTAACGTGGCCAGGCGCCACGGCCCGCAGCATGAAATCAGCCTCCCCTGTCGAAGCCATTTCACTCCCGCGTATTCATAGTTTAACAGAACCTTGTGCGGAAGTAAAGCCTCGATAGCGGCCGTTTTGAACCTTCCCGGCCTTTTCACAAACCGGTCAGAAGGCAGCCAGCGCCCTCTGACCGGCTGAATTGGGGGTTATTTCCCAAGCCGCTTTTTCACCTCGGCCGTCAACGCCGGCACGATCTGATAAAGATCGCCGACCAGCCCGTAGCGCGCCATTTTGAAGATCGGCGCTTCAGGGTCTTTATTGATAGCGACGATGATCTTGCTGGTTCGCATACCCGCTTGATGCTGGATCGCCCCAGAGATGCCGCAGGCGATATACAGATCGGGCGAGACCGTTTTGCCCGTCTGCCCGACTTGATGGGCGTAAGGGATATAACCGGCATCAACCGCGGCGCGGCTGGCCCCGATCGCGGCGCCCAGCGCATCGGCCAACGGCTTGAGCGTATTCTCAAAGCCGTCTTTCGCTTTCCACACGGCTGGGTCGCTGACATCGGCCGGCGCTTCCTTTGGATTATTGGCCATCGCCCGGCCGCCGCTGACGATGATCGCCGCATCAGTGAGGTTGACGGAGCCGGTTTCTTCTTCAAAGCGCGTCACTTTCGTGACTACATCGCCTTCCGCAAGCACTGGCGCTGCGGTCGTCACTGCTGCCGTGGCAGAGGCGTCAGGTGTGCGCGCTTTGAAGGTGCGCGAACGAATGGTGACGAACTTCACGCCATCACCTTCGATGACGGCCTCGCTGTGGATTTTGCCGGCATAGACGGCGCGCAGCGCGTTCAGCGATCCGTCGTCTCCCGGTGTCAGGCTCAGCACCTCGGTGAGCATCGGGCTGTCAGTGTCTGCAGCCGAGGCAGCGAGCAGTTCGCGGCCGCGGCTGGTGGCCACCGCCACGACAGCTTTCGGCGCATTCTCCTGAACCAGCTTGGTCAGCAGGGCTGCATACGGTTCAAGACGGAACTCGGCCAGCGATGCATCCTCACACACGACCGCTGCTTGTGCGCCGTAGTGGCCAGCTTCTGCGGCGATCGCGCTCGCGTTGGCGCCGAAGATCAGCGCCGTCGTCGGAACACCGTAGTGATCTGCAAGCATGCGGCCTGCGGCCAGCGCTTCCCAGCTCGTGGGCACAGGGCGGCCGTTGAACGTTTCGATCCAAACATAGACTGTGCTCACAGCACTTTCTCCTCCAGTAAACGATCGACGAGCTGCGCTGCCATCTCCTCTGGCGTCCCCGTCAGCATCTCAGTTTTCGTCTCCCGCGGGGGCAGGTTCTTGAAGGCGACGACCCGCGATCGCGCTGCGGGCAAGGTCACGGCGAGATCAGCCAGCGACCAAACCGGGATCTCCGCTTTCGATGCCTTACGGATGCCGATGAAGGAAGGATAGCGTGGCTCGTTGATGTCTTTCATCACGCTGATGACGGCTGGCAGTTTGCTGGTGATGATCTGCTTGCCTTGTTCCAGCAAACGTTCCGCTTCGATCGTCTTGTTGGCATAATCGATGCTGTGAATCTTGGAGACATAGGACAGCAGCGTCCAGCCCAGCTTGCGCGCAGTTTGCACGATGTGCTGATCCGTGCCGACATCAACGCTTTCCTTGCCAAAAATGATGAGATCGACATCGCCCAGCTTTTTGACCGCTGCGGCGGCGGTCACCGCATAGGCGAGGCCATCGGCATCCTCAAGCGCCTCATCCCACACGCGGATCGCGCTATCTAACCCCATCGCAAGGCTGTGTTTAAGCGCTTCATTGTGCATCTCTGGGCCGATGGCGATGACGGTCGATTTGCCGCCGGCCGCTTTGGCCTGCAAGATCGCTTCTTCGAGGGCATACTCGTCCCACGGGTTGACGACCGTGGCGGCATCGCCCCATGTAACGCGGCCAGAAGCATCAACCTCAACTTTTGCCGCCGTATCCGGCGTGCTGCGTGTAAAAACGACGACGTGCAAGGGTTACCTCCTAACAAACATTAAGTACTGAGTTGTTCAACTGAGTACTAAGCCAAGTCTGCTGCATCATTCTACCGCAGTCGAAGGCGGCGTCTCAAGAATTGAATCGTCGTTCGATTTTGTGAAAACCTTGTCTCAAAAGAGAGGGAGCTGCTGCGAGGGGCGCCGGCCATCCAGCAAAATGAAAGGCGCAGCCTGTTCGATACCGCGGATGTGAAGCTGGCGCAGGTGCGCCAAATCGGTAATGCGGCGCTGGCGGCGCGCTTGAAGGATGACGGCTGCGCTTTTAGGGCCGATGCCCGGCACGCGCATAAGCTGCTCTCGATCGGCCGTCATCAGCTCAACCGGGGCATGGCGCAAGTTTGCTTCTGCCCAGGCCCGTTTGGGGTCGATCTCAAGCGGCAGGTTTCCAGACTCTGTGAACGGGAGCTCCTCGACGCTCCAGCCGTAATCGCGCAGCAAAAAGCTCGATTGGTACAGGCGAAATTCACGCTGCGGCAGCGTCGGCTGCATGTTTTCGAACGGCGTATCCTCGACGGGATGAAACGCCGAATAATAGGCGCGCGCCAATCGCGCATGGCGGTGCAGTTTCTCTGTGAGGGCCAGCAGCTCGAGGTCGGTATCGCCCACGGCCCCGACGACAAACTGCGTGACCGTACTGGCCAGTTTTTCGTGCGGTCGTTCGCGGCGAAAACGTTCAGCCAAACTCAGCAGCGAGAGCAGCTCGCGCTCAAACGCCTTTTTGGGCGCGAGCGCGTGTAGGCGCGCAGGCGTTGGCGCTTCTAAATTGACCGAAACGCGGTCTGCCAGCTGCATCGCGCGCAGAAGCTGGTCAGCCTCGATGCCGGGCATGACTTTCAGATGGATGTACCCGCGATACTGATAGCGGCGCCGCACGATCTCCACCGTGTCGAGCAGCTTGTCTTGCGTGGTCACACTGCCTTTGATGATGCCGGAAGACAGGAACAACCCATCGACCATTTTGACGCGCTGCATGGCGTCAAACGCTTTAGCGATGTCATCGGGCTTGATGGTGATGCGTTCGGTTTTGGCACGGCCAGCACGGAATGGGCAGTAAAAACAGTTGCGTTCACAGGCCGTCGTCACCATCGTCTTGAGCACGGGCTTCTCGCCCCGTGGAGTGGCGACCTGCGTGACGCATTCTTCAAGACTGCGCGACTGGTAGCGGCCGTCGCCAGCGTGGCGGACGCGCGTCCGTTCGCTGTGCGGCTGGTCGCCAGCCGGTTCAAAGCGCGTTGCGGCGCTCATCTGGGCGAGGCGCGCCCATGTATCTGGCGTTGATTTGATCAGCATACGCGCAGTGTATAGAACTTTTGTTCTAATGTCAAGCGCTAAAATGAGAGGCGAGGCAAGCGCGATCTTCCGGTTTTGCCCCGGCCTCTCTGACTTCGTCGCCGCGCCTCTCTCCCGTGCTGTGATGGCGGGCCGAGACGTCAGTCACTAAGAAGTTTCGGCCATATAGTTAAGGAGCAGCGCCGCGATCGCCCCAGGCACCCAGCCAGCCAGAGTCAGCAAGAGCACGATGAGGACAGTGCCGCAGCCGCGGTCAATGACTGCCAACGGAGGAAAGAAGAGACAGATAAGAGCGCGTCCGCAGCTCATGGTATAACTCCTTACTGACAATGTCTTATGAGTTAGTACGCAGAAATGCGCGCCGAAGTTGCATCAGGCCTGGATGAAAGCCGCGATCCTGGCGGCGGCGCGCTCGGCAGCTTCTGGCGTGAAGTGCAGTCCATCGAACGTGAAGGTAAACCCGCCGGCTGCTTGGGCTGATGGATAATCCTGCCATCCTTCAGCGATACGTCGGCCCACGCGCAAAATATCGCCCACCCCAAGCGGTTCGCGATCAGGGATCGCGGCAGGGCGAAATTCCGCCAGCAGGTCGAGCGTTGGGATCGCCAGCGACCGTGCGACCCCTTCGGCGCGCGCATTAAATGCTTCGAGCGCCGCCAGGACGTCTGCATTGTATTCAATGGGCGGCAGGCCCACCCAAACCTGGATATGTTCCAGCTGCAGGCGGATAAGCAGCTCGCGATAGGTTTGCTCGAACAACTCCGGCGCGACAAAGCCTCGCGACAGCGCCTTCGTCTGCCGGTAATAGGAGCGGGTGTTGGGTTGGCTGTAAGCGATCGCGTCGTTGCTGCCGACCATGACGAAAACCGCATCTGGCCCCCGCGCGATCACATCGTGGTCGAGCCGGCGCAGCAAATTGATGACGGTATCGCCGCCGGCGCCCGCGTTGATCCGTTCGACACTGGGCAGATATCTCGCTAGGGCGTCAAAATAGCTGCCGCCATAGCCACCCCATGTGAGACTGTCGCCGAAGAAAACGATTCTCATGGCCGAAATCCCACGTTAAAAAAGGGGATCAGCCGGCTGATCCCCCTCGCAAATGGCAGCTAATCGGTCAGTTTCCAACCGCTGGTTCAGGTTCGCTTTGCCACAAAACTGGGTCATAAGCGGGCAGCTCGCACCGCAGCGGCCGGTCTTCTCGGTAGCCCAGCGCGTAGTCCGCTTGCATCAGCTGGTGGATTTCACTTGTCCCCTCATAGATGACCGCACCCTTGCTGTTGCGCAGGTAACGCTCGACCGGGTACTCGTCGCTGAACCCATATGCCCCGTGAATCTGAACCGCTTCCAGCGCCGCCTGTACGCTGTGGTCGGTTGCGTACCACTTGGCCAGGCTGGTTTCGCGCGTGTTGCGCCGGCCTTGATTTTTCAGCCAGCCAGCGTGGAGGTAGAGCAGGCGGGCAGCATCATACCACTGCTGCATATACGCGATCTTCTGCTTGATCAACTGGTGCTGGGCGATGGGCACTCCGCCCGTCCTGCGTTCGAGCGCATAAGTGATGCTGTCTTCAAGGCAGGCGCGGATTAGGCCGGTCGCGCCGCTGGCGACCGTGTAGCGGCCGTTATCGAGCGCGGCCATCGCAATTTTGAAGCCTTCGCCCTCTTCGCCCAAGCGGTTTTCGAGCGGCACTTCGACGTCTTGAAAAGCGACCCAGCCGGTCGAGCCAGCGCGCACGCCGAGCTTGCCATGGATATCGCCGGTCGTCACGCCTGGCATATCGCTGGTGACGATGAAGGCGCTCATGCCGCGGTGGCCAGCTTCAGGATCGGTCTTCGCCACGACGAGGAAATGATGGGCTTTTGTCGCGAGGCTGATCCACATCTTCTCGCCATTCAAAAGATAGCGATCCCCAACCCGGCGCGCAGTCGCAGTCATGTTGACGACATCGCTGCCGGCGCCTGGTTCCGTGAGACAGAACGCTCCATATTTTTCGCCGCGCGCCTGTGGCACCAGAAACCGTTCCTTCTGGGCCTCAGTGCCCCACTGCAGCAGCGACAGGCTGTTCAGCCCCATATGAACCGACATCACCACGCGCAGCGTGGTGTCGCCGCGCTCTAATTCTTCGCACACCAAACCGAGGGTGATGTAGTCAAAGCCTTGGCCTCCGTAACGCACCGGGATGCTGATGCCGAGGATGCCTAACTCCGCCATGCGCGGCAGCACAGCCGGGTTCATCTGCTGTTTGCGATCCCATTCGCCGATCGAGGGGATCACTTCTTTGGCGACATACTCCCGCACCATCTTCTGCGCTTGCAGTTGTTCATCGTTTAGAGCGAAATCCATGATGACCTCTTTGTCACATTTTCACAAATTATGATGCTCGAACGTTGGTAGATTGCGCTATCGAGCGCCTCTCTTGTTTTGGAGACAATGGAATAAATGTCACAGCGCTGATTATAGCGCATTTCGCTGGTAGAGGTATAACGATGGCGCTTCCGGTTCAAGCTGTGCCCGATAAGCTCATCACCACCTATCTACATATGACCAGCCCCGATCAATTCCGGCCGGGCTTCGTTGATGACCTCGACAACGCCATGGTGGTCTCGATGAAAGCGCCGGATGTTGATTTTTACCGTTTCCTGTACCGGTCGGTCGGAGAACCCTATCGCTGGCGCGATCGGCTGCTGATGACGGATGAGGAGTTGGAGGCCGCCATCAGCGAGCCGGGGGTAAGCGTGAATGTGCTGTACGTTTATGGCACGCCAGCCGGTTATATCGAGCTGGCAAAACGCCCCGATGCGACTGAAATTGCTTATTTTGGCCTCCGGCCCGGCTTTAACGGCCGCGGGTTGGGCAAGCACTTGTTAAGTTGGGGGATTCAGCGGGCATGGGATGATGGCACCCCGCGCCTTTGGGTGCACACCTGCAATCTGGACAGCCCGATCGCCTTGTCGAATTATCTCAGCCGCGGCTTTGTCATTTACGACACGCATGTAGAGCCGATGCCACTGCGCTATTTGTACTAGAAGTTTTCGTGCAGCTTTTACAAAGCCTCGATCGTGCCGGCCCACAGCGCCGGCACGTTTGATTCGGAGGCGGGCGCGCGCATATACTGAACAAAAGTCCATTGGCAGCATACTGCGCTGCCGGGTTTAGGATAGGGTGAGATGGATTTGCTGGAACGAGCGCGCGCCGAAGGGACGCCGCTGATTGACGGCGATAAGGCGATTTTCGTTTGGCATGGCGATCAGCCGCCTCTGCTCAGCGGCGATTTCGCAGTCGGAGATTGGCGATCGACCCCGCTCGAGTTTGAACACGCCGGGACGAATTTGTGGAGCCGGGCCGTCTCATTCCCTCGCGATGCTTATGTCGAATATGGTCTCTTCTCATCACTGGAACCGGAACGGCGTGTGCTCGATCCGTTCAATCGGCGCCGGGTTTGGAACGGCATGGGGCAGTACAATCATTGGTTTACAATGCCAGATTATCGGCGCTCGCCCTTCGTGCGCGCTGGCCGTCGCTTTCAGCGAGGTCTGGTCACGCGCCATTGGCTGCCAAATCAAGGGTTGTTCGTGGGCCGCCGGCGTCTCGTTTATTTGTACCAGCCTCCTGTTGATGCAGTCGTTCCGCTCGTGGTTGTCTGGGATGGGCCGGACTATTTACGCCGCGCCAAACTGACGACCATCGTCGATAACCTGATCGCCCAGCAGCGCATTCGTCCGATCGCGCTGGCATTGATTGACAACGGCGGAAAAGCGCGTTTCATCGAATACATGGCCAACGATGTGACACTGGCGTTTGTGCTTGAGCAGGTGCTGCCGCTGGCGCGGGCGCATCTGCGCTTGATCGATATCGATGAGCAGCCCGGCAGCCACGGCGTGCTGGGCGCCTCGATGGGCGGGCTGATGGCGCTGTATGCTGGTTTTCGGCTGCCGAATATCTTCGGCCACGTGATCAGTCAATCAGGGGCGTTCCAATTCGACTATGGAGGCAATGAGATGCCGATCTTCACGATGGTTCGGCACACTGAGCGGGCGCCGCTCACGATCTGGCAGAACTGCGGGCTGCTTGAGTGGCTGCTGTACGGCAACCGCCGCATGCATCAAGCCCTGCGCGAGAGCGGCCGCAGCGTCACCTATTATGAATTCAGCGCTGGCCACAATTACCGCGCATGGTCAGACTGCGTTCACCGCGGGTTGATCAACGCCTTTGGCCTGAAGTGGGATGAAACCGGCGAGCAGCCGCCGACCTAGGCCGCCCGCTCGCCGTGGTTTTAGTAGACCGGCATCGTTCGGTCGATTGTGCGCGCCCAAGCGAGGATGCCGCCGTCAAGGTTGATCAGGTTCGCAGGGTCGTAGCCGATGCCGCGCAGCATGTGAATCACGTCCGTACTGCGCACGCCAGAACGACAGTGAACGATCACCTCGCGATCGCGAGGGATTTGCGCCAGCACAGTATTTTCCAGCGGCTTACGGCCCGCGTAAACATCCTCAACAGCCAGCTGGATCTGGGGTTTGGGAATGCGCACCGTTCCTTCGAGGACGCAAATCTCCCATTCTTCTGGGTTGCGCACATCGAGCACAAAAGGCGCCTCACCCCGATCCAAACGCGCCTTCAGTTCAGTCACGGTAATCTGCGGAACTGGCAGTGCGGCTGGCTGCGCTGCGTTCGCTCCGTTGACCACAGCGCCGATGGCTGTCACATGGTCATGCGCGGGCATGTGGTCATGCGCGGGCACGCGGTCGTGCGCGGGCACGCGGTCGTGCGCGGGCACTCCGCAGAACTGTTCGTAGTCGATCAGGTCGATTTGATCTGGCGGCCTGCTGCACACAACGCAGTTCGGGTTTTTGCGGATTTTGACGATGTCGAAGGTCATCGAAAGTGCATCATACAGCAGCATACGGCCGATCATGGGTTCCCCAATGCCGGTGATCAGTTTGATGGCTTCAGTCGCTTGCAATGTGCCAATGACGCCCGGCAGCACGCCAAGCACGCCAGCCTCGGCGCAGCTGGGGACGAGCCCAGGCGGTGGCGGTTCCGGAAACATGCAGCGATAGCACGGCCCTTCTTTGGCGTAAAAGACGCTGAGCTGCCCCTCGAAGCGCAGGACGCTGCCGTACACGTTCGGCTTGCCGAGCTTGACGCAGGCATCATTCGTCAGGTAGCGCGTCGGGAAATTGTCCGTCCCGTCGATGATCACATCATATGGCGCCATGATCTCAAGCGCATTTTCTGTGGTTAGCGGCACTTCATGCTTATCGATGTGGAGCATCGGGTTGATATCGAGCATGCGCCGGGCCGCGCTTTCGATTTTGGACTGGCCGACGGTGCTCTGGCCATGCACGATCTGGCGCTGCAGATTGGTTTCATCCACCACGTCATAGTCGACAAGGCCGATGCGCCCAACGCCGGCCGCCGCCAGATACAACGACAGTGGGCTGCCCAACCCTCCCGTGCCAATCAGCAGGACGCTGCCCGCTTTCAAGCGGCGCTGGCCCTCCATGCCGAATTCAGGCATGATCACATGCCGCCCGTAGCGGCGAATTTCGTCATTGCTCAAACTGCCTAATTGCGTGACGATCGGCCTCATTGCCTATTCCTCTCGTCCATTTTTATTACGTCCAAAGGTTTCCAAGTCGTCCCAACCGTAAGCGATATCTTCCAGCTCGATATCGCCAATGGTGATCATCTGCTGGCCAGCTTCACTGCCACCAAGCGACTCATAAAAACGCCTGGCGCGATGATTTTCGGCCAGCACCCACACGACCATCGATCGGTGTCCGCGATCGCGCAGACAGCCCACAACCGCATGGGCGAGCGCTCGCCCAAGCCCAATACCCTGCACCGCTTCCAGCAGATAGATCGCGTAGAGATGCCCGGAATAACCTGCGAGCAGGCCCTCCTCCTTGCCGCCATAGGCGAAGCCGACCACCGTTTCGTCGCGTTCGGCGACGAACAGGCAGTGTTCTGGCTGGTTAAGGGCGCGCTGCCACTGTTGTTCGCGCACCTCGAACGACAGGCTGCGCAAATATTCCTCAGGCAGCAGGCCGGCGTAGGTCGTTTGCCAGCTCGCGATGTGCACGCGCGCTACGGCAGACGCTTCGTGGGGCAGGGCGCGACGAATTGAGAACTGCGCGCTCATCGCAGGATTAGCGCTTTCCGCCGGCGATGCTGGGGATGATGCGCAGGCTGGCATTGTCGTCGATCTCCGTCTGCAAACCATTGAGGAAGCGGATATCCTCCTCGCCAACGAAGATATTGACGAAGGTGCGCAGCTCGTCGCCATTGAATAAATGCTGGCGCAGTTCCGGGTAACGGGTTGTCAGATCGTTAAGCGCTTCGCCGATCGTCGTTCCGTTCACGGTCACTTGCGCTTCGTTGCCGGTATAGACCCGCAGTGGCGTTGGGATTTTAATGGTCGCCATAAAGTCCTCGCGTAAATTACGCCTAATCAAATCGATCGTCATCAGGACGTGAACGGGAGTCGAACCCGTCTGTGCGCCTTTGCAGGGCGCTGCCTCGCCGCTCGGCCATCACGTCGAAACATCGTCGCGCTCGGCTTCTCGC
>DAOTYT010000438.1:0-7520 GCA_034434615.1 Anaerolineae bacterium | reverse complement strand
CGCGACGACGTGGATTACATCATGGAGACGTTCCCCATCGTCAAGCGCGACGACATGGCAGCTTACGGCACATATCGCACCAAAGATACTATACTTGAAATGTACGACTCTATGGCGGCGCTGCCCGCCATGCACGTCCCCGCGCCGAAGGCAAGCCCTCACCCCCCTGCCCCCTCTCCCTCAGGGCGAGGGGGAGAAAAAGTCCCTCCACCTGAGGGGGAGGGATTTAGGGTGGGGGTCACGTATCTCGTGCCGGATGTGTCGCAGTGGCAGACGTGGCTCAACCCGCCGCCGGCCGATCCGCGCGTGGCGCACCCTGACGACCGGGAACAATGATAGAATGAAAAGAAAATGTGGAAAGAGGTTAGCATGACCCATTCAGTGATTATCAAAGACCCGGAAATCCTCGGCGGTCTGCCCGTTTTTCGCGGCACGCGGGTTCCGGTAAAGAACCTGATTGATTATCTGGCAACAGGCGAGACGATAGATGCATTTCTAGATGATTTTCCGACAGTCTCGCGCGAGCAGGTGATCCGCTTCCTGGAAGAAGCCGGAGCGATGGCGGCGCATGAAGATTCTCATTGACGAATGCCTGCCGCGCAAGCTTAAGCATGAGTTACCTGAACACGAAGTTAGAACCGTTCCAGAAGCAGGTTGGGCAGGTAAAAAAACGGCGAACTGCTCAAACTGATGTCGGGCGTGTACGATGTTTTTGTCACTGTGGATAGTAACATGCAGGATCAGCAAGTTCTGGAAGCGATGCAGCTTAGTTTTATTGTTCTTTCCGCCGTCAACAACAAACTGGAAACCCTTTTGCCGCTCATGCCTGCTGTCCAGTCTGCATTGGGGTCGATCCAGCCGGGGCAGGTGGTCAGGATAACGGCAAAGTCCGATGAGTAGCGGCGAACGATCACGTGAAGAACTCGAGCGCTTTCTGAACGCCGATCAGATGTTTTCTCTGCTGAAAACCAGGACGAAGCTCAAACGCAAGCATATGAAATAAATAAGGTGTCACAATCAATAAGCAGCATCACCTGTTTTTTGCTTGTTTACAGAGATTTTGCCTATGCCCATCCCATCTCAAAATGAATTTTTGCTCCCGTTCCTGCGGCTGCTCAGCGATGGGCAGGCGTACACCCGCGCACAGATGTTGTTCCGGCTGGCGCAGCACTTCGGCATCACTGAAGATGAAGCGCAGGCCATGAGCGGCAGCCAGTTCACGCTGGTCAGCCGTGTCGCCTGGTGCGATGTGCATTTCTGCAAGGCGGGCTTCGTCGAGAAGCGTCAGCATCACAGCGATTCGATGCAGGATACGTTCCGCATCACGACGCTCGGCATTCGCGAATTGAACCGGCGGCCGGAGCAAATCACCGTTGGCTACCTGCAGGGGTTTTATCGCGGCAGGGTGCATCGCGGCGCGGGCAGCGACGACGCCATCAGCGATGCCGAACTGGCTCTTTTGGCGGCTTTCGAGAAGCTGCCCGGTGTCTTCACTGTGCTGCATGCGGTCAAGTGGTTCGCGCGCACGCTCGGCACGGTGGGCGAGATCGACTTTCTCATTGCGCATCCTGACTATGGTGTGCTGATTATGGAAGTCAAGGGCGGTGATATTCATATCGAAAATGGGCGCTGGTTCAGTGGCAGGCATGAAATCAAAGACCCGTGTGAACAGGCAGAGCGGAATCGTCAGGCTTTGGGCGATTGGCTGGCCAACGATCCCAGGACGAAAGGCATCCCCTTTGCGTTGTTTCCAGCGGTTGCCCTGCCGGATGCGCGGGTGTCTGGTCACATTCGCCCCGATTGCCCGGATGACATTTTCATCGACATGACACACCTGCACGATCTCGAAAACCGCCTGCTGGCGATTTTCAGCTACTGGCAGCCGCGCGCCGATGCCCGTAACGCCAGTATGGGCGGCAAACGCGCGGTAGAGGCACTGGTCAGTCTGCTGGTGCCGACGCGCCGGTTGCAGCCGCGCATCGTCGAGCAGTTCGCTCGCGAGAACCGCAAGATCGAGGAACTCACCCATCAGCAGTTCAAGATTCTCAAAATACTGCGTTATCAGAAGCGCGCCGCCATCATCGGCGGGGCGGGCACGGGTAAAACCTTGCTGGCGATGGAGAAGGCGGCACAGCTCGCGGAAAGTGGTCTGCGGGTGCTGTTCGTTTGCTTTAACACCAATCTGGCGAAGTGGATCAACGGGCGGCTTCAGCATCCCCAGGTTGACGTGCTGACGTTTCACGCGCTGGTTGGGCGCATGGTGCAGCACGCCCGCATCAACGTGCCGAGTGGAAGCAGCTTCTACGAGCAAGCGCCAGAGCTGCTGGTGGACGCCCTCAGCGTCCTACGCGCCCCCGATGCTGACCCGGCGCTGCTGTACGACGCCGTCATCGTCGACGAAGGGCAGGATTTCGACGATACGTGGTGGATCGGGTTGTTGGATACGCTCAAAGACCCTCAAGACGGCGTGTTCTACGTGTTTTTTGATGAAAGCCAGCGCATCTTCACCCAAATCAGCCAAATCCCCATAGAGGGCGCGCCGCTCTACCTCGAAGAAAACCTGCGCAACACCCAGCACATTCACGAACGGCTCAAGCCCTATTCTGGCCACGCAGACATGCAGTGTATCGGGCCAGAAGGGCGCCCAGTCGAGATCATCCCCGCGCCAGACAAGCAGTCTGAACGCCGTGCGCTTCAGCGCGTTTTGCACCGCCTGGTTAATGAGGAGGGCGTTCCAGCGGAGGACATCATCGTGCTCACGCCGGCTAGCGAAAAGCGCAGCCAATGGCAGAACGACGACCAGCTCGGCAATTTTATCCTCACGTGGCGCCTGGATACAGAGATGCCGCTGGCCGCGCGCGTCTGTACGATCCAAAGATACAAGGGACTAGAAAGCGCCGTCGTGATCCTGACAGAACTCCATGCCCTGCGCGAGGAAATCGCCAATCAGCTGCTGTATGTGGGGCTGTCTCGCGCGCGCAATCACGCCATCGTCATTGGCGACTTACCCCCCTTTTGAAGCAATTGCCCTGCAGGGGAACCGCCCTTCTTTGACAAGCCGGCACAGCATTGTTATAGTTCTGCTTTTAACGCGGTGACCGCGGACGAGAGCGGCGCGGCGAAACCAACCTAAACTGCGAGACCTTTCATCGTCAAAACAACCAGGTTACTACGGTTTGCCCGCCGGTGGCAGCCGTTATGGAACATATCGCATAGAGTGAGGAGAGAGCTGAATGTTTGCAAACCGTAAAAATGTCCTCTTGATCGCCGTCTTCACAGCGTTGATGCTGCTGGCTGTACCCGTACTGGCAGAGCACCCGGTTTACTCCGACCTGCCCGATCTGGGCGGGCGAGAGATCACCGTAGCTGTTGAAAACGCTTATGCGCCCTTCCAGTTTGAAGACCCGCGCGCTGCCGGCCCGATCGGCTTCGACTATGACCTGATCAACGAACTCGCGTACCGCCTCAACTTCACGCCAGTCTTTGAAGTCACAAGCTGGGAAGTGCAAATGGCCGCCGTCGGGCAGGGCCAGTTCGATATGGGCGTGAACGGCATCTCCATCAAGGAAGAGCGCATGGAGATCGTCAATTTCAGCGACCCATATGTGACGATGGAGATCTTCCTGCTCGTGCGTGAAGGGGAAGACCGTTTCGCGTCGATCGAGGAGTTTGGCGCCAACCCAGATCTGCGGCTTGGTGTGATGAGCGGCGGCGCCAACTACTGGCTGGCACAGGGATATATCGCCGAGGGCTTGCTGACTGAGGATCGGGTGATCGTCTACAATGGCTTCGGCGAGGGTGTGCTGGCGCTGGTCAACGGCGATATCGATGCCATCCCGGCCGACGCGTCGGCCGCTGGCGGCTTCGTCAACGCGATGGGCGCTCCCGTCGAGCTGGTGGGCGATGTGCTAGACGTCGACGACTTCGGCATCATCTTCCCGAAAGAGGGGAGCGAAGAGCTGATCGCGGCCGTCAATGCGGCGCTCGCAACCATGCGCGAAGATGGCTTCCTCGATTTTCTCGCTTACAAGTGGTTGATCGTCTTCTCGCCCGCCGCGGCCAGCTAGCGCACGCGCGGCTTCAGCTGCCAATTGAAGAAGAGGAGGTTTGCCCTCCTCTTCTTTGCTATCGGCTCCGCTGATCGACGACAGGTAAGCCCGGCACTTTATGACGCTTTTCACTTCCGCAAACCGGCCCGCCGCACTGAATGGCGACGCCCGACCGAACCCTCAAAAGCGCAATATCCTGATTCAGCGGCTCGCGCGCGCGCCTTGGTGGCTGCTGATCATCCTCGGCGGCGTGTTGATTTTCGTCATCGGCGTGGCCGACAGCACGACTTACCAACAGGCGTGGGCCGAAGTGCGCACCGGCATTTGGACGACGATCTGGGTCTCGGTGGTTGCCTATGCGCTGGCGCTGCTGCTCGGCCTGATCTTAGCGCTGATGCGACGACCATCGCGCTCACTGGCCTACAATATTTTGGTTTACCAGCCGGCGACGGTGTTCGTCGAGGTCATCCGCGGCATCCCAACGCTGGTGCTCGTCTTCTACGTGACGCTGGCGCTGGTGCCAGAGCTGGTGGGGCTGGCGAACCGGCTGGGCAACAGCCTGCTCGATAATGAAATCCTCTTGTTCGGGTTAGCTGAAAACCTCGCAGCGGTCACCGTGCGCGATATCCCCACGGTCAACCGCGCTATCGTCGCCCTCGCCGTTAGCTACGCGGCTTTCCTCTCCGAGATCTTCCGCGCCGGCATCGACAGCATCGATATTGGCCAGCGCGAAGCGGCGCGCAGCCTCGGCATGACCCAGTGGCAGATCATGCGCTTCATCATCCTGCCGCAGGCGATCCGTAACATCCTGCCCGCCCTCGGCAACGATTTCATCGCCATCCTGAAAGAGAGTTCGCTGGTCTCCATCGTCGGCGTGCGCGATATTACCCGCGCCGGCCAGACGTTCGCCGCAGCGACGTTCACTTTCTTTCAGGCGTACAATATCGTCGCGCTCACCTATCTGGTGCTGACGCTCTCGCTCTCGATGATCGTCAAAGGCATCGAGATCTACCTGTCGCGCGGACGCCCGAGCGAGTAATGGCGCTCGCCGGCGCCGGCGAGGCGGCGATCCTCAAAGCCGTGACTGCGCTGCTGGCGATCAAACGCTGAGGGCACCGCCGGCCCGCCGACGAACATCACACGCTGTGCAACACTTCGCCCACGCTGGCGATCACTGCCAATGCTCTAACGCCCGCTTGACCGCGCCGAGAAAGGCATCGGCGCCGGCGCCGTCAAGGAGGCGATGATCGAAAGTCAAGGATAGAAAGACCACTGGCCGGATGGCGAGGACGTCTCCTTCTTCGGTCTCGAGCACGCGCGGGCGTTTTTCGATCGCGCCTACACCCAGGATCGCCGCCTGCGGCTGGTTGATGATCGGCGTGGCGAAAAGCGATCCGCTCGTGCCGTGGTTGGTGACGGTGAACGTGGCCCCCGCCACGTCATCGGGCTGAAGCCCGCCGCCCCGCGCACGCGCGGCCAGGTCATTGATCTCCGCCGCCAAACCGAACAGCGACTTGCGCTCAGCATGTTTAATCACCGGCACGATCAGACCGTCATCAAGCGCGGTCGCCATACCGATGTGGATCGCCAGGTGCAGCTTCACGCCGGCAGCATCCCAACTCGCATTGACGTGAGGGTGAGCGACCAGTGCCGCCGCCGCCGCGCCGATGAAATACGCCGTATACGTCAGGTTGATGCCCCGCGCGGCGAATGCCGCTTTATGGGCACGCCGATGGGTTTCAACCGCGGTTAAGTCCGCCTCCATGACCGTCGTCACATGGGGGCTGGTTTGCTTGCTGCGCACCATGTGATCGGCGATGGCACGGCGCATCGCGCTCAACGGGATGATCGTGCTGTTTTCCGGGGACGCGTTCACGGGCTGCGGGGCGGCGGCGTCTTCGATCTGAGCTGCTGGCTGATCTGCTGGCGCAGCAGCAGCGCGCTCGAGATAAGCCAGCACATCGCGCTTGGTGACGCGCCCGCCGCTGCCGGTGCCGCGCACCTGCCGCAGATCGATCGCGTGGCGCGCGGCCAACCGCGAAACGACCGGCGAGATGAGCGTCCCCGGTGCTGCCTCGAGATCATCTTCCAGGTTTGCCCCCCCCGGTGCAGGCCTGCGCGCCGCTGTGCTGGCGAAAGCGGCCACGTCACCTTTAGTGATGCGACCTCCCTGCCCAGTCCCCGTCACCTGAGTCACATCGACCCCCAGCTCGGCGGCCATGCGCGCTGCAACCGGCGTTGCACCAGGGGCCGACTGCGCGGCCGGCGCCGCGGCTTCGCCGGCGGCTGGCAGAGAGGTTTCCTGCCCGGCCGGCCCATCGACCACATCGATCGTCTCATCCGGCGCGCCAATGTATGCCAACAGCTCGCCCATCTTCACTGTGATTCCTTCAGGTACGACGATCTTGAGCAGCGTTCCACTGACCGGCGAGGGAACCTCGGTCGTCACTTTGTCCGTATCAACCTCGAGCAGGGGTTCGTACTGCGCGATCGGCTCTCCCTCGCGCTTCAACCAGCGCGTGATCGTCCCTTCGACGATCGACTCGCCGAGCTGCGGCATAATGATTTTCGTCGCCATGTTACCTTCCTCTCGCAAGTGCGGCTTAGTAGGCGGCCAGCGCGCGAACTGCCGCTTCGATCTTGTCGGGGTTGAGCATAAAAGCCGCCTCAAGATCATCGTTAAAGGCGACGGCGGGCACATCCGGCGAGGCAAGCCGCCGAATCGGCGCATCCAGCCACTCGAAGGCGTGTTCGGCGATGATGGCGCTCACCTCGCCGCCAATGCCCCCGCTCAGGCTGTCTTCGTGCACGATCAGGACTTTGCCCGTTTTGCGTGCAGAGGCGAGGATCATCTCGCGGTCGAGGGGGTAGACCGTCCGCAGGTCGACCACTTCGACGCTGATCCCATCAGTGGCAGCGCGTTCGGCGGCGGTCAGGCTGTAATGAGTCATCAAGCCATAAGTGAACAGGCTGAGGTCGCTCCCTTCGCGACGCACGGCCGCCCTGCCGATCGGCTCGGTATAGATTCCTTCCGGCACCTCGCCGCGGATGGTACGATACAGGCCTTTATGCTCAAAATAGACGATCGGGTCTGGGCTGCGGATGGCGGCGATCAGCAAACCTTTGGCGTCATAGGGGGTTGAGGGGATAACGCATTTCAACCCCGGCGTGCTGGCAAACAGCGCTTCATTGCTCTGCGAGTGGTACAGCGCCCCGTGAATGCCCGCGCCATAAGGCGCGCGCACGACGATTGGGCAGGCCCAATCCCCGTTAGAGCGATACCGAAAAAGCGCCGCTTCGTTCAGGATCTGGTCAACAGCCGGCAGGATATAATCGGCAAATTGAATTTCGGCGATCGGCCGCATCCCCACCAGCGCTGCGCCGATAGCAAGCCCGACGATTGAAATCTCCGCGATCGGCGTATCGACCACGCGCAGCTCGCCAAAACGATCATACAGGCCGTCGGTCGCC
>DAOTYT010000437.1:0-15026 GCA_034434615.1 Anaerolineae bacterium | reverse complement strand
GACAGCGCCTATACGACCGGAGCTTTCATCCGGATCGATGGGGGGCTGGGAATTAGTAAATATTCACGTTGAGGCGGAAAGCAATCGCAATGAGCGCAATCACAGGAAAACGAGTCGCAGTCGCTGGCACGCTCGGTGAGTTTGAAGTGGGTCTTGGCAGTCGGCTGCAAGAAGCCGGCGCTGAGGTCGTGTTTGCCTGTTTTGATGCAGCGTTGGCCTCGGCAGAGGCGGCGCTTCAGCAGCGCGATCTAACAGCGCTGCTGTCCCCCCTGGCGAGCGCAAACCCACCGGCGATGGCCGAGCAGATCGGCGCCTTGGGCGTTTTCGATGGAGCCATATTATGCCCTGGCTGGTATACCCCAGCAGAGTTCATGGCTGCGACGTCCGCTGATTGGGATCGCGCGCTTGAGGTCAACTTCTCTGGCTTAATTTTCGCCGGGCAGGCGATCGCGCGCGGCATGATTGCCCGCGGCGGTGGAGGACGTTTGGTCTTTTTATCGTCTTTCGCCGCGCTAATGCCATTCCTTCAGTCAAGCGTCACAGGCGCGACGCTGACGGCGCTTGGGGCGGTGGCGCGTATGGCGGCGGTCGATCTCGCTGAACACGGCATTACCGTGAATGTCTTGGCAGCTGGCTGGGCGGAGCGCGAGCACCGGCAGGCATCGCTAACGCCGGATGGACGAGCATTTATTGAGCGCGGCATTCCACTTGGGCGATTGGGGACAGCCGACGATATCGCGGATGCCTGCGCTTTCTTAATATCTGATCAAGCCCGTTACATCACCGGAGCGATCATCCCGGTCGATGGAGGGTACACCCTCACGCGTGCGGAGGGTAAGTCACCCTATCCAGCTTATGCAATGTGAACAGACCCGTTTCAGGGCGATGGCAGGGATGTGTCGAAAGCGGTATAATGATTGCATAGAAATAATTTTGGGGCAGATTTGCAATCTTTCGCGCGTTTTGCCAGGCGCAATCGATTGCATAAATGACCTTTAATGGGTATAGTCATAGTTGGTCACCTGCCGCCAGCCGTTAGGCTAAGAGGTGCTGGCGAAGATCAACTTACGAATTTTGTTCTAGGAGGCATTTATGTTCAACAAGAAGTTGTTTTTCCTCATCGTGCTGCTGGCGCTGTTATCCCTTGCGATTGCAGGCCAGGCAGCCCCGGCAGAGCAGTCACAGCGCTTCGTCATTGGTGTATCGAACAGCTTTGTCGGCAGCGAATGGCGCACGCAGATGATCCAGAATATCGAGAACGCCGCCGCCGATCTCGCTTCTGTGGGGATCAATATTGAACTGGTGATCGAAAGCACAGACACGGACGCGCAGGGGCAGATCCAGCAGATCCAGAACCTGATCAATCGCGGGGTGGATGCGATCATCATCAACCCGGGCGACCAATCGGCGCTGAACCTGGCGCTGGAGGAAGCGGTTGAGGAAGGGATCGTGGTGATCGCGGTCGACCAGGAGATCGGCGCGCGGGGCGTGTACAACGTGGTGATCGACCAGACGGAGTGGGCGCGGATCAGCGCGCGCTGGCTGGCGGAGGAGCTGGGCGGCAGCGGAGACATTGTGTTGATCGAAGGGTTCGTAGGGCACCCGGCCAACGAAGCGCGAATGGCAGGGGTGGCGGAGGTGCTGGCGGAGTATCCTGGGATCAACGTGGTGGGCCGCGAGAGCGGGATGTGGGATCAGGCGACCGGGCAGCAGGTGATGTCGGACTTCCTGGCGTCGCAGCCGAACATTGACGGGGTGTGGACGCAGGACGGGATGGCGATGGGGGTGCTGACGGCGCTGCGGACGGCCAACCCGGAGCGGTGGCCGGTGCTAACGGGAGAAGCGCGGGCGGGGTTCCTGCAGATGTGGCACCAGGTGCTGCAGCAGCGGCCGGACTTCCGGACGATCGGGGTGGTGAACCCGCCGGGTGTAGGGGCGGACGGGCTGCGCGTGGCGGTGGAGATTCTGCTGGGTGGCGAGGTGGATGAGAGCCAGCTGGCGGGGCCGTTCGGGAACACGCTGTACGTGCCGATCCCGTATGTGGTGACGCCGGAGAACTTCGAGACGTACTATGCGCAAGTGGCCAACCTGCCAGAGAGCTACACCCTCGACGGCATGATCACGCAGACGCAGGCGTTCAGCTTCATGCGTTAACCAACGCGGACAGCCGCTTTAAAAGAGGTTCAATGCAGGGGCAAGATTTTGACTTGCCCCTGCATCACACAATGAAGAAAAAGGTTGTTTGTTTCAGAACGGAAAATCGATGACCGATCTTTCGCTTTCCGCCCAGCATGTGGTGAAGCGCTTTGGTGGCGTGGTCGCCCTTGCTGATGGCAACCTTGATGTTCGCGCTGGCGAGGTCGTCGCGCTTTTAGGGGCTAACGGCAGCGGGAAAAGCACGCTTAGCAAGATCATTACCGGCGTCGTTTCACCCGATGCAGGCCAGCTCATCTTAAACGGACAAACGATCCAGCCCGGTTCTCCGCAGGCTGCGCGTCGGCTAGGGATTAGCGCAGTCTATCAGGAACTCAGCCTGATCCCGGATATGAGCGTTGATGAAAATATTTGGCTCGCACATGAGCCTGCGATCGCTAAAGCGTTCGTCAGTTGGCGCGAGATGCGCCAGCGCACGATCGCGCTGCTCGATCTGTTCAGCGGCACTGTGCGATCGCTCAATCCCGATACGCCGGTCAAACAGCTGCCACCTGATGAGCGGCAGATCGTCGAGATCCTCAAGGCCTTAAGCACTCAGCCGCGTCTCATCATCCTCGATGAAGCGACTGCGAGCTTGGACAGTCGGCAGGTAGCCCGCCTGTTCGAGTTGGTCGCCGATTGGAAAGCCAGCGGCATGGCTATCGTCTTCGTCTCGCATCGCATGGAGGAGATCTTTCAAGTTGCAGACCGGGCGACCGTGCTGCGCGGCGGGCAAACGGTCGGCAATGTCTTGATCGCCGAGACCAGCCGGCGCGAATTAATCGACCTGATGATCGAGGGCGCGACGGCGGAGCAGTTCGTCGATCATGCGCCAGTTCCGCCCGATGCCCCTGTTCGCCTTGAGGTGAAGAACTTGAGCGCGGGCCGGCTGCAAAATGTCAGCTTTTCCCTGCGCGACGGGGAACTGGTCGGTCTAGGCGGTCTGCAAGGGCAGGGCCAGTCCGATCTGCTGCTGGCACTCTTCGGCGCGCTGCCTTCGACGGGGGAGATCATCCTCTCCGGTAAACCGGTTCATTTTCGCCACCCTAAACAGGCGATGAAAGCCGATGTCGCTTTCGTACCGGGCGATCGCAGTGCCGAGGGACTGCTGCTGATCCGTTCCATCCTGGAAAATTTGCAGCTTCCGTCGTGGGCTAAGTATGGTTTCCCACTGCGGATGAACCAAGCGCGCGCAGATGCCGAACGAACGGCGAACGAGCTGCGCTTGGTGATGGCCTCGCTCAGCGCGCCAGTCAGCAGTTTGAGCGGTGGTAATGCCCAGAAGGTCGTCATCGGCAAATGGCTGGCGCGCAGCCCGCGTTTGCTGCTGCTTAATGACCCGACCAAGGGCGTAGATGTTGGCTCCAAAGCCGAGTTTTATTCACTGCTGGCGCAGCTTCGCGCTGCCGGTACGGCGATCTTGTTCTACAGCAGCGATGACGATGAGCTGCTCGGCCTGTGCAACCGTGTGCTGGTGCTGCACGACGGCGTGATCACGGCTGAACTGAGCGGTGAGACGCTCACCCATTCGAACCTCGTCAGCGCCAGCATGGGGACGGTTCAGGAGATAGTGCTATGACGCGCGCTTCCATTCAGCGCTTCATCCGCCAGAATCCTTTCTTATTCACCCTGCTGTTATTAATCATCGCCGTGCTCGTCAACCGTGCGCTGCAAGAGAACCTGCTGCAGCTCACCGTGCTCAACCGCAACTTACGCGCCATGCTGCCGACGATGATCCTCGTCGTCGGGCAAACGTTGGTGATCATCAGCGGCGGGATCGACCTGTCGTTGGGCACGATGATGCTGATGATTAATGCGCTGCTGGTGCGCTGGATCACGAGCGACTCGACGACTGGTGAGATCGTGCTGGCGATGGCAATGTCGGTCGGTGTTGGTGCATTGGCAGGGGCTTTTAACGGGTTCTGCGTCGCGATTCTGCGCCTGCAACCGATCGTGACGACTTACGCGACGGGCTTTGTCTTCGCCGGCATCGCGCTCGAGGTGCTGCCGCGGCCGGGCGGTGATATCCCTCGCGACTGGTCTTTGTTCTATGGTTCTCCACAGCGGTTTTTATTTCTGGAGTGGCCGTTCGCGGCCTATATCATCGTCTTGCTCATTTTGTTCTGGCTGATCTTAAAAGCTACCCGTTATGGTCAATACTTATTTGCGACCGGCGGAAACGCACAGGCGGCCTACACGACGGGTGTTCCAGTCTCGACCATCCGCTTGAGCGCTTATATGTGGGCAGGCATTTTTGCTGGTTTCGCGGCCATTGCTCGCACGCTGCTCACCGGTTCCGCCAATGCCAGCCTTGCGCTGCGCGATGGCGGCACCCTCACACTGCTGACGATCACGGCTGTGGTGCTGGGCGGCACGCGGCTGAGCGGCGGTCAGGGCAGCGTCATCGGCTCGATCATCGGGGTGGCCCTGCTTACGTTCATCGGAAACATCATCTCGTTCGCGAATGTGCCGACGTGGTATCAAGACCTCGTGAACGCGACGATCATCGTCTTGGCGTTGGCGGGCCCTGGCATCTTCAGGCTGGTACGCAGTGGCGTGCTGGCGTTGGTCGCTAGACGTAGGGTAAAGGCGATCGCATGACCGAGATAAGCGAAAAATTAACCCCGGCGCCGGCGCCTGTTCAAAACTGGATGCATACGGCGCGGCAAACGCTCCAGCGTATTCCGCCGCCGCTGCTGGCGTTGATGCTGGCGATCGCGCTGTTCATCCTCGGCGGCATCGTCCGTCCCGGTTTTACCAACCCAGAGCAAGCCATCAACATCCTGCGGCTCGCCGCCATCCTTTCGATCATCTCAGCGGGGCAAACGCTGGTCATCATTTCAGGCGGGGAAGGCATCGATCTTTCAGTGGGTGCCGTCGTCACGCTTGGCGCAATCTTGACGTTTCGCGTCGCTGCCGGCCAAAACGAGATGCTGCTGCCCGGCTTACTGGTCGCGCTGGGGGTTGGCGCTGGCATCGGTTTTATCAACGGGATCGGCATCACGCTGCTGGGTGTGCCGCCGCTGGTGATGACGCTCGGCATGGCCGGCGTCGTCGCGGGTTCGATCCGCGCGGTCACCTTCGGCCAGCTCGAAGGTGGGACGCCGCCTTTGCTGCGCGATGTGATCTCCGCACCGGCGATCGGCAGTATTCCCGGCGTTGTGATCTTATGGATCCTGTTCGGCATTGGGATGTGGCTGCTGCTGGAGCGGACGACTTACGGCAAACATCTGTTCGCTGTGGGGGTTAACCGCCGAACGGCGCAGCTCTCTGGTGTGCGCGTAAAGTGGATCGTCTTGATCACGTTTACCGCAAGCGGACTGCTTGCGGCGTTTGCCGGCGCAGTTTTTCTGGGGCACACGCAGACAGTTTTCCTCAACTTGGGCGAAAACAAGCTGTTCCCTTCAATCGCGGCTGTGGTGGTGGGCGGCACTGCGCTTTCAGGCGGCCGGGGCAGCTATTGGGGCACGATGGCCGGCGCGCTCGTCCTCCAGTTGATCGAAAGCCTGCTGCAAGCGCTGGGCATCGCTCAGGCCTATCAATGGATTATCCTCGGCCTGACGTTGATCTTCATCACCTCAATTTACGGGCGCGAGCGGCGCCTGCGCCAATGATGAATAGAAACTGCTGCGCGGCTAAGATTTCATTTGCGTTTGAAGGAGATAGGCAATGCACAAGATAACCATGCTGGGTACAGGCCTGATCGGCATGTTTTATACCATGTCCATTCACCAGTATCGCAGCCGCGATCGTGTTCACGTGATCTACAGCCGCACAGAAGAACGCGGGCGCAAATTTGCCGAGGAATGGGGCGTTCCGCACTCCACGACCGATCTGAGGGCGGCGATCGAACATCCAGAGACCGATATCGTCGTCGTTGGCTTGCCCAATAACCTGCACGAACAGGCGATCGTCATGGCCGCTGAAGCGGGTAAAGCTGTGCTGTGCACCAAACCGTTGGCGCGCACGGCCGAGGAAGCATGGCGCATCCTTGAGGCGGTCGAGAAAGCCGGGGTTTTCCACGGCTACCTCGAGGATCTCGTGTATACGCCAAAGACGCTCAAAGCCCTCGCTTCGGTGCATAATGGCGCCGTCGGCAAGGTGCTGTGGGCGCGCTCGCGCGAAACGCACCCGGGGCCGCACAGCGACTGGTTTTGGGATATCAACCAATCGGGCGGCGGGGCGATCATCGACCTCGGCTGCCACTGCATCGAGATCGCGCGCAGCTTCATCGGCAAGCAGATCCGGCCGGTCGAGGTCATGTGCTGGGCCGATACGCTTGTACATCCGATCGAAGCTGAGGATAACGCGGTCGGGCTGGTGCGCTATGCCAACGGCGCGGTCGGCCAGTTTGAAGTAAGCTGGACGTTCCGCGGTGGTATGGACTTGCGCGACGAGGTTTCGGGCACCGAAGGCACGATCTGGCTCAATCACTGGCTGCGCACCGGCTTTGAGATGTTCACTGCCGTTGGCGAAGGGGGCTATGTCTCCGAAAAATCGGAGGCCGATAAGGGCTGGCTGTTCCCGGTTGGCGATGAGGTGGGCGGCCTGGGGTATTTAGAGATGTTCGCCGACATGTTCAATGCCATCGACGAGGGCCGCAAGCCGGTTGAAGACTTCTATGATGGCTATGTCGTCAACGCGATCATGGATGCCGCGTACCGGTCGGTACAGTCAAAGCGTTGGGAGCCGGTCGAGCTGCAGGAGTGGCGAGGGCTAGAAGCGGGTGAAAAAGATGTGCTGCTGCGCGATTACGATGCCGATCACTTCCTAATTAAAGAAGAGACGATGCCTGACGGCCGTGTGAAGCTCATTTTGAAAGAAAAGGCCGGCGGCAAAGTGATCCAACGGGTGATCGAACCAGGCGGCTAAGTTTGTCCTTTTGAGATCCACATACACGATCACAGCGCTCCCCCATGCGTTCCTTGAGCCGGGGGAGCGCTTTACGTATTTACGCGAGCGCTCACTCATGGTGCAGTTGAGTGCCGTGCTCCGTCGCTGGGTCAGTGATGATAAACGAGAGATACGTGAGCGGTGTGACACCCTCGTTGCGGATGGTATGCGGGCAGGTCGCCGGGATGTACTGGTAGCGGTGCGCGCCCAGCGGCCCCGCCAGCGTGTTGATGCGCACTCCCGCAGTCCCCTCGAGCACGTAAACGATGCGATCTTTTAGTTCCAGGACACGTTCTGGCTCGGCCTCGCCAGGGGCAAGGGTAACTTTTTCACACTGAAAGAATTGATCGCAAGGCAGCCGATCGGTCTCGTAAACATTGGCAAACTCGATATCGCCTTCATGAGCGCCGGGCGGAAAGTCTTCGGTGCGAAGGCGGCGCGTTTTGTGATTCGGCGCGACGACGACGAACAAGCATGCGGTTTCAGCGCCGGCAAACCAGTAATTGTGGAACTTATTCGGCGGCATGAGCAGCAGATCGCCGGCTCGATACAGCCGCCGCGTCCCGCCGACCAAAATCTCAAGGCTGCCCTGCGCCATCAAGGCGATCTCGGTCGCGTCGTCATGCGAATGGGGTACTGGCCCAAGCGGGTCGTTGATGAACCAGTTCGCGTCCGGCGTCCACGCTAAACCACGGCCGCGGCAGCGTTCGCCCCACAGCAGGGGTTGGTTCATCCACACACGATGATCAAGCATGAAAGCAGTCCTTTCAGGCTAGCGATGGATATTTGACCGGCAGCCCAGCGATCGTCATTGGTACGGTGACGAGGTTCCAGCCGCACAAACTCGCGATCAGCAGCGTCTTCATATCGGCGCCGCCGAAGGCGATGTTGGTTGGCGCGTTCAGGATCAGCCGCTCCCAGTCATGATACAGGATCGTCAGTTTGCCATTGCGGCCGTAGCGGTAGATCGCATCGGGCGTATACATCGAGATGTAGAGGTTGTCTTCAACGTCAAAGGCGACGCCATCGGGAACAGTGCGCGGCAGCTCCACCACGATCTCGCGAGTGCCGGCGCTGCCGTCGCTATTGATCGGCACGCGCGAGATCAGCGGCGGGGTCGACTCGACGACATAAAGCGAGCGGCCATCCGGCCCCAGGCACATGCCGTTGGTGAAACCGTTAGCGCTTTCGCACCAGACCTCGGCCTCACCGCCGGGTTTGATCCGCCAGATGAAACCGTTGCGCTCTCCCCAGTCGCCGGAGTCGGAAACGTAAAGGTTGCCCGCTGCATCAAACACGGGATAATTGGGGACGCGCATCGGCCGCTCAGGCAGGCCTGCGCTGTAGGTGGTCACTTCGCCGGCCGGCGTCACCCTGACCACATCGCAGCGTCCCATGTCGCAGGCGTAAACGTTGCCTGCAGCATCATGCGCTATGCCGAGTACGAAACCGCCTGTATTGGCATAAGTTTCAATCGCCCCATCCTCGAGACGAATCCGGTAGACTTGCCCTGCTTCGCCACCCGCGTAAACTTGGCTGTCGGGCCCCCAGGCCACGCCCTCTGGGTGATCAAGCCCGGGCGCGAATGGGGCAACGGTCAGATGTCTGTGGTCTTCGGTTGTCATCGTGTCTTTCCCCTCTGCGATCGTCAAAAGGCTTTGTCGAACGGATAGAAGAGGTGATAAGCAGCCCATCCACCATCGACGCGCAGAACCTCCCCGGTCACGAATGAGGCCTCTTCACCAGCCAGAAACTTGACCGCCTCGATCAATTCATGCATTTCGCCCAGTCGTCCCATCGGAATCCTGTTGCGATAGGTCTCCTCGCTCACCAGCCCCTGGGCGATCCCTTCACTCACGAGATCGGTCATGAACACGCCGGGAGCGACTGCATTGACGCGCACGCCGTGTTCGCCCCACTCCGAAGCCAGAACCTTCGTCAGCATGATCAGGCCGGCTTTAGCCGAGCAGTAGGGCGCACGTCCTTTCTGCGCTTGCAAGCCGTTGACGGAAGCGATGTTGATCATGCATCCGCGCTTCTGCTGCACCATGACAGCCCCAGCGTAACGCGCGCAGTAGAACGGCCCGTTCAACATCACGGCGATATCTGCATCCCAGGCGTCTGGCTCCAGTTCGACTGCCCAGCCTTTGTGAGCGATGCCGGCATTGTTGATCCAAATATCGATACGCGCATGGTCGCGGACGATCCGGTCAACGGCAGCGCGGACTTGCTGCGCGTCGCTCACATCGAGCGGTACGAAAACAGCGCCCAGCCGTTCGGCCGCCGCCGCGCCAGTCGTTTCATCCTTCTCGGCGATCACGACCTGAGCGCGTTCGGCCGCGAACGCTTCAGCCAGCGCATAGCCGATACCGCGCCCAGCTCCGGTGATCACCACGACCTGTCCCTCAAAACCCATGGCTGTTCTCCATTTTTATAAGGGTAGGTTGCCCCACGCCGTCCACCCGCCATCCACTGTGACAGTGGTGGCCGTGATATAGCTCGCGCGGTCGCTGACGAGGAATTGAGCGACACTGGCAATCTCATCGATTTCGGCGACGCGCCCCATCGGCGTCCGATTGTTGTACTTTTCGAGGGTGGCGATGCCTTCGTCCACCATCTGCTGGAGCATGGCCGTCCGCGTGACGCCCGGCGCGATCGCGACGACGCGCACGCCGCGCCGCGCCCATTCGCAGCCGATGTTCTCCGTCAGGCTGATGACGGCAGCTTTGGCGCTGTTGTAGGCGGAGCGCATCGGCCATGCGCCCAGACCGCCGATCGAACTGATATTGAGGATGACGCCGCGCCCTTGTTCAAGCATGACCCGGCCGACCGACTGCATGCAGTAGAAGACGCCGTTGTACATCACGTCGACCTGCTGCTTCCAGTGCTCAAGCGGGAAGGTTTCCGTTGGCCCAATTTGGGCCAGCCCGGCATTGTTCACCAAAATATCGATGTGACCGAACTGGCTGAGCACGACCCGCGTCAGCCCCTCAACGCTGTCGGGATCGCGCACGTCAACCGGCAGATAGTGGGCGTTCAACCCTTCCGCGCGCAGCGTCTCGGCGGCAGCTTGCCCCGTTTGCGCGTTGAATTCGGCAATCACAATGACCGCGCCGGCGCGCCCAAAGCGCTGCGCGATGCCATAGCCGATGCCGCGTCCCGCGCCGGTGATGATCGCGATGCGCCCGTCCAATTCAGACATAAATGATCCCCCTGTGTGGAAAATACGCTGTTAACCTTTGAGCGCGCCTGCGACCAGACCGCGAATGAAATAGCGCTGGAACAAGATGTAAAGGATCAACATTGGCGCGCTCGCCAGGATCATGCCCGCCATCGTCAGCGGGATTTGGTTGTTGTACCGGCCCTGAAAGACGCTGATGCCAACCATCAAGGTGCGCATCTCATCGCGTGGCAGAAAGATAAGGGCGATCAACAAGTCGTTCCACACGTATAGAGCGTTGACGACAAACAGCGTCACCAGCGGCGGCCCAGAGAGGGGCAGCACGACGCGCACGAGCACGCCGAGCGGCGACGCGCCGTCGATCAGCGCGGCCTCGATCACCTCGGTCGGGATCGTGCGGAAGAAGCTGACGAGCAGGAAGACCGAGAACGGCGTGATCAGCCCGGCGTAGATCAAGATTGCGCCGTGATAGGTGCTCATCAATCCGATCTGCGCGTACAGCACAAATAGAGGCACGATCATCACCACGGGTGGAATCACCATCAGCGAAGTGCTGAGCGAAAGGAGAAACCCGCGTCCTGGGAACCGCATGCGCGCGATGGCAAAGGCCGCCAGCGCGGCGACGGAGGTGGAGATCATCACTGCGCCGATCGCCAAAATCGCGCTGTTCGCCATCCATTGGAAGAAGGGGTTATCGACCACCGCCGCGCGGAAGTTATCGAACACCACCTGCGACGGTACGCCGATTTTATTAAAGATGTATTCTTCCTGGCTTTTGAACGCCGTTGTGAACATGAAGTAGCCGGGCGATAGGGCGATCGCGGCGGCGAGCAGCAGTACGATATGGCGCGCGATCGCTCCTAAGGTCACTGGCGGCTTGCTGTTTTTTCTGACGACGGCGGCGGCTGTCGGGTAAGGGCGCTTGATGGCTGTCATGCGAGATCAGCCTCCATCGCATTGCTGCGCAGCCGGAAGAGGATAAAGATCAGCACGACCGAAGCCAGAAACAGCATGACCGATACGGCTGAAGCGACTCCTGGCAGCGAGTTGCGCGTGAGGAAGTTGAAAATATACAGCTCGATGACCATCGTCGAGGTGCCGGGGCCGCCGCGCCCGATCATGTAGATATACGAGAAAACTGCCGCCAGCATCGTGATCACGCTGATAACGGCGTAGAACTCGACGACGCCGCGCATTTGTGGCAGGATGACGCGAAACAACCGCTGCCACCAGTTGGCGCCATCCAGCTCAGCAGCTTCAAGGATCTCTTCATCAAGGCTGAGCAGGCGCGATAAGAAGAGGACGATGCCGAAACCTGCCTCTCGCCAGATGATGACCATCATCACCGTCCACAGGGCGACGCTGGGCGCGCCGATCCAGTCGAGTGCCAGCGCATCCAGCCCAACCGAGCGCAGCGCGGTATTGAGCGGGCCATTAAACTGAAAGACGTTCTTGAGCACCACAGCGACGATCGGCACGGCGAGAATATACGGAATGAAGACGATCGTTCGATACAGCCGCCAGCCCGCCACCCGTTCGTAAAGCATGACGGAAACGAGCAGCGAGATGAAGATCAGGATCGGCACGGCCAGCAGCAGTTGTAGATTGTGCATCACAGCTTCGCCGAACAGCGGCTGGTTCAGCACCAGTTCGTAATTGCGCAGCCCCACCCACGGCCCGTCAATGCCGCGCACTTGTTTGAAGCTGAATTCGAAAATGCGGACGATCGGGTAGCCAAAAATAAAGATGAGCAGGGCGATCATCGGGGCGACGAACAAGTACGGCGTTAGGCGATGTGTACGGATCATCACAGGCCTCTACAGACTTGCAGTGACGAAAGCAAGGGATGAGACGGCCCGACGGCCACCTCATCCCTGCCAGTGGAGGCGCTTAGGCTAAGCTGGCCGCCCAAATCTGGTAGTTCTCGACGAGATCGGGGTTAAAATCGCGCCATTCCTGCGCGATGCGGGCATTTTGCTCGCCAGCTTCTTCGCCAGTCATCTCGCCAGCGATGATCGCCTGCGCCGCCACGAACATCGCGTCCGTCCAGAATTGCGCGGGCATGAGGTTCGGGACATAGGCGATATTATCGCCCAAATTCCATTCATTCCAGATTTTGGCGACCAGCGGGTCTTCGATCACGCTGCTGTCCCAATCGGAGTTACTGGGCATCCAGCCGGTGATCTCCCACATCGCGTCCAGCCATTCACGCTGATTGATGTACTCAAGAAAATCGGCGGCCACCTCTTTATGCTGGCTCTGCGACGAGATGCCGAGCCCTTGCGAGTCGAGCAGCGGCTTGCCGGCCAGCGCACCCTCGCCGAAGACGGGCATGATCATCACGCCGAGATCGCCTTCGAGGAGGGCATTATCGGCGGGCACGCGCGTGCCGACGGACAGCCCCATCGCCAAACGGTTGGTGACGATCAAATCGATACCCGGGTACAGCTCGAGCGAGCTGATGTCGTCGTTCAGGAACCCGAGATCGACCAGTTCGCGCAGGCGCACCCAGCACTCATGATAGCGCGGCTCGCGGAAGTCCAGATCGCCGATGAACAGATTGATGGCATCGCTCGGCGAGTCAAGGCTTTGGACGAGGGACTGCCCGAAGAACCATTCGCCCCAGAAACCGTCCTGAATGCCGCCTCCATAGGGGGTAATGCCGGCGCTTTTGAGTCGGTCGCAGGCATTGAGGAATTCGTCCCACGTCTTTGGTGGGTTATCGGCATCGAGGCCTGCTTGGTCAAAAAGGCGCTTATTGTAATAGTGCACCATCGGGATCGGATACCAGCCGACGCGATACTGGCGGCCTTCGTAGAAGCTCAACGCCGTGGCGCCCGATTTATCGAGCACCTCTTGGCTGACCAGCCCGTCCAGCGGCTCGAGGTAGCCGAACCACACGCTCTCCATGTGGTAAATGCCGTTCCAAAGAAACTGAATATCCGGCGCCTCACCAGCAGCGGCGGCGGTCTGAAACTGCGAAATGACGACCGACGTATCTTGCAGCAGCGTATTGATTTGGGCGCCCTCGTAACTGGCGACGGCCCGATCGAGCCAGCGCTGCAAGCCGGGCAGCTCCTGCTCGCCCCACCACCACATGTTCAGGGTCGGCCTGCTTTGCAGCAGCGCCGACTGAGGATGCCGAGCGGGTTTCGCCAGCGCAGGCAGCGCGCCGACCATAACGCCGCCCGCGCCAAGCGCAACGGCCGATCTGAGAAAATCGCGGCGGGAAAGACCTGTTTTCTTCGACATGGATAATCCTTTCTTGTTCAATAATTCAATTCATCGAGACAAAGACATTCACACCAGCGACGCCGAACCGTCAGAACGTGCTCATCAGCCCGCCATCAACAACGAGGAGCTGGCCAGTCATATAGCGGCAGTAGCTTGAGGCGAGAAAGACCACTGTCCCAGAGACATCTTCCGGCAGGCCGGTGCGCCGCAGGGGGATCTTGCCGCGCTCTACATACCATTCAATGAAATCTGGCGTTGTGGTTTCGTCGACCCCATCGACGAACGACATCGGCGTGCGCATGAAGCCGGGTGCAACCGCATTGACGAGGATGTTGTATCGGCCCAGTTCGACCGCCATCGACTTTGTATAGGCGATGATGCCGCCTTTAGCGGCATTGTAGGCGCCCACATCGCCGCTGCTGGCGAAACCCTGAATCGATGCAATGCTGATGATGCGCCCGTAATTGCGCGCGACCATATGCGGCGCGACCAACTTGCTGCCCATGTAGACCGCTTCGAGGTTGACGGCGATGGTGCGCCGCCAGTTCTCCAGCGTATCGGTCAGGATCGTGCCGTACAGCGCGATGGCGGCATTATTGACCAGCACGTCGATGCGGTTCTTCCAGCCTTGCACATCCTCCACAACGCGCGCATAGGCCTCGTAATCGGTAATGTCTAGTGGATAGGCGCGCGCTTCACCGCCGGCTTCAGCAATTTCCCGCTGCACCGCTTCGGCCGTTTCTGCGTTAAGCTCCAGCAGCGCGACGGCTGCGCCTTCGGCCGCAAATTCGCGCGCGATCGCTGCGCCTAATCCTTGCCCGGCGCCAGTGATAATGGCAACTTGATCGTTGAGTAAACCCATGTGCAAGCGCTCCTGTAGCGGTCAAAACGTGCTCATCAGCCCGCCATCGACGATCAGGGTTTCACCCGTCATATAGCGGCAGTAGCTTGAGGCGAGAAAGACAGCAGCCCCGGCAACATCCTGCGGCTGGCCGACGCGCCGGAGGGGGATCTTGCCGTGATCAAGGTACCATTCTTGAAAATCGGGCGTGGTTGTCTCGTCATTTCCAGCCACGGAAAGCATCGGGGTGTGGATCAACCCTGGCGCGATTGCATTGACGAGGATGTTGTAACGCCCAAGTTCTACTGCCATCGATTTGGTGTAAGCGACGACCGCGCCTTTCGAAGCGTTATAGGCGCTAACGTTGCCCCGGCTGGCATAGGCCGCGATCGAAGCGATGTTGATGATGCGCCCGCGCCGTCGGCGCACCATATGCGGGGCGACCAGCTTGCTGCCCATGTAGACCGCTTCTAAATTGACGGTCATCGTGCTGCGCCAGTCCGCCAGCGTATCAGTGAGGATAGTGCCGGCGTGCCAAACGCCGGCGTTATTGACCAGCGTGTCGAGATGGCCCTTCCATGCCACTATCTCATCGACAGCGTGCGCGTAAGCGTCATAATCTGTGATGTCGAGTGGAAAAGCCCGTGCTTCGAAGCCGTGCGCTTGCAGGCCGGCACAGGCGGC
>DAOTYT010000436.1:0-6116 GCA_034434615.1 Anaerolineae bacterium | reverse complement strand
CAGCGTTATACGTGGCAAAACGTGCGCCAAGAATGGCATCGTATCTTTGAACGATCGGGTATAGGAGGCGTGGGCAAACCTAAGGAAGCGGCGCCCTGCCCTCCCCCCACGGAAATGCATTCCAGTTTGAGCGAGGTTGCCGCACTGTTTGAGGAATTTCCGGCGTCAGCCAGCCGGCCAGCGCGCATGGCATATCTGGCCCGTCACGGTCGAAAGCTGCATCGAGCACAACGTGCGATCCTGCGCATGCTGTCTCGTCGAAGAGAAATTAGCGAAAGCCAAGTAGAAAGATAGCACACGCTATGCGTTTCGAATTTCTTCCTCCCAATGCACAAATCGCTGCGCTGATCACACGCATTTATGAGCAGGGCCTGACCACAACTTCTGGCGGAAATGTTTCGATGCTTGATGCTGATGGCAGTATCTGGATCACCCCGGCCGGCATCGATAAAGGGCGGCTGCAGCCGCACGATATTGTGCGCGTGCTGCCCGATCAAACAATCGAGGGACATCATCGTCCCTCCTCGGAGTATCCTTTTCATCGCATGATCTATGCCGCGCGCCCTGATCTGCGCGCACTAGTGCATGCGCACCCGCCGGCGCTCGTGGCGTTCAGCATTGTGCGCAAGCTGCCCAGCACTCGCATTAACCCACAGGCGAGCGCAATTTGCGGTCAGGTAGGTTATGCTCCCTACGCCCTGCCAGGAAGCGAGGCTTTGGGCGACAGCATCGCGCGAACGTTTCGCAAAGGGCATCACGTCGTCATGTTGGAAAACCACGGCGTAGTGGCGGGCGGCCCCGATCTCAGGACGGCTTTTCAGCGCTTCGAGACGCTTGAATTCTGCGCTCACATTAACCTGCTCGCAAATGCGCTTGGTCGCTTCGAAACCCTCACCGAAGCTCAAGCAGCGCTGTTTGACCATCGGCACCATTATCTTGAAGAGTTCGATGTTGGCTCTCGAACCAGCCGCGAACTCGAACTGCGCCAAGTCATATGCGAGTTTATCCACCGCGCCTACCGGCGCCGCCTGATGATCAGCACCGGCGGCACGGTATCGGCCCGCATCGACGGGGAGTCATTTGTGATCACCCCCTTTGGGTTCGATCGCGCCAGCGTTCAGCCGGAGGATTTGGTCTTAATCAAAGCGGGCCAGCGCGAACGGGGCCGGCTGCCCAGCCGCGCCGTTCGCCTGCACAGCGCCATTTATGAGCGGCATCCCCAGATCGGCTGTGTGATGACCGCACAGCCACCTCATGCGACAGCCTACAGCATCTCGCCGCAAAAATTTGATACGCGCACTATTCCCGAAACTTTCATCGTATTGCGCGATGTTCCAATTGCGCCCTATGGGCTGCAGTATGAGCACCCAGAAGCATTGGCAGACATGATCACCTCGCAAACCCCGGTCATCCTGCTGCGGAATGATGCTGTTTTGGCGACCGGAGCGGACATTTTACAGACGTTCGACCGTCTAGAAGTCGCTGAGTTTAGTGCGCAGGCGCTGATCAATGCGCGTCAAATTGGCGAGCTGAAGCCGATCGGGCCGCAGGATTTAGAGGATCTCAAGGCTCACTTTTTCTTATGAGGTAATGCACCTGCCATTTTATGCTAACCTGTCGAATGCGTGTTCTCTCTCTCGGCCAAATCGTCGCGCACAGCATTCACACGAGGGACGCCCTGCCGGCTGGCTGCGAACGCGATCGCATGCGATGCCACAGGCGTAGTAATGATCAGAAAAAGCGCCAGCGCGATCAGCTTGGGAACCGTACCTGGAAGTAGAAAGCCCGTGCCGAACAAAAGGCCGAAAATTCCCAACGTCGCTACTTTGCCTGAAGCGTGGATGCGGCTGTAAACGTCGGGCAGGCGAATGTTACCAATAATGCCGACCGTTGAGAAAAAAACACCGATCGTAATGAACAGCAGGCCAATGAGCTCGGTAAGCGGCATTAAAATACCCGCCCTTCTGAGAGAAAACGCGCGATCGCCAGGGTCGCCACAAAACCAAACGCCGCGAGCGCGATCGCCACATCGATCACGTATATCGACTGCTGAAGAGATGACAGCAGCAGGATGACGCCAAGCAGAACCGTGATCATGGTCTCTATCGCCTGCAACCGGTCTGCCGGGCTCGGCCCGATAAACACTCGAACGACCAGCGGAACGAGCAGCAGGATCATCACGACTAACGCGAACTGGAGAACAATCATCGTGACTTCGCTCATGACTCTCTCCCCAGAATTCGGTTGAACAGCCTAAGGCGCTGCGCTTGCACCTGCGCCGCACGGGCCGCTGAAGCCTCAACATCCAAGCAGTGAACATAAAGCGTTTTGTCATCGCCAACTTTGACGACCAACTCCCCCGGAGTCAAAGTGATCACGTCGGCGCTGAGCGCCGTAATGATATCGTTCTTGGTCTCATCTTGTGTGGGTACGGCGATGATACCCAGTTTGAGTCTCATGTCAGGCGAGAGGACACGCTGGGCTACGTCGATGCCGGACAGCGTGATATCCCGAAACAGGATGCCAAGAAATAGTACCAATGACACCAATTGGCCGGGGAGCTTTGCGGGCACGATCTTCACATGACGCGGTCGCAGCAGCAGCACGACGCAGAGGGCGAGTGCATAACCCACAATAAAGGCTTCGAGCGTGATTTGATTCACCAACGCCATCCACAACAGCGCAAGCGGTACCGAAAGGATAAGGTACGAGATCAAAAGCATGTTAATCTCCCAAAACGGCGGCGATGTACGCCTGCGGATTGCTGAGCTGCGCGACAGTTTGTGCGGCAATCTCGAGCAGCGGCGCGCCGAACAACCCCAACAGAACACAAATGACGATCAAAATCGTTGGAGCAAGCTGGCTGTCTCCGGTCGCTTTCATCTTGAGTTCTGGTGAAGGCGGCTGCTGAAAGATGAGCTGCCAGGTGCGCGACATGTATAACAACGTGATCATGCCGGCGCTGACTACCAAACCAAGGATGACCCAATCGCTGGCGCCGATGCCTCCCTGTACCAACGCGACCTTGCTGATGAAGCCATTGAGGGGCGGAACCCCCGCCAAAGCCATGCCGCCCAAAAAGTAGAGAGCCGCCGTCAGCCATAGGTTTCTACCCGCCCCGCCAATCTCGCTGATGCGCGCGGTTTTTGTCGCGATGCGGCTTGAGACAGCGCCGGTGATCATCAGCAGCGAAGATTTGATAAACGAATGATTGACCGCGTAGACGAGCGCCCCTGCTAATGCGGCCGTCGTTCCCCAGCCGATACCCACTAAGATGAAACCGATTTGCCCGAATGTTGAATAAGCCAACAGACGCTTGGCATCATAGGTTTGCAGCGCACCAAGACTGCCGAAGAAGATGCCGATGATGCCAAGGATCACCAGCAGATTTTGCATCAAGGGCGCCTCGGCGGTGAACATCAGCGTCATCATTCGAATCAAGCCATAGATGCCAACTTTAACCACAACGGATGACAGCACGGAGTGCACCGGTGTCGGCGCAGTGGTGTGAAAGTCTGGCTGCCAAAAATGAAACGGGAAAACCGCACTTTTGAGCAGGAAAGCGCACATGAGCAAGACCGCTGCTTCTTGCGACAGAAGCGGTCGCTCGCCGCTGGCGAGCAGCCGGCCAATATCGGCCATATTCAGCGTGCCAAAAGTGGCATACAGCGATGCGATGCTGACGAGCAGAAACAAGGTGCCCATCGCGCTGATGAACAGGTACTTGATCGCTGCCTCTAACCCCAGCCGGTTATCCGAGATCGCAACCAGTATGACGGAGGAAATGACCATCAATTCAATGAAGACGAAGAGGTTAAAAATATCCCCAGTGTACAGCGCGCCGCTGAGGCCGGCACCCATGCATAGGAACAGCGGCATGAATGCCGGGTAAGTGACACACTGATCTTTGCACCCGGCTGCATAGAGGAGGCCAGCTGCCATAACCGCGGTCGCCATGACGCCGAAGACAGACGAAAGCATATCGCCCACCAGCACGATATCAAACGGAGCCGGCCAGCCGCCAAGCTCATAGGTCAGTATTTCACCTTGTATAGTGATGAGCAGCACGGAGAAGGCACACAAAAACGCCAGCAAACCACCCAGAACGGCGAGAGAATGCTGTATGGTGCGGTTGCGAGCGGCCAGCACGCCAAATGCAGCAAAGGCAAGCGGGATGAAGATAGGGCCAAGCAGCAGCGCATTCGGCATCGTATCAGCCTTTCAAATGGTCAAGCTCATCACTATCCACCGTCTTGAACCGCCGCGAGGTGACAGTGATCAATCCCAGTAAAAGTGCGTATGACCCGAAACTGATGACGATCGCGGTTAAGATAAGCGCTTGAACAAGCGGATCGCTGGGTTGGCCTTCGACTGACTCCGTTCCCGCTGCCACGTAAGGCGCAACCGTTCCATCGTAAACGCCGACCGCCAGAAGCAGCAAATTAATTGCGCCGAACAAAATCGAAAAACCCATTGCTGCTTTAATCAGATCGCGCCGTAAAATTTGGAAAATGCCGAACCCAAACAGTATGCCGGTCGCAATCGCAAACAAGATATTCATAACGGTTCAACCTCTCTCGGATGCGAGATTGCCTCCATAATGGCGCCAATACCGCCAGCGACGGTCAAAAAGATGCCGATCTCGAATAGTGTCGATGTTGCCAGCTTAATCCCGGCAAAGCTTCTTTCGGTGAATTGAATAAAGCTGAAGAAAGGCTCACCAAGAAGCAGCGGGAAAGCCGCGTTGACGATAGCGATGGACAAGCCAGCGCCAATGAAAATGCCCGGCTGCATCCAGCCCAGCCGCTCCTTCGCTTCTTTGTAACCATAAACTATGAACCACAAGGAAACACCTAAGCCGGCGATGACACCCGCAGTGAAGCCATCGCCCGGGTTCCTGCCGCCATATAGGACATGGGCAGCCGCCAACATCAGTGAAAACGGTAGGACAAGCGTCGCCGCGAACTGCGTGATCGGGTCAGCGAATCGAGAACTGTATACAGGTTTTTCCAGCCGTTCGGCATCCTCTTGCAAGGCGGGTTTCGGCGCTGGGTCATACACCTCGCGACGCCGGCGAAACAGCTTCATAACCCTGCCAGGCTTGGGTCTTGCCAGCATCGTCAGCACGCCGATCGCAGCGAAGCCAAACACGGTGATCTCAATCAACGTATCGGTGCCGCGAAAATCGGTCAAAATGGCAGCGACGACATCGGTGATGCCAAGTTCGGGAAAGGTATTCTGGATAAGCCAGTCTGAGATCGATTCTCGTGAGGGCCGGCTGATGACTGCTGCCAGCGCGAATAACGTCACTGCAAGCCCGATGCTGATCGAAATGCCCAGATCGCGCACGATGCCGAAGCGCGATTGCCCCCACACTTTTTCCATAGCGCGTCGGCGTTCCTGTTCGCTGGTGCGGGCGAGGATCAAGATGACTAAAACGGTCGCCAGCGTTTCAACTAAAAATTGAACCAGCGCGACATCGGGCGCAGGTTCTAGCAAAAAGATGCCGCCGACGGCATATCCGCTCACACCAAGTGAGAGCGCCGCGAGCAGGTGTCGTTTGAATAAGATGCTCGCCAGCGTCGCGGCGATCGCCAAAATTAACAGCATGGCTTTAAGCACATCAACAGCGTTCGGGAAGCGCATGAATTGAGCGGGGAGTGACAGCTCAATTGCCCCGATGGCGGTAGCAATCAGCAAGATTACCGAAAGGAGGATCACGGCAAGATAATAGCGAACTTTGCCGCCCTGAGTGAGCAGAAGCAGATCGCCAACCCGCTCGACCGCGCGAATGACCAGCTTATAGACTGCACTACCGCCGGGCGCACTGGGAAGCGGAAGTTCGAGCCAAAGCCGCCGGCCAAGGAAGAGCAGCGTGCCAGCAGCTAAAACGGTCATGCTGACGATAAAAGCCAGGTTGATGCCATAAGGAGAGAACAGATATAGGCTGACCGGCGCACCGACTGCCGGAGCAACGATCGGAGTGACCAGCGGCCCAACGCCGAGACCGAACAAGACCGAAAGCGCGGCCAACAAACCCGGACCAGCTACCATCCAACGGGCAGGCGCATGAAATCCATGATGCGAGTCATGTCCTATAGGTTGTTGGTGCTCAT
>DAOTYT010000435.1:0-4080 GCA_034434615.1 Anaerolineae bacterium | reverse complement strand
GCCCGGGCGGTACCCGGCGACCTGGTTCATGCAGATGGCATAGTCTGCGCCATCGAAGGCGCGCCGCCGGTCGGTCGTCGCCTCGATGACGGGGCGCGCGCCAAGCGCTTCAGCGACGCGCTGCGCCACGATCTCCGAGGTGCGCAGGCGCTCGGCATCGATATCGAATAAGGTGATGTGCGCCTCAGCCAGCTCAGGAAAGCTGAGGATGTCTCCCAGCAAATTTTTGGCGAAAACGGTGCTGCCAGCCCCGATGAAGCTGATCTTCGGCATGATGCCCTCTTTAGGTGTCCCTCACAGTAACGCGCTGCGGCGCCCACTACACCGCAGTTTATAGCGTAATTGCGCGCAGATTGCACGCCAGTCTTTGGCCCAGGACATCTATTTGTGATGAGGTGTCGTTAATCTTTTTGTAAAATGCTACTCAGAATCTATTCAGTGATAACTTCATTTCTACTCACTTAAGGCCGTTAGCTTAGGATTGCACATCGATGTGTGTTTAGTGGTTCACAGTTTTAAGGAGAGTGGAACATGCGTAAAGTATCGATGCTGTTGTTGCTCCTCGTGGTAGCGGTATTTGCTGCTACCCCCGCCTTCGCTCAGGATGAACCGGGCACGATCGCGGACATCGTGGTCGCTTCCGCCACGGGCGAAATGCCAGAGTTCACCATTCTACTGACGGCCGTGCAGGCTGCCGACCCGAGCATTCTGGAAGCGCTGTCCAATCCCGATGTTGAGCTGACCGTCTTCGCCCCGACCGATGCTGCCTTTAGTGCGCTGATTGAGGAGCTCGGCGAAGAAGCCTTCGCTGAGATCGTGGCCGATCAGGAGCTGCTGACCAGCATCCTTCAGTACCATGTGGTGGCTGGCACCGTCTTCTCGGCTGACGTGCTGGAGCTGCTCGAGGCCAACGATGGCATGTTCAGCGTGCCCACCCTCCTCGGTCAGTTCATCGACATCTCTGAGGACATGGGCGAAATCTTCATTGACAACGCGCGTTTGGTGCTGGAAATGGTCGATATCGAGGCTAGCAATGGCGTCATCCACGTGATTGACGCGGTTCTGCTGCCTGAGACGGCGACGATCGCTGAGATCGTGATTGAAGCCACTGAGGAAATGGGCGAGTTCACCACGCTGCTGGCCGCCGTCTTGGCTGCTGACCCGGCCGTGCTCGAGGCGCTCTCCGATCCTGATGCCTCGCTGACCGTCTTCGCGCCGACCGATGCCGCCTTCGCCGCGCTGGGCGAGGACACCATCAACGCTGTCGTGTCCGATCAGGAACTCGTGACGAGCATCCTGCTCTACCACGTCATCGCTGGCCGCATCAACTCGGTGCAGCTGGGCGAACTGCTGATGGACGCGATGGGCGAACTGGAAGTTGAGACGCTGCAGGGTTCGACTGTGGTGTTCACTGCGACCGATGAAGGCGTCTTCATCAATGATGCGCAGATCATCATGACCGACATCGATGCGGGCAACGGCGTGATCCACGTCATCGACGCGGTCATCCTGCCGGAATAACTGGCAATTCAGCGTTTCCATAGGTAAAGTTACAGCTTGGGGCACGGGCGACCGTGCCCCTCTCGTATCCCCTCATACTGGGAGCCGTGCCAATGACGATCTGGGATTTCCAAACCCTCGTTAGCCAACGCCTGTTCGAGTGGGCGCGCCTGAGCACCGGCATCGGCGCGGTGATGCTGGCTGGGAACACCTTCTGGCAGCGCGTTGGCTTTCAGTTCCTCGGTTGGGCGGCAGTCAACGCCGTGCTCGCTGGTTTTGGCCAGCGCGCTTCTGCGCAGCGCGCTGGCCAACTGCCGAAGCTGCTCGCACGCCCGATCCGTCGCAAGACGGCGCGTGGTTTCCGCCGCCTGCTTTGGATCAATGCCGGGTTGGACATCCTCTACATGATCGGCGCGCTGTGGTGGATGCGCCGCCGCCCGGAGGATCCAGCCGCGCAGGGAACGGGCGCCGGCATCATCGCGCAGAGCGCGTTTCTGTTCGTTTTTGATGTCGCCCACGCGCTCAAGGTGCCCGATGTGGACGCCTAACGGCGGGGAACGGCCCTCATTCAGCGCGTTCTTCGCCGGGCCAGAGCACGCTCCGTTTCGCTTCGAGCCGGACAGCGCGCCAGTCGGAGCGGCGGTGTTGGTGCACGGGTTCCCGGGCACGCCGGCCGAGCTGCGCCCGTTGGGCGAAGCGCTGCGCCGCCAAGGCTGGCTGGCGCACGGCATCCTGCTGCCGGGTTTTGGCCCTGAGATCGACACCCTCGCGGCGCGCCGCTGCGAAGACTGGATCGGGGCGACCTGCGCGGCGCTCGCCGAAGCAATGGCGGTGGCACGGCCTGCGCTCATCATCGGCCACTCGCTTGGTGGGGCGCTCGCTCTGCGCGCCGCCGCCGAGCTGAACCCTGCCGGCGCGATTTTGCTGGCGCCGTTCTGGCGCGTCAACCACGTTCTATGGACCTTTCTGCCCGTCCTCAAATATGTCTTCCCCAACTTTAAGCCGTTTAGCCTGGTCAAGCTCGACTTTGATGATCCTGAGACGCGCAAAGGGATCGTCGGCTTCATGCCGGAAGCCGATCCTAACGACCCGGCCGTGCGCCGGGCGATCCTGAATTTCAGCGTGCCGACCAATCTATTTGACCAACTGCGCCGCGCCGGTGAGGGCGCCTATCAGGCGGCGCCGCGGCTGCGCAGCGCAGCGCTGGTGCTGCAAGGCGATCAGGATACGCTGGTGACGCCGGGCAATACGCGCCAGCTGATCGCGCGGATGCCCCGGCCGCCTGTCTATCATTCGCTGGCCGCCGAACACGACTTGATCAACCCGGCTAAACCGGCCTGGGCGCAGGTTGAACGGCTGGTGCTCGGTTTCGCGGGCGACCTGGCGCGAGCATCGGCGCCAGCCCCGCGACAGCGCGATCGTTAGACGGGAGCATCCCCCTATGTCTGAACTCAAACTGCTGCTGATCGTGCATGCAGGCGTCACCCTGATGATGACTGGCGCCATCTGGATCATCCAGATCGTGCACTACCCGCTGTTCAGCCTCGTTGGCTCGGCGGGTTACAGTGCCTACCAAAGCGCGCACATGAGCGCCATCACGCTGGTCGTTGGCCCGCTGATGCTGGCCGAGGCAGTGACCGGCGCATGGCTGCTGTTTGAGCGGCCGGCCGGCGTGACCGCCGGGCAGGCCGCTTTCGGCCTCGTGTTGATCGGCATCGTCTGGGCGATGACGCTGTTCGTCAATGGGCCGCAGCACGCCGCGCTCAGCAGCGGCTTCGACCCCGAAACGCATGCCGCCCTTGTGAACAGCAATTGGGTTCGCACCCTCGCTTGGACGCTGCGCGGCGGGTTGGTCTTGTGGATGTTAGCCGGCACCCTATCCTCGTAATGGCGCCAGCACCGTTGACCAGAAAAGCAGAGACCTGTGGTAGAGTTTTATGCAGATGCTGAAACAGCTTCAGGAAGGATGGCTCGCAATGGTCGGACGGTTGGCCTTCGCTGTGCTGTTGGTCGCTGGGCTTGGCGCGTGCCAGCGCGGCGGGCCGCTGCGGCAGATTGTGCAGGGCGAAGAACTGGCCTTTTACAATTTCACCGCTGGCTCCTTCGAAGAGGGGGCATATGGCGCTGCCACGCCGCGCGCGATCTGCGCCAACGATCATTCAGCCTTCTATGCCAACGGCCAATTCTTGGCCGATGCGATCGACACGACTTATGCTCGTGGACAGGTGGGGCTGGCCGCTGGCGCTGCCAACCGCCTCGGTGTGCGCATCGAGTTCGATAATCTCACTGTTTACACCGCACAAAGCGGCTAGCGCGTATGTCCACGTCGTCGATCGAGCCAGACCCCATCCTCGGCGCCGTCGTCTCCCATCACCCCAGCGATCGCGGCCGCCCGCTGCTGATCGCCGCGATGGTCGCTGGAAGCGCAGCGGTTGCGCTCAACTTCACGCTGGCAGAGCTTCCGTTCTGGTGGGCGCCAGCCCTGACGATCGTCATCATGGCGCTGCTGGCGCTCGGTTTGGGCTGGTGGGTGCTGCACTTGTGGAATCGTGAAGTGATCCTCTATGAACGCGGCTTTAG
>DAOTYT010000434.1:0-8771 GCA_034434615.1 Anaerolineae bacterium | reverse complement strand
GTGACGGTGTAGGTGCCTGGGGCGAAGGTAGGGGTTGGGTTGGGCTCGAAGGCGCCGGAGCCATCGCCGAAGTCCCACTGGTAACTGACGACCGGGCCGGAAGCCGTGCTGGAGAAGGCAATGGTCTGCGGGCTGCCGGGGACGGGGCTGAAGGTGAAGCTGGATTTGACTAAAACGACCTCAGCGGTGTAGCTAACTGTCCCGCCTGGGCCGAAGGCGCTCAGGCGCACAGTGAATGTTCCGCCCTCTGCATACGTGTGAGTCGGGTTAGCGTCGGACGCAAGCCCACCATCGCCGAATTCCCACAAATAACCGTCGATAATCCCGCTCGACTGATTCGTGAACTGAACGGTCAGTGGTGCTCCTGGAACCCGTGCCCATGTGAACAGCGGCGCGGGGGGCGGCACGGGTGTGCTTGTGGGTACTGGCGTATCGGTCGGCGTTTCGGTGAACGTTGCAGTTGGGATCGGCGTATTGGTTGGCGTTTCAGTGAACGTCGCAGTTGGGATCGGTGTGTTGGTCGGCGTCTCAGTGAACGTCGCAGTTGGGATCGGCGTATCGGTTGGCGTTTCAGTGAACGTCGCGGTTGGAACTGGAGTATCCGTTGCCGTTGGCAGCGGCAGAGGCGTCTCGGTAAAAGTTGCCGTTGGCACTGGCGTATCGGTCAAAATCTGCACAGTCGCCACCGGTGTATGCGTGGCAGTGTCCATCGGCGGGATCGTCGTATTCGTGAACGTGGCCGTGGGCGGGATCGGTGTAAAGGTTGGCGTTAGCGTTGGTGGTGCGACGACGACCACACTCGCCTGCGCAGTGTTTTGGCCGCCGCGGCCGGTTACCACGAGCGTCACCGTGTAAATGCCCGGAAACTGGTAAGTGTGCACTGGGTTTTCCAGCGTGCTGATCGTCCCGTCGCCGAAGTTCCACGTCTGCGACTGGATATCGCCGCTTGACCGGTTGGTGAACGTCACGCTCAGCGGCGCTTGCCCAGAGATCGGGTTGTAGGTGAAACTCGCCGTCGGCGGCGGGATGACCGGGCTTTGTACGGTAATTTGGCGCGACGCGATCGAGGTGCCGCCTGGCCCGGTCACGGTCAGGAACACGTTGTAGGTGCCGATGCCGATGAACGTTTTGGTTGGGTTGCGTTCGGTGCTGGTTGTCCCATCGCCAAAGTTCCAGAAATAACTGGTGATGTTGCCCAGCGAGTCGTTGCGGAAGCTCACGGTGAGCGGCGATGTGCCGCTGGTGACGCTGGGCGTGAATGCCGCCGTTGGCGCCGCGGGTGTCCGCACATTGATCTGTGCCGAGACGTTCGACGTCCCGCCTGGGCCAGACACGGTGAGCGTCACCGTATAGAGACCGGGCCGTGTATAAGTGTGCGATGGATTGGGCTGCGTGCTGGTGCCGCCATCGCCGAAGGTCCATTGGAAGCTGTTGATCACGCCGAACGATTGGTTCGAGAACTGCACCGTCAGCGGGGCATCTCCGCTGGCGCGATCAAACGTGAAGGCGGCCGTCGGTCTGGGCGTGGCTGGAGTAGCCGACGGGACCGGCGTTGGTGCAGTGTTGCGGACGCGGATATTGCCAACGCTTGTTGAGAGGATCGTGCCATCGCGCAGAAATACGCGCAGCCGCAGCTGGTAGGTCCCATCGGGAATGCCCAATGTGTTCCAGTTGCCGAGCACACCATCAGAGACAGGGGTGAACCGGAACGACTCAACCGGATACCACAGGTTGCCGGGGTTGGGGTCAGGGCCATACTCAATGTGGTATTGCAAGAAGTTGGGGTGAACGGCCGAGCCGAGCACCGAAGTGCTTCCGGCGATCACGCTGCCCGGTACTGGCGACAGGATCGCGATCCGAATGGGCAGCGGCGGCGTCGTTGGCACAACAGGCGGCGGGCTGGTTGGCACGACGACGATGTTCGTGGGGCGCAGGGTTGGGAAAATTGCGCCCAGCGTAGGGATCTGCGTTGGAATGCGGACAGTGGGGGTGATGGATGGTGTGGGCGATGGTGTGCGCGTGGGCGAAGTGGTCGGCGCGACGGTCGGTTCGGCAGCGCCGAGATTACAGGCGCTTAAAAACGCCAGCATCGCGATGAGGAAAACTGCGAAAGAGAGTCGCCCTGCTTTCATGTCCAAACTCCATCTTCTGGGTGTCGGCACACCACGCTCCGCTGATAGCATACCATGATGACGGATTCCGGCAAACGCGCGCCTATCTCACGCAGGCGAGTCGGTGGTGTGAAATTGATCTCTGAACTGATGCAGGCAGCCTGTGGACGAAATGCGCGGATCTGGATATGCTCTTAGCGTTCGTTAAGAAGTAAAGGCATATATGCCGATCTCGTCAAGCGCGCACAGGAAGTCTGTTCGATATCCGTGCGCCGGAGGGCTCAGCAGGGAAGGGTACGTGAAGGATAATGGCGTGCTGCAGCAGCCGCTCGAGCTGCTGCGAGAAGAACTGCGCCTGCATCGACGGGCGATGGATTACACAAGCTGTGGTATTGTGATCGCCGATGCGCGGTTGGAAGATTTGCCCCTGATTTATATCAACGAGTCATTCGAGACCATCAGCGGTTACTCTGCCGACGAAGTGCTCGGCCGCAACTGCCGCTTTCTGCAGCGTGACGATCGCGACCAGCCGGCGGTCCAAATCTTGCGCGATGCTATCCGCAAGCGCGAAAGCTGCAAAGTGATCTTGCGCAACTACCGCAAAGACGGCACGTTGTTTTGGAACGAATTGTTCATGTCGCCAATTTTCGACGAGCGCGGCGAGCTGACGCATTTTGTCGGCATCCAAACCGACGTGAGCGAACGTGTTGCAGCTGAAGAAGCACTTCAACGCCAGCGGGTCGAGCTGGCGCGCGCCCTTGATGAGCTGCGCGATGCGCAAACGATGCTGATTCATGCCGAGAAGATGAACGCGCTCGGCCAGATGATGGCGGGCATTGCGCATGAAATCAACAATCCACTTTCATATGTGTACAGCAATATTCATAGTTTGCGCGGCACGATCACCGATGTGTTCGATGCCTATAATCGCCTGGAGGCTCTCATTCAGGCAGAAGCAGCGGCGCTGGCCGAAAGCGCCGCCAAAATTCGCAGCGACGCCGACTTGGATTTCGTCTTCGCCGATGTGGGCGATTTGCTGCACGCCTCGCTTGAGGGGCTGGGGCGGGTTAAACGGATCGTGCAGGCGCTGCGGACATTCTCGCGCTTGGACGAAGCCGAAAAGAAGCTGGCTGATCTGCATGAAGCGATTGAGAGCACATTGATCATTGCGCGGCGCACTTTGGGCACCAAGATCCGCGTTGTGCTGGAGCTTGACAATTTACCTGAGATCGTCTGCTACCCGGCCGAACTTAACCAGGTATTTCTCAATATCATCCTCAACGCTGGCCAGGCCATGCCGGAGGGCGGCGTACTGACCATTCGCGGACGTGATCTGGGCGATCGCGTCCTGTTGGAATTTTCGGACACTGGTATCGGCATGACTCCGGAAGTCAAGGCGAAGATTTTCGATCCGTTCTTTACGACCAAGCGCGTAGGTGAAGGCATGGGACTTGGATTATCGATCGCGTATAAGATCATCACGGATCATCATCAAGGGACGATCTCGGTGGAGTCTGCGCCCGGCGCCGGGGCAACGTTCACCATCATACTGCCAAAGGTGCTGCGATGAAACCCGACGAATTGCAGCGCGCTTGCGAGGAGTTAAAGCGGGGCATGCGCGGCCAGCTCCTTGTCATCGACGATGAGGAGGAAATCCTCAAGGCGTTGTACCGCCAATTCCGGCGCGATTACGATGTGCACGTCGCTCACAGCGCCGACGAGGGCTTTCGCATCATGACGGAGACGCCAATCCACGTCATCATCTCTGACCAACGCATGCCTGGCATGAAAGGCAGTGAATTCTTCGGCAAGGTCAAGAACCAGTTCCCAGATGCGATTCGCCTGCTGCTGACCGGTTTTGCCGATATTCAAGCCGTGATCGCGGCTATTAATGATGGCAACATTTACAGGTATGTAACCAAACCGTGGGATCCGGTTGAGCTGAATACGATCGTGCGCGAAGCATTTGAGCGCTATCAACTGATCGTGCACAATCGCTGTCTGCTGCTGGAGCTGCAAACAGCGAATGCTTTGCTGGAGCAGCGGGTCGCTGAACGCACCGCCGAACTTGAGGAAATGAACGCGCGCCTCAAAGCGTTGCTTGAGCAGAAAAATGCTTTTATGGGCATGGCTGCCCACGACCTGCGGACGCCGATCACGGTAGTGCAGGGGTTTATCGACCTACTGCTTCACCCGCGCACGCCGCCCGAAGATGCGCGTGAGTTCATTCAGATCATGCGCGACTCGCTTGATGATATGCTCAAGCTCCTCAACGATCTGCTCGATATTACCGCGATCGAGACGGGTAACCTGACGCTGCACCCGGTGATGGTGGATGTCGTTCCGTTTGTCGAGCGGGTGGTCAAGCTCAACCGGGCGATCGGCGAGCAGAAGAACATCCGGCTGACGCATTATATCGATCCGAACGTTAAGCGGTTTGAATTCGATCCTCAGCGCATCGATCAGGTGCTGAATAACCTGCTCAGCAATGCATTCAAATTTTCTCATGCTGATACCGAGGTGAAGTTAGAAGTGAGGCTGGTGGAAGGCGGTTTGCAGTTCGCCGTGATCGATCAGGGGCTTGGCATTCGCGAGGATGAAATTGGCCGGTTGTTTGGCGAGTTCCAGCGCATGAGCAATCGGCCGACCGGCAATGAAAACAGCACGGGTTTAGGGTTGTCGATCTGCAAGCGCATTGTCGAACTGCACGGTGGGAAGATCGGGGTAACCAGCGAATATGGACGCGGCAGCACGTTTTCCTTTTGGCTGCCGGTCGTAGATGCTGCCTCAATGCCTGAAAGCGCCGGCCAGCCGGCGCAAGAGGCGTGACCGCGCTGCTGCTGTGATCTGCCTCAGCCTTAGGCTGAACCGTAATCAGGCGCTGGCTAGCTGAGACAAAGCATTGAGCACCGCCGGCAAGAGCTGCTTTTTGCGCGAGACGACTCCCGGCGCGTCGAGTACGCCTTCATCATGGCGCGCGTAAGGGAGCGCGGCAATTAACCGCGGCTGCCCCACAACCACGAAACGACTGTTGCCGCGCACCACATCGGTGATCATCAACAGCGCAAGCGCCAGCTTTTCGCGCTCAAGCAGTCCAGAGAGGCCATGGCGCAGTTCCTCAAGCCGCGAGACCAATTCAGAGAATGAAGTCACTTCCACCTGCGCGATGCCGACGCGGTGGCCACCTGCTTCGTAAAACTTAATGTCGGAGCTGATGATATCCTCGATGGGGCGCAGGCCCAGCCCGGCGCCAGCCGCCAGCAGATCGGCCCCCAGCGCCTCGATCGCGCCGAAAAGCGCTTCTTCAGATGGCGTGGCACTGGGGGTAAGCTCAGCCTGGGCAGCCAGCCACAGCGCCGCTTCTCGATCGCGCGCGGTCGCTGTAGGCGATCGGAAGATGAGCGTGTCCGATAAGATGCCGCACAGCAGCAGGCCAGCGATCTCTGCGGGGAAACGCTGCTCAAGTTCTTCGGCGCGTTCGGCGACCAGTGTCGAACAACTGCCAACAGGCTCGATCTGAATGCGGATCGGCACGGTGGTTGGCAGGCCGCTTAAGCGATGATGATCGATGACCTCGATCACCTCGGCTTCTTCCAGCCCTGGGACGGCCTGCCCCAGCTCATTATGATCAACCATAACGATGCGCCGCTTGGGCGGCGAGAGCAGCGCCGATTTTCGACACAGGCCGATATAACGCCCGCCGCCATCGGTAACGATGAAATCGTCTTGCTCAGTGCGCAGCAGGCCAGGCAGCACATCGCGCACAAATTCGTCCTCGCGCAGGGTGATGCTGCCGGCATCAACAGCGCTGGCGGCGGGGAGGTCAAACTCTTTGGCCAGCGCAAGCACTGAAGTCGAGCTAAGCGCTTCGGCAAGGTGCGCGAACAGTCCTTCGCCAGTGAGCAGGCCAAGCGGTCGGTCTGCCTCATCGAGCAGTGGGGCGGGGCGCTGCGTCTGGGCGATCATCTGGCAGGCTTCCAACAGCGTTTGACCTTGGCGCAGCGAAGGAAGGCGTTGGGTCACATCGGCGATGCGGCTGTGAATATCGCTGAACAGCGCGGGCGGGTCGAGCTTAAAGCGTTCCAACGCGAAGCTTGTTTGGGCGTTAAGCTGGCCGGGGCGGCCGGCCTCGTGCGCATCGTTCCGCGTCGCGTTGAGCAGCCAAGCATAGCCCACGGCCGAGGCGATGGCATCCGTATCGGGGTTGCGGTGACCGATCACTAAAACCACGTTTGTGCTCATGGGTTCATCCTATGCGGCTGGCGGGTGCGTTTTGATCGGCGGGAGTTTATCACCAGGCAGCAGGCTGCGGTAGAGTGTCTTTGATCAATTCAGCACGAAGATGAAGACCGTCACCAACAGCAGCGCACCGGTGAAAACCGGCCAATACAACAGCTCAGGAATGAGGTTGCCGCGGTAGCGGATGATCGGCAGCTGCGGGCGTTTGATGATCAAGATGAAGTTGACCGATACGACCAGTATCGTCACGTACAGCAGAATGAACAGATAGTCGAGATAGGTGAGGCCGACCGCGGCGATGGTCTCGCGCAGGGCATTGTGCGAGACTGCAACGACGAAGAACAGCGCTGCTGCATAGCTGAGGTTAGTGACGATCTCAATGTCCTGTCGTGCTGGGCGATCGCTGACCAGATAAGCGAACATCAAAAACGCAATGATAGCGGCCGGCAGGACGTAGGCGATGAATGGGCCAAGCGACTCGCGCTGGATGTTTAGGGTGAAGAATAGTTCCGGCGTTTCGGTGCGCGGCAGGCGCTCATTGAAGCCAAAATTGGTGTTGAATGCCACAGGCCGGTAGCTAAAGCTGCTGTTGGATAAGCCCCAACTGTTGATCAACAGCTGGCTGTCGATGCCGGGCAGAGCGCCAGGCGTGAACAGGCCGTAACCATTGATATCAGGCGTTAACAGAACACGGCCTCGAAGATCGGCTGGGGCGAGTCGAATGGCGATGCTGCGGTGGTCAAAAGGAAAGCGGGTTGGGTCAAAGTCCTGGATCACTTTGAGGCCAAAGTACCAAACATAGATTTCCCCTCCGTCAACCTCCTCTTCAAGCACTTCATCAAGGATGATTTCCTCACCCGAAGTTTGGGGCAGTGCAATGCCACGCACGATCTCGTCAGGGATTGTCTCGTCGTAGCGCTGCCAGATATAGCCATTGATAACCGCAGAGATCGAGTCTGGAAACTGCACAGACAGCAGTTGGATGCCTGTTGGAACGGTGTAGATCGCCGTATTTAGCTCACTGCTTTGGAAGTGACGTTCGAGGTAACGGTTGAGCGCGGTGTTGTCGGTGATCCGAGTTCCCGTTACCGGTCGAAATGCGGCGCTTAGGTTCCAGATGACCAGAATCGCGCTCACGCACACCACAGCCGTCAGGATAGATTGCACCCATAGGCGGCTGGCTTCGCCGCGATCAACGCGCAGCGCCGCGGCTGAAAACAAAGTCACAAACAACGCGCCAGATAATAAGATCGCCGTCTGTTCGCGGAGCGTCGTGGTTGGCGTCGCAAGGAATTCGCTTTTCTGGATCACCACGCCCAGTGCCCAGCCAGTAGCAGGAATGCGTTCGATGAACACCCACACATCATCGCCAGTGAGCAGATCGCGGGTTTCAGTGAAAATGGCGTCTTCGCTCATTAGCGCGTTTACGGCGATATCGCGCAGCGCTGCATCGCCCTGCGCCGTAGCGAATTCTTCGAGGGTGGATCGTGCGACCAGCTCGCCTATCGGGTGGGCGAGGAAGATGCCCTCGCCTGAGAGTAGAAAGGCATAGCCGGTCGCGCCGAGTTCCAGCCGGGCCAGCAGCTCGCGCGTATCTTGCAGCGAATAATCTATGGTGACGACGCCCGCCGGTTCCCATTCGCTGGTTTGCGGATGCTCGCGAAAAAACGGGACGCCATATTCAACCAGCACACGCTGCGCGCCAGTCGCGTAGAACGGCTCGTTCCACATAGCTCCGCGCTCGATTGGGGCTAGATACCAGTCGGTATTTGGCAGAGTGGGGTCGCCATCCTGCGGCCGTGTGTAATCGTAGGTGGCGCCGTCCAGGATGCTGTATTGGCCCAAAGCATCGCGGCTGATATACATCTGGTACAGGCGCAGCTCCGGGTCGTAGACAAACGGCGCAAAGGTGATCGCTAGTCCGAAAACATCGCGGTTGGCGTTCATTTCGACGCGCAGACGTCCTTCAATGGTCGTATAAGGTTGGATGCCGCTGGTCAGGTCATCGGCGAGTTGTTGAGCGGTCCGCATCACTTCTGCAAATTCGGCGTTGATAAACGTGCCCGCACCCTCCACTTGAAGGCGGGCGTTCAAGAGCGCTTCGCGTTCGGCATCCTGCCGCGAAAGAAGATAACGGGCGGTTAAACCCACGGTGAGCAGCAGCGAAAGCCCTGCCAGCACACAGAGAAATATGAACAAGCGGGGGCAACCAGCAGGCTGGGATAAGGTCATAGGTCGTTTCACAGGTTCGCTGTAACGGTGAGCAGCTAACGATGCGTAAGTCGTTTAAGCAGTGTAACGCAATGTAATGTTGCTGTCTAACGTCGTTTTGCCTCGCTCAACTCAGGCGAAAGCCAACGTTGATTGGTCTAGTTGGTTTGCGCATGAATGGCGTATACTGAGTAAATACTGCCTCTCTAG
>DAOTYT010000433.1:0-2552 GCA_034434615.1 Anaerolineae bacterium | reverse complement strand
CAGCTAAAGCGCTTTCAGAGCATGTTCCAAACGCTCGATCTCTTCGAGCGTGTTATAGTGCACCAAACCAACCCGCACCATCCCATGCTCGCCGTGCCCCAAAGCGCGCATGATTTCGTAGGCGTAATAATCGCCATCCCAAGCGTAAATGCCGCACTGTGCTAAATGCGCTGCCACCGCCCGCGGCGTGTGCCCTGCGAGGGTGAAAATCACTGTTGGGACACGGCAGTCGAACTGCGCCGGATCCGTAATACCGTAGACACGCACGCCAGGGAGCCGTTGCAGGCAGTCCATCAGGGCCTCAAGCAGGTCCCGCTCATAATGACCGATGGCAGCCATGCCGAGTTCGATCGCCGTGCGGGTCACCTCCGCGTGTCCGCCGAGGCTGGCGAGATAGTCGATCGCAGCGCCCAGTCCAGCGATCAGTTCAAATGCAGGCGTTCCTGTTTCCCAGCGATGGGGTGGACGATCTTTGGCCGGCCGCACTTTGTAGGCGGGCAGGTCGGCCAGCAGGTCATAATGTCCCCACAGCACACCTGCATGCGGGCCAAAAAATTTATACGACGAGCAGAGCAGAAAATCGCACCCGATCGCCTGTACATCGATCGGAATATGCGGCGCACTTTGCACCGCATCGACGACATGCAGCGCACCAGCGGCGTGCGCCATCTCCGCGATTCGCCGCACAGGGTTGATCGTTCCAGCGGCGTTAGAGGCGTGCACCGTCGCCACCAGCCGGGTTTTCTCGTTCAATGCCGCTTCCAAGCTGTCCAGATCAAGCGTACAGTCAGCGTTTTTCAGCTCGACCCAGCGAACCACCATACCCCGTTCTTCGGCGACGCGCAGCCACGGCGCGACGTTAGCGTCGTGATCCATACGGGTGACGATCACTTCGTCGCCTGGCTTGAAACGCTGCGCCAGCGCCCGGCTGAGCGCGAAGTTCAGCGTCGTCATGTTCGGGCCGATGACGATCTCGTCGGGGTTGGGTGCGTTCAGGAATGCCGCGAGCTTCATTCGCACCGCCTGAACCATCGCGTCGCTGCGCTCTGAGGTTGCAAACGCTCCCCCGGAATTGGCATTCATCGATCGGTAGTAATCGCCAACAGCCTCAATCACCCGTTCGGGAACCTGGGTGCCGGCTGGGTTATCAAAGAACACAGGCGCAGCCGCACCAATCGCGGAACGATTAAGCGCGGGAAACTGCGCGCGGACTGCCGCAACGTCAAAAGCCATGTAACGCCTCTGGTATGTTGTTATAATCTTTTTGAGGCGCAAATAGTAACGTGAATGAATATCGTTGGCTAGAGCATACGAGAAACAATGGCAGATATTCAAAGTTTGATCTCCCAGAATCGGCTTCTGAGCGAAGAGGTTAAACGCCGTGTTGACCAATTGGCGGCGATCAATACGGTAGCCGCCAGTGTTAGCCAATCGCTGGATCTCAACCAAACGCTACAAACCGCATTGCAAACCGTGCTCGATATCACTGAGGCGCAGGCTGGCGGCATCAGCCTCATCGATGAACGCGCTGGCGAGGTCGTGCTGCGCGCTCAGCAGGGCTGGATTCACGACTTCGTCAAAGAGAACCCGATGCGCATTCCACTCGGCCAGGGGCTTTCGGGCCGCGTCATCGCCACAGACAGCTTGATCATCAACAACGACCTGACCGACAGCGAACAGCTCGCCGTCCCACGTTTTCATGACGAAAAGTTCCGGTCGATCGCCATGGCACCGATGCATGCGCGTGGCAAAATCATCGGTATTCTCAGCATCATGAGCCGCAAACCGGGCAGCTTTGACGACAGCAGCGCGAATGTGCTCCGCGGCATCGCGGATACCGTTGGCGTCGCTTTAGAAAATGCGCGGTTGTACGAAATTGTCACCGAGAACCAGCGCCGGCTGCGGGCAGTGCTGCAATCAACGGCGGATGGCATCATCGCGACCGACCAGCACGGTTTTATCAATCTCGTTAATGCTGCCGCAGAGACGATGCTGGGCGTGAAGGCAGATCATCTGCTCGGCGCATCGCTGGATGAAGCAGCCATTGAACCCGCCCTCCGCGAAGCATTAGCTGCCGTGCTCAGCGGCACCGCCAGCCGAGAGCAGGCGATTCAATACGTGACGGAAAGTGGGCGTGCGCTGTCGATCATGATGTCCCCCGTTTTTGTCGAGCGTCAGGTTGAGGCGGTGGATGGTAACAGCGGGTGGGTGGTCGTGCTGCAAGATATCACCCATCTCCGCGAAGCGGAACAGGCGCGCCGTCAGATGATTCAGGCCGCTGCGCATGACATGCGCAACCCGCTGGGCGTCGCGCTCAATTCGCTGGGCATGTTGAAACGACTGCTGAATGCTGAAGACGACACGGTAGCGGAGGTGATCGACATTGCGCAGTCCGGCATCAGCCGCATCCATGATCTCGTCGAAGACCTGCTAAACCTCGAACAACTGCAAACTGGCTATGGCCTGAACCGCGAGACCATCGACCTGGGCGAGCTTATCTATGAGGTGACTGGCCCACTGCGCCCCCTGCTTGAGGCCAAAACCTTACGCTT
>DAOTYT010000432.1:0-4186 GCA_034434615.1 Anaerolineae bacterium | reverse complement strand
TGAGCAGCGCTGGCAGGTGCGCATCTCGCGCGAAGATGCCGCTGCCGATCAAGGCTATGCGAATGGGTTTGTGTGTGGTCATAATCGGTGTCGCGATCTCCTCTGGTCAATAGTATTATTCTAGCGCGAAGTCGAAGGAGTAGCTCGGATTGCGCTTTCTGTTGATCCTACTCGGTTTTGCGCTCGTGCTGCCGGTGCGCGCCCAAAGCCCCGATGTCGAAATTCCCTGTTTTTGGCGCGAAACCTCTTTGACCAAACCTTGGATCGGCGCTGACGTTCCCTGTCTTGAAGAGGTGATCTGGGATCGCGCGGCCGGTGAGTTGGCTTTCACTGGGCTGGCGGTCTCGCCCGATAACACGCTGTTTGCTGCGCGCCCCACGACGGGGGAGGTCTTCGCCATCGTTGATACGAATGACGATTTGCTGCCCGATACGCCGCGCCTCGTCGCTGAGGGGCTGGCGCGGCCCAATTCGCTGGCCTATCACGAGGGTGCGCTCTACATCGGCGGAGAAGGACATATCTACCGCCTTGCCGGCTCGGAGATCAGCGTGCTGGTTGCCGACCTGCCCGCGGGCACTGGCTTTTGGACGGGCGGGATCGCGATCGCCCACGATCGCCTCTATGTTGGGATTGGCGCGCCCTGCGACAGGTGCGTTCCAGAAGACCCAGCCCGCGGCGTCATTCTGAGCTATGCGCTGGATGGAACCGACCGCCAGATCGTCGCCCGCGGCCTGCGTCATCCCGCTGGGTTGGCCTTCGACGGCGAGTCGTTATGGACGGTTGACAGCGCTCCTGATGGATCTGATGCGCATGCTGATCACGATGAGGTCAATCGCATCGTAGAAAATGCTCACTTCGGGTGGCCTTACTGCATCGGCGTCGATAACCAGCCAGATCTGTCAAATTTCGCCTGTGATGAAGCGACAGCGCCGCTGCTGGCGCTGCCTTCTGGCAGCCGTCCGCTGGCGATCGCCGCTTATACCAGCCAAACGCTGCCTGCTCTGACGGGGACTCTGCTGGTGGCGCTGAGCGGTTCGCATAATCAGCTCGATCTGCGCGGCTATCAGGTGATCGCGGTTGAGCCGGGTTCGCCACCGTCCTATCGCTCGATTTTACCGGCCGACCCAGCTGGCGAAGCCGGGCTAAGTGTCGCGGAAATCAACCGGCGCGGCGTCGGTTTATGGCCGCATCGTCCGCTCGGGTTAGCCATCAACGATTGGGGCTGGGTCTACATTAGCTTGAGCGGCGGACGCATTTTGGCCATGCGACCGCAGGCGCTCAACCCTTATTGAGACGCACATGCCGCTGCCCTATTGGATCGTAGAGACGCTCGCTGGCACGCCAGCGTTCGTATGGGTGTTTGTGGGCATTGGGCTGCCGTGGGCGCTGGTCGTGCTGCCGCGCGCCGATTGGAGGCGGCGCAGCCATCTCTTGGCGCTGTCGTTGGCCCTTGGCCCCGCACTCTTGACAGTGTGGATGTTCATCCTCGGCACGGTTGGAGGAACGCATGAGACCACCCTGCTGACGATCGAAAATACATTTGCCGGCACGGTGGTCATCGCGGTCATCGGTCTGTTGATCGCGCTGCGCCGGCGCCGAGAGCCGTTCGATCCGGTTCAGCAGCCCCGCTTCGCCGCCGATGAACTGCTTCTCCTTACTTTAATGGGAACTGCACTGGTTGTGCGCTGGGTGGTCATCGCTTATTGGCCTTTCACAGCTTATGATACGCTGTGGGTCTATGGATATCAGGGGCGCTTGTACACGCTGCTCGGCTATATCCCCGAGTCGATCGGCTACTACCCGCCGTTCTTATCGCTCCAGTACGCCTTCGGCCAGCTTGCCTATGGCGCGATCAACGATCATGCAGCGCGAGCGGGCTTGCTGCCTTTGCATGCGGCTTCGATCGCGGCGGCGTACCTCCTTGGCGCACGGCTCTTCGATCGGCGCGCTGGCGTTTTTGCTGCGGCCTTGTGGGCATTTTATCCGCATGTGGGCGAGTGGTCTCGGGCGGGCGATCTCGAAATTCCGCTGACGACGCTGTTCACGCTGGCGGCGGCCTTCTTTTTAGCTGCGTGGATAGGAGCGCGACCGCGGGCGCATTACGCGCTGCTGGCCGGCCTGATGCTCAGCATCGCGCTGTGGACGAAACCGACTGCCGGGGCGTTTGTGTGGGGCTTAGCGCTCGTCGCCCTCATTGAGCTGCTGCGCGTCCGGTTTGATCTGCGTGCAGCTTGGCTGCGCCTGCGTTTGATTGTGCTCGCAGGGTTGGCGGCCGTTCCGCTCGGCGGGTTGTGGTACCTTCGTAATATCGTGCTGGGCCACCCTCCGATCGACTTTCCGCCGGCCTATTGGCTGACGTTGGCCGAACGCAGCGGTGCAGAATTTGGGTGGCCGCTGTTGGGGTTGGTCATCTATCTCGGCTACGTTCATTTTGGGCCGCTGCGCCCACGCCCGGATGCGCGCTGGACGGGGGCCGGATTTGCGCTGGTGTTGGCCGGCCTGCTGCCATCGATCGTGTTCCCAAGACGGATGGATCTGCCCGATTGGCTGCTGCTGGCGTTCGGCGCGCTGCTGCTTGCGATCGCGCTTGGCCGCCACGCCCGGGCTGCATGGGCTGCGCCGCAGCGCGCCGCGGCTGCCCGGCTCGGCTGGGGGTTGGCGCTGGCGCTGCCATATTTCGTCACTTGGTTTTACTCTTACAGCTACCACTATCGTCTGTCGTTTGCCATCGTCCCGCTGCTGCTCTTGCCGAGCGCTCTTCTGCTGGCACGCTGGTTCTCGCAAGAGCGCGTCGCGCGGTGGGCTGGCGCGCGCCGTTTTGCCTACAGCGCTGCGCTGATCGCGCTGGCGCTGCCAGGCATAGTGAGCCCCATTTATGATATCAACGCGGGGTGGGATTATTTGTGGACAAATGCGCTGCCTGATGATCGAGAGCGTTATCGTTCCGGCAATGCGGCGCTGATGGCGGTCGTCGATGGTTTGGAGGTCTATCAACAAGAGCGGCCGGGAGAGCCGCTGGTCGTAACTGCGCCGCGGGTCGACCGGCTGCCGTTCTTCTTCCCGCTCGAGGATATCCGCGTTGATACCGCGCCGACGGAGTTAGCGCAGCTCGATGATGTGGTTTATTTCGTTTACGGTTTGCCAGAGACTGCCGGTGCCTATCTCGAAGTGCCGCCGCTTGAAAACCAAGTGGTCGGCGCGCTCGGGCGGGAGGACATCATCCGCCGTGCATGGGGCTATGATGACGGCATTTTTCGATACGAGGTCTATGAACTGCACCAGCGCAGCCGCTTCGAAGTGCCGTTCATCAATGGGCCAGCTGCGGAGGAGATCTTGGTCAGTGATTTTGTGCGCTACTTGGGCTACGATATTGGCGGGTTTGAGTTATGGCCCGGTCGCCGCGTCATCATGCATTTGTTCTGGGAAGTCCTTTCTCCGGCCGATCGAGATTACTCGATCTTCATTCATCTGCTCGACGCAGACGGCCAGCTGCTGGCGAATTGGGATGGGCCAATGGCCGCCGCTGAGTTTGGGTATTACTCGACTTTAGTTTGGGAACCGGGCGAAATCCTGGCCGATCGCCGCGTCCTTAGCCTGCCTGATGGGATCGAACCGCGCGCTGAGACGCTTCGGTTGGTCGTGGGTTTCTACGACCCCCTGCGCGATGAACGCTTACCGGTTTCAATCAATGGTGTGCCCGCCGGCGACTCCATCCTTGTCGAAGACCGGATGGTCATTCAAGCAGCACCTTCATGACGATTGCATAGGCATAATGGAACCTGCGCCGATGTCGTGGAAGACGAACGTTTTTCGTGCCATAAACCGTGGGTTAAACCGTTTCGGCTTGGAAATTTCGCGCTACAGCGATCTCTCGCTGCAAGCCGCTTTCGAACGACTTGCGCATCGGCCTGTAGCGATCGCAACCGTGATCGACGTCGGCGCGTCTGATGGGCGTTGGTCAGCCCGTGTGATGCGCTATTACCCCCAGGCCCGCTATTTATTGGTCGAAGCCAATGCTTACTTTGAACCACAGCTTCGAGAATTCGTCGGCCGTCATCAAAATGCCAGGTACGCGCTTATCGCTGCCGGTCCTAAGGAGGGTGTCATCAACTTTCACGCGCCGGCCGACCCGCTCGGCGGGTTAGCGAGCGAACAGCCTGTGGAGCATGCTTTTGAAGTTCACATG
>DAOTYT010000431.1:0-2142 GCA_034434615.1 Anaerolineae bacterium | reverse complement strand
TTGTGCTCGCCATGGTCGATCAGCGAGACGGCGCGCAAGGTGAGCAGGTAGGCCGCCTTGAGCTGCGCCTCCATTTCGAGCACATCGCGCTGCACTGCGGTCAGCCGGTGGTAGGGCAGGCCGTAGGGGATAGTAATGCCTTGCTCGGCCAGCCGCTCCTTGACAAATTCGATCGTCGCCCGGCCGATGCCGAGCGCGCTGGCGGCCACCAGCGGCCGCGTCGCATCGAAGGTCGCCATCGCGCCTTTGAAGCCGGCGCTGCCCTCCTGCGCCGCGCCTTCGACCACCGGGCTGCCGAGGATGTTATCGAATGGGATGCGCGCGTTCTCAAGCACGATCGAGGCGGTATCGCTGGCGCGAATGCCATGCTTGATCTCGACTTTTGTCACCTTGACGCCCGGCGTCCCAGCCTCGACCACAAAGGGACGCATGCCGGCGCGCCCGGCCGAACGGTCGATCGAGGCCCAGACGACCACCAGCCCGTTCGACTCCTCAAGCGCCAGCTTGCCGTTAGTGCAAAAGATCTTCTCGCCGTTGAGCACCCATTCGTTCGTCTCTCGATCGAGCACGGCCGTCGTGCTGATGGCCGAGGTATCGGAGCCGGCGCCCGGCTCGGTCATCGCCATGGCTCCCCATGCCGGCACTTCGCCCTCGGCGAAACGACGGAGGAAGCGCAGCTTCTGCTCGCGCGTGCCCACCGCTTCGATGGCGGCGCCGCCAAGCGCCCCGCCGGGCAGGCACAGATAGATGCCAGCATCGCCCCACGAAAGCTGCTCGATCATCAGCATCAGGCGCAGGGTCGTCACGCTGGGGCCAGATCGTTTGGCGGCCCCGTTGCCATCGGCCGCTTCGAGCTTCTCCAGCGTGCGTTTCTGCATATCGCGCATGAACGGCCAGAGCTGCTCGATGAACGGCGTCGGCCTTGCGTGTTCATTTTCGTCCATCTCGCGCGAGATCGGCCGCATCGTGAACTCGGCGGCCATGCGCGCCATCTCGGCTGCCTGCCGAACGTTCTCCGGTATCTCGAAATTGATCGCCATTTGGGGTCTCTCCTGTAAAAACTTCGCACTTGCGTTAGGGGTAAGGGCGCGACCGGGTTGGCGCAGCGCCGATGCGCGCTCAAACGATCGCCAGCCCGTCGAAAGCGATGAAGCCGCGCCCATTGCGCAGCCAGCGTTCGGCCGGGAATTCGCGGATGAAGCCATAGCCGCCGAGCGTTTGTACGCCAGAATCGGTGACGAAGAGGACGGCGTTCTCGGCATATTGGCGCGCGAGGTACGCCTCGCGCGTGGCATCCTCGCCGCGATCGATCTTCCACGCAGCTTCCCACGTCATGAGCCGCGCCGCATCGACCTCGATCGCCATCTCGGCCAGCATGAAGGCGATAGCCTGTTTGGTGGCGATCGGCACGCCAAACTGGATGCGTTCTTTGGCGTACTGGCGCGCATACTCCGATGCGGCCCGCGCCACGCCAACGGCCAGCGCCGCCAGCGCCACCCGCATGCGGTTGATGAGCGCCGGGTAGTCGCAGCCGCCAGCGCCGCCTAAGCGGCACGGCTGGTCGACGCGCACATTGTTGAAGCGCACGCGGTAGGTGGGCAGCGCGCGGATGCCCATCAGCTTCTCTTCGCCGACGATCTCGATGCCGTCGGCCTGGCGCTGGACGAGATAGGCATCGGCAGTGCCATTTTCGCTGTTGCGAGCGTAGACGAGCATGACCGGCGCCTCGGTCGCCAGCGGCACGCAGGCTTTCACACCGTTCAGGCGGACGCGATCGCCTTCGTGGGTGGCCGTCGTCTGTAAATCGTCTGGGTCGAAACTGATGCCGGGTTCCAGCAGGGCGGCGGTGGCGGGGGCGTAGCGGTCGCTAAGGAATATCGGCAGCCAGTTGTCGCGCTGCTCATCGGTGCCGTACAGCGCGACTGGGTAAGCGAACAGCGCCGGCGCCAGCACAGCCAGCGCCGCCGATAGATCGCCAAAGGCCAGTTCCTCGGCAGCCAGCACACCGGTGAGCGCGCTCATCTCGCCGAGGCCACCGAACGCTTCGGGCATCGCAGTGGCGACTAACCCAAGCGCCCAGCCCGTCTGGATGACGGCCTGCGGCAGGTGGCCGCTCTCGTCGGCTTCGTGGGCGATCGGGCG
>DAOTYT010000430.1:0-1685 GCA_034434615.1 Anaerolineae bacterium | reverse complement strand
GCCAGCGGTTCAGCACCCGGTTCGGGCAGTTCGACATTCCAGTAGGCGGCATCCTCACTGTCAATCTCGCCCTGCGCTTCGGATTTCCTGAACAGTTCGGAGGGGTCAAGCAGCGCCTCGTCGCGCCCGATGGCTTCAAGTAAAGCCTCCTCAAAACCACCCTCGCCTTCGGTCAGCGCGTCCAGTCCGGTCAACCCGATGTCCCCCGTCAGCAGTTTGGCGGCACGCTGTTTGCGGCTCATGAGCTGCACCGCTGTCTGCTCCATCGTGCCTTCGCAGAACAGGTAATACGTTTTGCAGTGGGTGTGCGTCTGATTGAGGCGGTAAGACCGTCCGGCTGCCTGCATCATCGTCCCCAAATTGAAAGTGATTTCGTAGAAGATGAGCGTCGGCGCAAAGACGAGATCCAGCCCGGTCTTGACTAACTCAGGGTTGGAGATGACGACGTTCGTTCCCTTCGCCACTTCCGCCTCGATGACGGCTTCACGCCGTTCGGCTTCGACCGTGTTCTTCAGTATGAAGGTTCGGGCAAGCGGAACGTGTTGGCGGATGAGTGTCTCGATACGCGGCTGGATGTCGCGGGTACTCGTCTGGCGGATGTAGATGACGCAGGGACGGTTCTGTTCTAATTCGGAACGTACCAGGTCAATGAGCGCCTGCTCTTTGGCATACACGCGGTCTTCGCCGTAAGACGGGATGCTGGTGACGGTGTGCGGCAGCTTCTCGCCCGTGATTGGGTGTTTGAGATTGTGGATGACCTCATGCGGACGGTGTGCCGCGTTCACCCAGCCCATCGCCCATTGCAGGTATGCGCCGCGAAACGTCGTATCCCCTTCCCAGCGCCGCGCGATCAGGTAGTCTTTCAACTGCTGGCGGGTGCGATCATACTGCTCGTAGCAGTCGGCATCCATCTCGACGGGGAGTGCAATCTCTTCATACTGCGGCAGTGCCTTCCCCAGATCGCCCAAACTGAAGAAGATCGCATGATCCAGCACTTCCGCCACCAGCAGCGGTGAAATGCCGGGCGCTTCCTCATAGGGTTTTTCGTAGGTGGAAGTCCCGGTGAATGCCCCCGTCTCTTTGTCATACGACGGGCGTTCTTCGACCACCTGCTCGCGCACGCCCATATCGGCCACCCAGCGCGATTCAGCGCGACCCCGCTGCTTGCTGTCATCCGCCACAATGGTCTGAAACCCGCGTTCGCCGTGTATCTTACGGCTGAGACGGGGTGCGCCGCCCCAGTTGTAGCGCTGGCGGGTACGGGGATTGAGCGCGTATTCCAGGTTGAAGATCGACGACGATCTGCCGTTGAACGGTGTACCCGTCATCGCCAGCACCTTCTGCGCCAGTCCTGCGATGCGGTTGAAGGCTTCACCGTTGCCGGTGTCACCATGCGCGCACTCATGCACTTCATCCCAGATGAGCAGGTAGATGCGATCCGGGTAGACGCGCTTGAGGTACTCATCAATCCGGTAGCGCGGGTTCTTCGTCGGGTATTTCCGTCCGGGTTTGGGCTGCGAACCCCTGTCGCGGGCTTCCTGCCACAGCGGGGTCTGGCAGATCGAACAGGTCCGTTTACCCGACTTCAGCCAGCTTTCCGACGCAGGCGATTCGACACCTTTCTTTTCCTGCATGACTGTGGTTCCGCAGGTGGGACACTTCGGTACGCGCTGTTTGACCAGCCG
>DAOTYT010000429.1:0-1723 GCA_034434615.1 Anaerolineae bacterium | reverse complement strand
GATGATAACCGCCAGGTCGAGCATCAAGCCCCAAACTGCGCAAGGTCAAGCCCGGTTCGCCGCAGAAAAGCCGCGAAGGTTTCGAGGGAGGTTGTCTCAACGCGAGCGACCGAGTCAATGCCAAGCAGCGCCCGCAGCGGCGCTGCATCGGCAGCCATCACCGCCATAACGCCGGATTCTAACGCCTGCTGCACGGGTAGGGGCAAACCGGTTGGATACATCAGTAGGGGCAGCGGCAGCACAGCAGTCTGGCTTAGAGCGCGAATGGAGCGGCGCGCATCGGCACTGGCGAACTGCTCAAAGTCTGAGGCGCTTACCCCGGCCGCGTCGCACTCGCCTTGAACGACCGCTTCGATGAGCGCATCAATGTCAGGTTGATCGACGAGCGCGCCGAGGCTGTCGGCACTGAAGCCGTTGGCCTGCATGATCAACGCCGGCATCATCCAGGTTTGAACATCGCGGTGATTGAGGCGGCAAAAGGTCGCATTTTCCAGATCAGCAACCGCGCGAATATCGCTGTCTCGCTGGACGATGATCTGAATCTCTTCGCCAGACCGAGCGCTGGTTCCACGGCCGCGCCTCCCCTGTAAGACCGGCGTGCCGCAGTTTTGCGCTGCGGCGACCGCGTACCCCAACCCACCGACCCAGACCACGGTCGGCGCGCCCACCGGCGCACTGCACAGAGCGGCGATCAGATCAGCGCTCACATCGACGAGCTGCACTTCAACTGTGAGGTCTGTCGCCTCGAGCAGGGCATCTTGGAGCTGGCTTACAGCCCGGTTAAGCGCTCCCTGCGTTAAGGCGCCCTGCGGCCGCTGGATCAACATTCGCAATGGGTTCTCACGGCTTCCCGGGGCGACCGTTGGCGCGATCGCCGGCAGCGGCGTCGAGCGTGGGGTCGGCGTCAAAGTCGGCTGAAGTGTCGGGCCGATATTGCCCTGCGCGCGCCGGCACCCAGCCAGCACCAGCACCATGCATAAAATCAAAAGGACACCAAACCGGGAAAAGCTGTATCTTGGCTTCACGCGAACCGCCCTATCTCCATGCGAAACGGCCTTAAGCCGGGGGAGTATGCCGCGCCAGACTCAACTTTATGGTACAAGCGTTTAGACAACACAATAATGAAGGATGCGCATCAGCGACCCTCATCAGCTGGTGAGACGGACGGCCCAATTTCTGCGGAGTCTAAGTCGACCAGCAGGATGCGCCGCGGCCCCACATTGCGGTTGCGCAGCGCGATCTCAACATCTTCATGAATGAGACCCGCCCAGCAATTTTGTGGGTTGCGCGCTTCGATGGCCGTCATGCGCACCGCACCCCACACTATACTGCGCGCGCCTGCAGGCAGGTAATAGTGCACATCGCCGGTGTTGGGATCGATTTGTTCTACCAGTGTGCTGGCATCGCCGATCGCCCAGCGCCACGGGTAATCGCTGGCCGCAGTGTCGCAGTCAATGCCCACTCGCCACGCGCCGGACTGATCAAATTCGCCGAGCGTAGCGGCGCGCTGCTCCCAATGAAAAACTGTACCCGGCGGAGAACCCGCCGTTCGGATCGGCACTTCGCTGTAGTTCTCAACCGTCAATTTGAAGACGAGCATATCGCCCACTGGCATCGTGATCATATTGAGATTGAGCGAGGCCGGATCAACAGGGGGGTCGATCAAGTCGCCACGCTGATCGCGGGTAGTTGTGAAGCGTTCTTCAAAAGGCCGGGCTTCGAA
>DAOTYT010000428.1:0-10469 GCA_034434615.1 Anaerolineae bacterium | reverse complement strand
CTTACCGCTGGACTATCTGCGTGATCAAGTCGCTGTTGTCTCACAGCAGACCTATCTCTTTAACCTAAGTATTCGTGACAACATCGCATTGGGATGCCCGACTGCGAGCGACGATGCTATCGTGGCAGCGGCAAAGGCGGCAGATTTGCACGATTTCATCATGACCCTTCCCGACGGCTATGCAACGGTTATCGGCGAAAATGGAGCGCGTTTAAGCGGTGGGCAGCGCCAGCGCGTTGCTATTGCCCGTGCTTTCTTAAAAAATGCGCCGGTGCTGGTGCTAGACGAAGCCACATCAAATCTGGATGCCGAAAGTGAAACACGTATTCAGGGTATCCTGCAAACATTGGCTTCCAACCGCACTACACTGGTTATTACGCATCGCTTATCGAACGTGAGAAATGCCGACGTGATCTTTGTCCTGGATCAAGGGCAGATCGTCGAACAGGGCCGTCATGCTGAATTAATGTCTCAGGGCGGCATCTATGCACGCCTGTTTGCGAGCCAGCAGGATATTTTTGACAGCACCTTGATTGAGACACTCTCTGAAACAGAGACGCCAGTTTAGAAGCTTAGATTAAGGAGAACACTCAATGAATGTTGAGCAACCTTTTAACAGTGAGGTTCACATCCAGACGCTGCGTCCGTCAGTGCGGATAGCCCTACTGATCGGCGGCACCGTTTCGGTTATCCTGGCGGTGATTGCTACGTTGCTACCCGTCATACCAACCACGCCCTTTGTTGTGCTAGCGGCCGTCTGCTATGGACGCAGTTCAGAACGTCTTTACAGGCGTCTAATGAACAGCCGACTGATCGGCGAAAACTACCACAACCTGCGGGAGGGACGCGGGTTGCCATTGCGCGTCAAGCTGAGTGCGCTGCTATTGGCATGGATCATGCTGGGACTGGCCGCAATCTATATGGTGGAGAGCGCCTTTATGAAGGCTTTCCTCATCAGCTTGGCCGTTATCAAGACGTTCGTCATGATGAAGATCAAGACGCTGAAACTTGAATATGTCGGACGTGATTAGCACTCACGTCACGCGTAACAGAAACCTGCTCATCAAATCGGTGGCGCTTCCCTCCGAACATGGCGGCTGGGGTTTCCTGCTGGAGCCCATCCTGCTGGGGCTACTGGTGGCGGCGTCATGGGCGGGGGCACTGCTGTCGCTGGCGGCGCTGGGGGTATTCCTTCTCCATCAGCCCCTTAAGATTGCCGTTAAGGATCGTCTTAAGGGGCGGCGTCCGCCGCGCACTGTATGGGCGGAACGTTTCGCCTTCGGCTATGGTTTACTCGCCCTCATCCCGATGCTGGTACTGCTCGCCAGCGCGCCTGCTGACTTTTTGCTACCGATCATACTCGCCATTCCTTTCGCCGCAGCGCAGCTCTACTACGATGCCCGCAATCAGAGCCGTCAGCTTATCCCGGAGATATCGGGCGCAGCAGCACTGGCGATGATTGCACCGGCGATTGCGGTACTGGGTGGTTGGACGCTGATGGCGGCTCTGCCTTTATGGGGGGTGCTGGCCATACGTGCAGTGACATCAATCCTGTATGTGCGGGCACGGCTGAAGCTGGAGCATGGCAAGGCGATTTCACCAATGCCGGTGTGGGTGGCGCATGGGGTGGCGCTAGCGGGGATAATCGTGCTGGGGGTACTGCGTGTGTTGCCATACATGACTATCGCGGCCTTCGTCGTTCTGATGGGGCGGGCGTGGGTAGGGCTGTCGGTACATCGCCAGCCACGCGAGGCAAAAATCATCGGTTTTCAAGAAATGGGTTATGGGTTGATAACCGTCGTTTGTGTCGCTGTGGGTTATGGGTTGAATCTTTAGTAAAGAGAGTGACAGGAAGTGTTAAATAACGTGGATAGAGAACTCAAGCTTGAAGGGCAGTCAAGCTCATAGTCTCCATACAGCTTATCACTCCCCAAAAGCCGTCTGCCTGCATTGCAGCAGCCCCTACGCCGCGAAAAAGCTGTCGAGCTTCGTCATGATGAGCGGCCCGGCCCGGAGCGGGACAGCCGCAGTCCCACGCATCGGAGGCGGTTGAGGGGTCAACCGTAAGTGCTAACCGTGTGTTAGCAAGCGACAATTTCTCCTAATGAAACGGGCGGCAGCTTTCACCATCTGTCGCCCTCTTTCTGTGCCCCTGACAGGATTCGAACCTGTAACCTTAGACTTAGAAGGTCTCTATTCTATCCGTTGAACTACAGGGGCCGTTTGACCTCATTCTATAGCTGTTGGTGAAAGACTGTCAAGCGGAAACGGACACGAAAACACGAACAAGTGTGCGAGTATTTGCATTGTATTTGGGTTAGGGTAAAGGTATAATAAGGTGTCGCATAGACTCTAAATTGGCACGACGGCTTGCTCGCTGCTGCGTGTGGCGTAAGGAGATTTGATGGCAGATAAGATCGGCGCGGCATCCTATACAGAGGAGAATATTCAGCTCCTCAACCCGATGGAGCATATTCGCCTACGACCCGGCATGTATGTCGGCGGCACTGATGCGCGTGCCATGCACCATTTGATCTATGAAATCGTCGACAACGCAATCGATGAGGCCCTTGCTGGGCGCTGCGATCACATCACCGTCACCCTGTATGATGATAACGTCGTCTCTATCGCCGATAATGGCGTCGGCATTCCGGTGGGGCTGCACAAGAAAGAGAACATCTCAACGCTTGAGCTGGTGCTGACGAAAGTTGGCGCAGGTGGAAAGTTCGATAACAGCGCTTACAAAGTCAGCGGTGGTCTGCATGGCGTTGGCGCGGCGGCCGTTAACGCGCTGTCTGAATTCTTGACAGCGCAGGTCTATCGTGACGGGCATCTGTGGCAGCAGACGTATCGGGCCGGCATCCCTACCTCCCCCGTCGAAGCAGTACGCAAATTAGAACCTGGGGAAACGACTGGGACGGTCATCACCTTCAAGCCAGATTTCACCGTGCTGGAGCGCAACGATTTCAGCTACAGCACCCTGGCGCATCGTTTCCGCGAGATGGCATTCGTCACGCGCAAAGTCAGCATCACCCTGCGCGATGAACGTGTTCACCCGCTGCCCAAAGAGACAACGTTCTATTTTGAAGGCGGCCTGCGGTCGTTTGTGCGCTATCTCAACAGCAATCGTAACGCCCTGCACCCTGTGGTCTATGCCGATCGAGAAATCGAGATCTCACCCGAAGGAAAATCGCCTTTCACGGTCGGCATTGAGGTCGCCTTTCAGTATACCGACTCGGCCAACGTCACGGAACTAGCATTCGCCAATACGATCAATACGCCTGACGGCGGCACCCACTTGACCGGCATGCGGTCGGCGATCACGGGCGTCATAAACCGCTATGCGCGTAAAGCCGGCTTGCTGAAGGAAAAGGACAGCAATTTCTCCGGCAGCGATACCCTTGAGGGGATCACGGCGATCGTCAGCATCAAGCATCCACATCCCTCTTTCGAGAGCCAGACCAAAGTCAAACTGATCAATCCTGAAATTCAAGGGGCGGTTTCGCAGGTCGTCACTGAGACGTTCAACGAGTTTCTCGAACTTAACCCACGTGAGGCGCGCCGCATCGTCGAAAAATGCATGGTCAGCATGCGCGCTCGCGAAGCCGCACGTAAAGCCCGCGATCTCGTTCGCAGCGGCCCCAGCCTGTTGGAAAGCAGCACTTTGCCCGGCAAATTGGCCGATTGCTCGCAGCATGGCGAAAACGCCGAGATTTACATTGTTGAGGGCGACTCGGCCGGCGGTTCTGCCAAGCAGGGCCGCGATCGGCATTTTCAAGCGATCCTGCCGCTTCGAGGCAAAATCCTCAACACTGAGCGCGCGCGGCTGGATAAAATGCTCGATAACAACGAGATCAAAGCTTTGATTAGCGCACTCGGCACTGGCATTGGCGAAGACTTTACGCTGGCAAATCTGCGCTATGGCCGCGTGATCATCATGACGGATGCCGATGTTGACGGCAGCCATATTCGTACGCTGCTGCTCACTTTCTTCTTCCGGCAAATGCAGCCCTTGATCCAAGAGGGACATCTCTACATCGCCCAGCCGCCGATCTTCCGGCTGCAAAACGGCAAAGATCATGAATACATCTACAATGAAGCCGGCTTATCGGAAGCTGAGATCCTGAATCGGGCGCTTCAGCGTTATAAAGACCCAGACAAGGTCAAAGTGAGCCGCTACAAAGGCTTAGGCGAGATGAACCCAGATCAGCTTTGGGAGACGACGATGGACCCAGAGCGGCGCACGTTATTACAGGTCACAATCGAAGATGCGGCTGAAGCCGATCGTGTGTTCGACATGCTGATGGGGAGCAGCGTTCCGCCGCGGCGGCGGTTCATCCAAACCCATGCGAAAAACGTGCGCAACCTCGACGTTTAGCCAAACTTACCCTCCAGAATAGACCAGCCGCTCGATAGTCGGCGGCTGGCCTGCTAATTGGGCTGTGGCACTGTCAAGATCAAGACCAGCCCAGCCAGCAGCAGCAGAATGAGCAGCAGCGTCTCAAACGCTCGTTGATCGATCCGTTGAATGACCTTGCGACCGAGCCAGACGCCCAGCGGAACGAGTGGCAGCACCCACAGGGTTTCCAAAAGATTGCGCACATCGAACAGGCCAGCCAGGACGAGACCGGGCAGTTTCAGCAGGTTGACAGCGGCGAAGAACAGCGTTGTTGTGCCGGCGAATACTAGGGGCGTGACGCGCTGAAGCAGCATGTAGGCGGTAAACGGCGGCGCTCCGGTATTAGCCAGTGCTGAACCCAACCCCGATGCCGCGCCGGCGACGTACCCATGCCAGTTGCGCGACTGGTAATTCCAGGCCAACAGTCGGTACGAAAAGACGCGATAACCAACGAAAAGCAGCGTGAAACCACCCAAAATGCGCCGCAAAACGAGTTCTGGCAGCGTGGCGAGCAGGATCGTACCCACGATCACGCCGAGAACTGCCGCTGGCATCAACAGTCGAATATAGTGATCATCCCACTGTCGCCAGTAGACCCAAAGCGCGAAGCCATCGGCAAACAGCAGCAGCGGCAGCGCAAGACTGATGGCTTGCGGAACCGTCATCACCAAGCTGAGGAGCGGCGTCGTCAACACGATGAGCACAGCCCCCATGCCCCCCTTGGAGAGGCCGATCAACAACCCGACAAGGCCAACGATGACATAGAAAATGATGGTCTCCGACATGGTGCTTTGCTTAAGCCCGCGTAAGAACAAACAGGCGCTTGCCCAGCGCCTTAATGAGATATTGAGAAGCTCTATCCACAGAATTGCCAGCGCTTCGCCTTCAGTCGCGCTTGCGAATCAGCGTTAAATATTCGCGCATCTGCAAGTCGGTATTGCGCATTTTCATCGCTAAATCGGCGGCGAGATTACGCATTAAGCGATAGCCGAGCTGCGGATAAGTGTCGCACAGCAGCATGAGTTTATCGCGCGGGATTACGATCAAGTGGCTATCGTCTTGTGAACATCGCGCCCGCGCCGACCGAACGCCTTCATCAACCAAAGCGACTTCGCCAAAAGACTGCCCACGACGGAGCGTCGCGATCGTCTGTGCGCCGTGATCCTGGGCTTTGCCCACCAGCGCCGGGTTTACCTGAATCTCCACCTCGCCCCTAAGGATGATGTAGAGTTCGTCGCCCACCGAGTTTTCTTCAAAGATGATATCTCCGGCTTGGTAGGTTCGCTCGCTGCAAATCGACGCGATCAGTTCAAGCTGGGCTGTGGTCATCTCATAAAAAATATCCGTCTGCTTAAGCTGCGACTGGATCGACATTTGAGACTCCCGGATTTGAATGAACCTGCTATGATTCTCTCAAGATTGTAGCATGGACAGTCTGAGGCAACATTGGTAAAGCTAAAGGCAGCAGCCCTTCGTGAAACACCTCTGCCCTATTCCGTGTGGGGCGAAGCGCTGATCGACCCAGAAACGCGGCGGCAGATGGATAACGCAATGCTGCTCCCGATCAGCGTCGCTGGCGCTCTCATGCCCGACGCGCATATCGGCTACGGCCTGCCGATTGGCGGCGTGCTCGCGACTGTCGGCGCGGTTATCCCTTATGCGGTCGGCGTCGATATCGCTTGCCGTATGCGCCTTTCCATTTTCGAGGCCCATCCTAACCTGTTGGGACAAAAAAGCGGCCAGTTCAAAAAGGCGCTCCTGGAGCAAACACGTTTCGGCGCAGGCGCTAGTTGGCCGCGCGCGCAGCAGGTCGAGCATCCAGTGTTGGATAGTGAAGACTGGTCAGCGACGCGCCTGCTGCGCGCGCTGCATGAAACGGCGTTCGAACAACTCGGCACGAGCGGTTCAGGCAATCACTTCGTTGAGTGGGGCCGCCTGACGCTGGAAAAACCAGATGAACAACTCGGTCTGGAGGCCGGGCAGTATCTTGCGCTGCTGTCCCACAGCGGCTCACGCGCTGTGGGTTTCAAAATCGCCAATCACTATTCACAGCTCGCGATGAGTTTGCATCCCGCGCTCGATAAAGCCGTGCGCCATCTGGCATGGCTGACGCTCGACAGCACCGAAGGACAGGAATACTGGCTGTCGATGGAGCTGGCTGGTCGCTTTGCCGCGGCCAACCACGAAGTGATCCACCAGCGGGTAGCGCGGGCCGTCGGCTTAAAACCGATCGCTGTCGTCGAAAATCATCACAATTTTGCGTGGAAAGAAAGACTGCCCCCTCTTCCGGGTTTCACGGGACGTGAACGCGACGTGATCATCCACAGAAAAGGCGCAACCCCGGCGGGCAAGGGCGTACTCGGCATTATTCCGGGTTCGATGGCCGATCCAGGCTATCTCGTCCGCGGGCTGGGCAATCCCAAATCACTGAACTCTGCCGCGCATGGCGCTGGTCGCGTCCTTAGCCGTAAAGCGGCCTTATCGACGGTGACGAAGACTGAGCGCGATCGTTATCTGAAAGAGCGCGGTGTCACGCTGCTCGGCGGAGGGTTAGACGAGGCCCCGCAAGCCTATAAGCCCATCGAGACGATTATGGCCGCGCAAAGCGATCTGGTCTCTATCGTGGGCGTCTTCCAACCGCTGCTGGTTCGAATGGCGGGCGAACGTGGCGACTACTGAGACGAACGACTATACCATTGATGAGCTGATCAGCGTCTGCATCGCCCGGCAGGTCGTCGATGGTGAGGTGCTGGCACAGGGCATCAATACGCCGCTGGTCATGGCGGGGTTCATCCTCGCGCAGATGACGCATGCCCCTAATGTGCGGTTTGCCTCTGCGATTGGCCAGAGCATCTGCCGCGACTGGGCCCCGCTTGGTGTTGGACGCATCGAGGAATTGTGGCTTGGCAAAGCATTGATGAACGTCGGCTTCGTGACCGCCGCCGCGGATCTGCTTCCCAAATTCAATCCGAAAGAGTTTTTCCGTCCTGCGCAGGTCGATCAAACCGGCAATTTCAACAACATCGCCTTTGGAGCAGACTATCGTCAGCCGCGCCTGCGGCTGCCTGGCAGCGGCGGCATACCAGATGTCACGCCGCATTCTGACCAGATTTACCTCTATGTCCCGCGCCATTCTAAGATCACATTCGTCTCGAAGCTGGACTTCGTGAGCGGGGTGGGCCATCTGCCTGAAAGACGCGCTGGCAGCGGCCCGCGCTATCTGATCAGCGATCTTGGTGAGTTTGACTGGGCTAACGGACGCATGCGCCTGATGAGGATTCACCCGCAGGTCACCGTTGAACAGGTCATCAAGAAGACCGGCTTTCCCCTTGAAATTGCGCTGCACTTAGAACAAACCCCGCCGCCCTCACCGGAAGAGATTCGGCTGCTGCGCGAGGTTATCGACCCCCTGTCCGTCCGCAAATTGGAGACGCTGGGCGGAAGCGCTCGCAAAGACCTGCTGCGGCAAATCCTCGAGCGAGAAAACGCACTTTAAGAACCGGCGAAGTGCCAATCGCCAATATTGCGAAAGCGATCGCTGGGCGAGCCAATGAAACCGAGCTGCACGCCCTCAACATAAGGCTGCGTGCTGTAAGTGAACAGCGGGTAATACATCGGCAGGGCGATCGCGCGCTCTGCAAAGATGCGCTGGAATTCGCGATAATCGGCGACGCGGTTAATGCCATAGGGATCGCGGCGCGAACGCTCGAGCAGTTCACTCACGCGGCGATCATCTGCCCCTCCGTAATTGAGGCCATCGGGGTACTGGCCCTGATGCCAGAAAGAATACACATCGGGATCTGAACTTCCGCCTAATGAGTATTCGACGAGGGCGACATCGAACTGGCCGCTTTCCAACCGCGCGCGATAGGTGGCCGGGTCGGCGGCGGCAACTGTCACGGTGAGATTGATCTGCGACCACTGAGCCGCGACTTCCTGCGCGAGGCTGACAAGCGCAGGATCGTCAGGGGTGAGAATCGTAAATTGGAAATAAGTGCTCGGGGTTGGCACCGGGGTAGCGATCTCTTGATCAGCCTCGTCCTCGCTGGCGACCTGCTGGTCATCATTGGAAAGGGTGCCCAGCCGCTCCAGGGCCTGCTCCAGCAGCAAACGTGCCTGCGCCGGGTCGTAATCAGACCACGGCAAGTTAGGCTGATAGGCCCATGAACCCGGCAGGATCGGACTATCAGCAGCCAACGCCAAATTGGCGAGCGTGCGCTCGATGATCGCCGTGCGATCCAAGCCGGTTTCAAGCGCTACGCGCACCCGCTGATCGCGAAAATAAGGTGTTCGCGGGTTTTGCCAGTTGAAAATGAGGACGCCGAGCGTTGCTTCAAGCGCGTTGTGCAGCTCGAGATCGCTGTTGATAGCGGCCATAAACAGTGGGCGCCGTTCGGCCGGCGAGCGAGCAGCCAGCGCGCTCGCTTCGCCTCGCTGAAGCGCCTGCAAAGCTGCATCAAAGGTGTCGTAGATTTCGAAGGTGAAACGGTCGATACCATACGAGGCTGCCTGTCCTTCGGGGCGCTGGCGATAGACCGGGGCTGGGCGCAGATTGACCTGCCGGATCTGGCCGCCTTGCATGCCGATGCTTTCAAATTGATAAGGACCAGTCCCGATCGGAGACAAGTTGAAAGGATGTCGATCGAGCTGCGCAGCGGTCGTCCCGCGCAGCGCGTGTTCAGGCAAGATGCCGATGCGCAGTTTGTCTAAAAAGGTGCCTAAGGGCTGTGTGAGCCGGAAACGAACAGCATTCTCTGATAACTGGACTGTTTCAACCGTGCGCCAGAACGCCCCTAAGTCTTCCGGACCAGTGAAATCCGGGGAGCGCAGGATCGACATGGTGTAGATCACGTCAGCGGCGGTGAACGGCGTGCCATCATGCCAAAGGACATCATCACGCAAGAAAACGATGTACTCGAGACTGTCGGACGAAATGATCCAGCGTTCAGCCAGCGCCGGCACCGGTTCGCCATAAGCGTTGGTGCGCGCCAATCCTTCAAAAATAAGCGACGTGATATCGCGATCTACAGGGTTTAGCCCTGCCAGCACAGGGTTCAGGCGCTGCACCCGTCCGATGAGCGCTTCGCGAAACACTGCCAGTTCATTCGGATCAGTTCCCAGCAGCGGCTGATTAGCCGGCACGTCGATCGCCAGCAGCGCATTCGTGGCTACTGGCAATTCGACGATGCCATCATTAGTCGCTCCCTGAGACACAGCAGCGGAAACGTCATCAGGGGTGAGCTGCCCGGGCATCGATGTTGGCGCCGTCTCGGCCTCGCCTGTGCCGCGCAGCCATAGGCTGAGGGCAAAAGTACTCGCCGCCAGCAGCAGCGCGATGATCTGCCAGCGAAATCCACGCAGCATCAGGCTATCCCTCATTGAAAGACAAAGTCAGGCACTCTGCGCCGGCAGAACACCAATATTTTTTAAACAGGATCATGCTAAATGATCAAAGGGATCAGCTCGAATAGAAAACAGAGAGGATCGACACCATGAGAAAAACGACGGCCAACCCTACAGTCACCTGAAACAGTGTGCGCTCGAGGCCGCGCCGCGTCCGGGTGATGCCGCCTCCCTCACCACCTCCGAGCAGGTTGCCTAATCCACTGCCCTTCACTTGCAGCAAAATGACAATGACCAAAAGTATGGAGACGATGATGGAAACAATTTGCAAAGCGCGGTCCATGCGCAGCGCTCCTCATATGCCGACCCGTGACGGATGCGCAGTATAGCATGGCGGCTGCGAGAATTAAACCCTTTCTCGCAGCCGCCGCGGCTATCGTACCGATAAATGCGGAAGTTTCAAGGCGTAGAAAGTACTTTCACAGGCTGCAGGCTCAGTAAAAACTCAACTGCAGCATCGAGCTGCGGGTCGTCTGGATCATCATAACTGAGCGGCGTCCATTCGACCACGATGTCTGGCTCAACCCCAGCTTCATGGATCCAGCGGCCGCCTGGCGTCAACCAACGCGCGATCGTCAGACGGATGCCGCCACCGTTGACCAATGCGCTCCAGGTTTGTACTGTGCCTTTGCCGAAGGTTGTCTCTCCAACGATGGTGGCCACGCCA
>DAOTYT010000427.1:0-2327 GCA_034434615.1 Anaerolineae bacterium | reverse complement strand
TACGGGTTCAGCAACGGGTCAGCCGAGCCGTGCCCGACGGCGGTTGGTTTCGTTGGGTGGAGAAAGCGGACCAAAGCCGCTTGATTGCTCGTTGGTTCGAGAAGCAAATTCGTTTGCAAATCGAGGACATCGAGCCTAATAAAAAGTCGCGCGCAAAAGTATTCCTGGACGATGCGCGCCGGCTGCAGCGCGTCCGCAGCAACTTTGATCTGGTCATTACATCACCGCCTTACCCGAACCGCCACGACTACTCGCGCGTCTTTCACATCGAGCTGCTCTCGCTGGGCCTGGATGATGAGCAGATCAGGGAAATTCGCCGCCGCTCTCTGCGCTCCAACATCGAAGCGAAATCGCCCCAACTGCCGACAGATGGCTATCAGCCCCCAGCCCTGCTCCTGGGGGCGCTGGCTGCCCTGCCAGACGATACCGACCCTCGCGTGCCGGCGATGCTGCAGGGCTACTTCCAGGACCTTTGGCTCACGCTCAAGGCGCTGAGCAGGCGGTTAAAGCACAACGCGGTATGCGCCTTCGTCGTCGGGAACGCCCGACATGGCGGGGTTATGGTTCACGTGGACGAAATCCTGATTGAGCTGGCCGGTCAGTTAGGGTTTGTGCATGAGCAAACATGGGTGGCGCGTCTGCGCAATAACAGCGCACAGCAGATGAAGTCTTTTGGCCGCGAGCCGGCCCGCGAAAGCATTGTCTTCCTGAGAAAACCTGCTGAGGCTCCCGCTCGGGGTGGTTCAGAATGATATACAATTGATCGCATGACAAGTGGAACACACAACAAAAAGCGGCTGGTCATGGTAGCCGTTCCTCCGGACACCATTGTCCGTCTCGACGCCATAGCCACGCGCTACGGAATTTCGCGTAGCGCAGTAATCAGGCGAGCTGTGGACGTCTTTCTGCGGCGATACGAGCGAAAAAAGGAGGCTGTCCGCGATGAATAGGCTCGTCATTCTTTTCCTTGCCATTCTGCTCATTGGGTGCAGCGACGACTCAACCGATCTCCGCCCGGGCGCCGCCAGGCTGGGGGCCGAAATTGCACCAACAACTGCGCCGGCTCCAGAAATTGCACCAACAACGGACGACGATCCACCGGCTATCTTGGTTTTGGCAGCCGCGGTGGCCGAAATTGCACCAACAACGGAGCCAAAATTGCACCAACAACCCCAGAAATTGCACCAACAGCATATACGGGTAGAAGATCCGGCGGCCGCCATATATGGCGGTCAGGGTGCCGACCCGACGTGGATCGCTGTCGCGTTGCTGGGGGTCTTTCTCATCGTGGTCTGGTCGGCATGGATCGGCCGAGCGGTATCTCGGCGCATGGAGAATCGAAGATGAACAATATCCCGGATTATTCGGATATCCCCAATATCCCAAATATCCCAGTCATCCCCGACGATCCCGGCGCGCGGGGGGACATGGCTAGCGCCGCAGCCCGTCGTATCGCCGGCGCGATTGCTAGCGCGGCCCGCGTTGCCGCACCAATCGTCGTCGCGATTGTCATAATTGCCGCGGCCGTCTTCGCGGGCGCGTCCGTGGCGCGACTGGCGATGACTATTGGCTTGCCGATGCCGATGGTCGTCCTCACGCCCATTTCAACCGTCGGGGTCGTGGTGGCGATGGTGGCGTTGTTGATGCTGTCTGATCATGCGCCAGTGCGGGCGGTGGCGGTCATCACTCTCCTGTTTTGGCTGCCGCTCTTGGTGATGTTGGTTGGGCTGGATGTGACGCTGACCAGCCCACCGATTGGCTACGATGCCACCGGTCGGCCAATCTATGTAGTCACCATCCCGGACGCGGTGATCAACATCGCCCGCGTTGGTGCAGGCTTCTTGCCGGGATTGGTGCTTTTGCCGGCCGTCGTTACCGTCGTCGCGTGGCGGCGTGAGAGCGAGGGCGATTTGCTGGCCGAACTGGGTCACTACGCCAGCAACGCGCTAAAGGCCATTCTGCTTGTCTCTACGTGGGCTGCCGGCGTCTACTTCGGCGTGTCGCGTGGCATGCCGCCTGAGATCGCGTTCTTCGCTTCGGCGATCTTGGAATTGTCGTTCTTGCTGGCGCTGACAAGAGTGCTGTATCGCGCCGAACCACTTCTGCTACACACGATGGCAATGATCGCATTCGGTGGCGCGATCGGCATCGTGGCGCTGGAGACGATGAGTGCGGCGACCGGAATCAAGTCTATCCCCGGCCTGGATCGTGTGGGTGAGGCGATGTATCCGCTGATACCTAGTGCCGGTCTGGCCTACGTCGTATTGTCGTCAATCCGGTGGGGCGAGGGTGTCGGCGGCGGACGCAGCATCACAGATGTGATTGCC
>DAOTYT010000426.1:0-5913 GCA_034434615.1 Anaerolineae bacterium | reverse complement strand
CGGACTTTCACCGGTCTTCCCCTCTTGCGCGCCGAACATCCGGGTTCTAGCGCACCCCTGTCTTAGAGCATGTAATTAGGTTAAGATAAGCGGCACATACTGTCAATGCTGTCGCGCTCGAATCTTGTGAATGAGTGTATCCGCACTCAGGTCGTCCAGCGGCATGTAATCCGCCCCCAGTGCTTTCGCGAGTTCACGCCCACGACCAACCCGCACATAGCCTGTTTCAGTATCCAGCAGCAGCGCCGGGACTGCCAGCGTTGCCAGTTTAGCAGCGGCCGCCTGCGTCTGTTTCCAAGGATCGCCGCCGGAATTAGAGAGCGGGACGTTCGCTTTGCCGTCGCTGAGCAGCACGAGCAAAACCGCCTGTTCGGGATGATCGCGCCGCACACGATACACCGTCTCATGCGCCAGCAGCAGCGCATGAGCCAGCGGCGTCCGTCCACCAGTAGGTAAGTGTTGGAGCCGCTTTTCCGCCAATTCGACGCTGCGCGTCGGCGCTAGGATCAACTCGGCATTTGTTCCCCGAAAAGCGATTACGCCTACCTGGTCACGCTGTTGGTAAGCATCGGTGAGCAGAGCCAGCACCGCACCTTTGACGGCCTCCATTCGTGCCCGCGCTGCCATTGAGCCGGACGCATCCACCACGAACAGGATCAGTGTGTCTGTGGTGCTGGTACGCACTTTCTGGCGCAGGTTATCGGGATGCACGATGGGCTTGCCCCGTGAATCGGTGCCATTCGGTGCGGCGGCACGCAATGTGGCATCTAATGCTGGATCGTCAGGGCTGTCATCCTGCCGCGAGCGGGTGTAGTGTCCTCGTTTTGCCCCCTGCATCGGATTCCGTCGCCCGCTGCTCGGTTCGCCCTGGGTACGCCCACTCAATCGCAGCCGCTTGATCTGCTCCGGCTTACTCGCGGTAAAGGTCTGCACGCTGTCATCGCTGTCACCGCCTGGCGGCGCGTCGTCCTCACCTGGTAAATCATCGGATTCGGCGGCTGGCGGCTGGTCGATGAGATCATCCAGCTTGTCTCGGTCGATTTCCGGCGGCTCGAACGGCTGGCGACGGCGGCGGTGCGGCAGCACCCACCCAGCAGCGCGGCGTACATCCTCCGCTGTGACTATGTCCCGTTGTTCCCACGCTGCCAGCGCGCGGGCGGCCTTGTGCAGTGTGATATCTGCCCGCAGTCCGTCCACGTCGAACGCGGTACAGATGCGACTGATGAGCATGAGCATCTCATCGTCCAGCGTGACGCGCGGCAGCCGCGCTTTGGCCTGCTGAATGTGCTTTTTCAAAGCCGTTTCTTCATTTGCCCACGCCGCCACAAACGCCGCCGGATCACTTTCAAACGCGATCCGCCGCCGCACGACTTCGGTTCGCAGCGCGGGGTCACGCGGAGCCGTCACATCCACTACCAGCCCGAAGCGATCCATTAACTGTGGGCGCAGGTCGCCCTCCTCGGGATTCATCGTACCGATGAGGATGAACTGAGCCGGATGTGTCAGCGTTATTCCTTCGCGCTGGATCGTGTTCACGCCCATCGCCGCCGCGTCTAGCAGCACATCCACCAGATGCGCGGGGAGTAAGTTTACCTCGTCGATGTAGAGAATACCGCGATTGGCTGCTGCCAGCAGGCCCGGATGAAACACGCGCTCGCCCGTTTTCAGTGCCGCTTGAAAATCCAGCGACCCCAACACGCGATCCTCGGTTGCGCCAATAGGAAGATCAACAAAGGGGGCAGGGATTTCGGTTATTGACACATCTGCTGGAACCTCGCCAGGATAGTCGTCTAGCGCGTCCGGCGGGCGATTGTATGGATCGCCTGCAATGACCTGAATCGACGGCAGTAGCCGCGCCAATCCACGTGCGGCGGTGCTTTTGGCCGTGCCTTTTTCGCCGCGTATCAGCACGCCGCCAATCGCAGGGTAAATGGCGTTAAGGATGAGGACGGTTTTCAGGTCATCCTGTCCTACCAGCGCCGAAAACGGGTATCGCTCACGCATCGCCACGCCCCTCCAACATGGCATCGGTCTTGAGAAGCGTTTGTCTCAGTCGGTCGAGGGTTTCCGAGTTCGGCTTCGCCCACAGTCCCCGCTGCGCCGCTTCTAGCAGCCGCTCGGAGATGGCCCGCAGCGCCCAGGGATTGCTGCGCTCGAAGAAGCCCTGCGTCACTGCATCCAATGCGTAGTTCTGCGCGACCTGCTCGTACATGAAATCGCTGACGACGTTTGCCGTTGCATCGTAGCCGAACAGGTAATCGACCGTTGCCGCCATCTCCAGCGCGCCTTTGTAGCCGTGTCGCTGAATGCTCTCCAGCCACTTCGGATTGACAACCCTCGTGCGGTAGACACGCAGAGCCTCCTCTTTCAGATCACGCACCTTCGGTGCGGCGGGGTTCTGCGTGTCGCCGAAGTAGTGTTTCGGCTGCTTACCGGAGAGGGCGCGAATGGTGGCGATCATCCCGCCGTGAAATTGCAGATAGTCGTCGCTGTCGAAGATGTCGTGTTCGCGGTTGTCCTGATTGTGCAGCGCCACCTCGACTGTTGTCAGGCAGTGGACGAACTGCTCGCGGGCATCCACGCCATCACCTTCAGCAGTGTAGGCGTAGCCGCCCCAGTTGACATACGTTTCTGCGAAGTCGTGTTCATCCTGCCAGTTCTGCTCGTCAATTAACGAGAGAATTCCTGCGCCATACGTCCCCGGCTTGCTGCCGAAGACACGGTAACGGGCGGCTTCGCTGTCGATCGCGTGATCCGCAATATCTGCCAGATAGTGCGCCCGAACATAGTTTTGTTCCAGTGGTTCGTCGGCATCGATGACCAGATTCACCGCGTCGTCCAGCAGCTTGATGAGATGCGGGAAGGCATCGCGGAAGAAGCCGCTGATGCGAACCGTCACATCAATGCGAGGACGCCGCAACTCGTTCAGCGGAATGAGTTCTACACCGGTGACGCGGTGGTTCTCACGCTGCCACGTCGGGCGCACACCCAGCAGTGCCAGCACTTCAGCCACATCGTCGCCGTGGGTTCGCATGGCAGATGTGCCCCACACGCTGATGGCGACACTTTCGGGATAGGCACCGGTTTCTGTCAGATAGCGGTCCATAACTTCCCGTGCCAACCCCTGACCGACCTCCCACGCCGCGATGCTCGGCAGCGTGCGGGGGTCGACCGCGTAGAAGTTGCGTCCGGTTGGAAGCACGTGCGCCATGCCGCGTGTCGGCGCACCGCTCGGTCCCGCTGGGATAAAGCCACCGTCCAGCGCGCGCAGCAGATTATTGATTTCCTGTGTCGTTCCGTGTAGCGAAGGGACCAGTATCTCGCAGACGAACGCCAGCACTCGCGTTACGTCCGCGTGAATAAGGGTATCCCCGAACGTCTCACGGATGGCCCCCTCAATTGTGTCTGCTCGGAATCCATCCCGCGCCAGCAGCATGAGCAGATGTTTTGCCAGTTCGTCGATGGCAGTGACCTCATCGCCGTTCGTAATCAGCGGACGATCTGCCAGCCGTGTTAGTTCTGGCGGCGTTTGTGCCAGTCGCGCGCCCTGCTCCGCCAGCAGCACGTCGATTTGCAGTCCGAAGGATGCGGCAACCCCCGCCCGCAGTGAGGGCACGTCTAAATTCGGCAGACGGGTAAGCGCTTGCAGCGTGTCAATCAAATGGTCGCCAGCGGGCATCTGCCCCAGAATGTGCAGGCCATCCCGAATTTGCGCCCCTGCCAGCTCACACAGGTAGCCATCCATATCCTCGATGAGGTGAGCCACATCTTTACCGTCCATCTCCGCCAGCGTGACGAGCGTACCGTCCTCGGTGGTGGTCTCGTCCCACTCGTGGACGTGGTCGCCGTGATCGCGGCGCAGCATCACCGCGAGGTCTTCTTGCAGGTTAATCTGCTGCATCAGTTCCCAGATTTGGCGCTGAATCAATGGCAGCTTGGCCGGGTCGAGCTGCTCCACCTGATAGTATTCGTCCACAAGCTGCATCAGTTGTGCTAACTCGCCGTAGCCATCGGCGGTGGTCATCGGCGGTGTCAGATGGTCGATGATGACGGCGTGTGTTCGGCGTTTTGCCTGTGCGCCCTCGCCCGGATCATTGAGGATGAACGGGTATATCAAAGGCAGGTCATCCAGGAACGTATCCGGGTAACACTCCGCCGAGAGTCCCACGCCCTTACCTGGCAGCCATTCGAGTGTGCCGTGCTTGCCCATATGAACGATTGCATCCGCCTGCCACTCGTCATGCAGCCAGCGGTACAATGCATGATAGTTGTGTGGCGGCGGCAAATCCGGTGTGTGGTAGATTTCATCGGGGTGCATGCCGTAACCGCGCGGCGGCTGCAAGCCCACGAAAACATTCCCGTATTCCAGCCCCGCCAACGCAATATGATTGTCATGGACGTAGGCCTGACCGGGGGCAGCGCCCCAATGCCGCGTAATGCCGCTCCGCTGTTTCTGCGGCAGCGCATCGAACCAACCCTGGTACGTTTCCGCTGGAACCCGCCCAACGGCGTTCGCAAGCTGTGCCTCGGTCAGCACGATCTCGTCGTAGGAACAGCGGTCGACCAGGTTTTGCATGAGCGTATCGCCATCAGGCGGCAGATTCTCAATGTGGTAGCCCGCCTGCTGCATCGCCGCGAAGACGCGCATCAGCGAGGCAGGCGCATCCAGCCCGACCGCGTTGCCGATGCTCTGTGCCTTGCCAGTGCTGTTGGTCAGCATGAAGGCAATTCGCTTCTCGCGGTTGGACTTGCGCCGCAGCACCGCTAAACGCGCTGCCTGCTTCGCGACCTGTTGGACGCGATCTGTCACCGGCGCGTAGTGCATAATGCCGTTGTCACCCTTTGGTGCTTTGAACGAGATCGGCACGGTGATAATGCGCCCGTCGAACTCCGGCATGGCAACGTTCATCGCCGTGTCCAGCGGATTCAGCCCGCGTGATGCACCCTCCCAACTCCAGCGCGTCGCGCCGCTGGTGATCGCCTGCAAAACGGGGACGTTCAAAGCCTCCAGCCCGGCAGCGGACCATGTGCTCAAGGTCGCGCCGTCCGGGTTCACATCCCCCATGGCAAACGAAATGGTATTTATCAGCACATCTATCAGCGGCTTGCCGTCAGCATCCACCAGCAGCTTGAGCGCCTCCGGGAAGCGCTGAACGCTTGCACCATTCACATTGTCGTGTGGGCTGTGCTGGCGCAGCGACGCAGAGAACACCCCCACAGCGTTCATTCCGCGTGCTTCTAGAGCCTCCAGCAGAGCATCGACAAAAGCTGTGTTGCCGCTCAGCCAGTGGGAACGGTAGAAAAGCACGGCTGCTGTAGGTTTCGTCGGGTCGGTGTGCCGTTGCCAATCAGTTACGTCTGCGTGGACTGGCAGGTTCGGGTGGTACAGGCCGTGTTCTGGCTGTGGGATGGGCGCATCGTAACCGAAGCCGTAGCGCAGCAGATGGTCTGCCAAAAAGCGCAGCATCTGCCCCAGGTTGTGATGCCCATCCGCCTCAAAGTAGCGCATGACGGTATGAATCGTATCGATGGAGACAGTGGACATGGCGGTAAAATCCGGCTCCATGCTGCCCGTCCCGCTGATAACAATCAATTGCTGCTCGTGCTGTCGTACATGGTCCAGCAGGTGACCGAAGCCGGGCACGCTGCTTATGCGCCCCAGCAGCCGCACGATAATCACCGACGCACTCCCTGCCTTCTCGTTGAGCAGATCGACCATGTGCGCGTCTGTCTTGATATTGAGCAGGTTGGCGGCGTCCACCGGCGGGAAATCTTTCGGCAGGTCAGCAACCGCCGCTGCGAGCGTCAGCAGGTCTGTGTCCTTGTGGGTCAGCAACAAAATGCCATCTTGTTTAACGGGTTCATCGTATACGATTTTGCAGTTCGGTTCACCAGCAGCGACACCGTCGCGGT
>DAOTYT010000425.1:0-11449 GCA_034434615.1 Anaerolineae bacterium | reverse complement strand
TGTGCCGATGAAACGGGTTGGCTTTTTGCTCAAAGTGAAACAGGATCTGATCGAGGACTACAAGCGCGCGCACGAAGCGGTGTGGCCGGAAATGCTCGAGGCCCTGCGCGAAGCTGGCTGGCACAACTACTCGCTGTTCATGCGAGACGACGGGCTGCTGTTCGGGTACTTCGAGACGCCGGAGAGTTTCGATGCGGCGCTGGCCGGCATGGCGCATAAAGAAGTCAACAAGCGCTGGCAAGAAGCCATGGCGCACTTCTTTGAGATCCCAGAGGGCGCGCACGCCGACCAAATGATGCTGCCGCTGCAAGAGGTCTTCCATCTCGACTGAAGCCGCCGCGCGCCTGGCCGAAAAGGGGATGTTCGATCAGGCGCGCAGCATTTGCGGTCGAGAGGATCAAGCGCCGTTCTCACCCTCGATGCGGATGAACCCGGCTTGTGCCAGAAACGCGACGATGCGGCGCGCATTCTCCTCTGGCGTGAAATGGATGGTATCGAGCGTGAGTTCTGGGTTAAGCGGCGGTTCGTAGGGATCGTCAATGCCGGTGAAATCCTTGATCTCGCCGCGCCGCGCTTTGGCGTACATGCCTTTGGTGTCGCGGCGCTCACACTCTTCCAGCGGCGTATCGACGAACACTTCGACGAACTGATCTTCGCCGACCATACGGCGCACATCATCGCGCGTGACGCGGTACGGGCTGACGGCCGCGCAGATCACCAGCCCACCATGGCGCACGATCTCGGCGGCCACGAAGCCGATGCGGCGGATGTTGGTGTCGCGATCGTCCTTGCTGAATCCTAAGCCTTTGGAGAGGTGCGTGCGCACCACGTCGCCATCGAGCATGGTGCTGCGCCGGCCATGTTCGAGCAGCAGCAGGGCCAGCACCTCGGCAGTCGTCGATTTGCCGGCCCCGCTCAGCCCCGTAAACCAGATGCATACGCCCTGCTGATGGCGCGGCGGATAGGCTTCTGCCAGAATTTCGGCCACTTCTGGCCGCGTGAACCAGCCGGGCAGCAGCCGACCTTTGTTAAGATATTCATCGCGCACCTGCGTGCCCGAAATCGCTGCGGTGCGCGTTCCCGGGCTGATCACGGAGGACTGCTCGTAGCGATCTTCATCTGGTAGATAAACGAATTCATGAAAGATCAGCGGCGAGACGCCGATCTCGCTGCTGTATCGCTCGACCAGCTCATGCGCGTCGTAGGGGCCGTAGAACGGCTTGCCGGTCGAATCGAGGCCTGGGCTGGCGTGATCGCGGCCCACGATCAGGTGGTTCGCCCCATGATTGCGGCGAATGATGGCGTGCCAGAGCGCTTCGCGCGGGCCGGCCATGCGCATCGCCAGCGGCAGCAGCGCCAGCAGCACGCGATCGGCAGGATAGTAGTTATTGACGAGCGCGCGGTAGGTGCGCACGCGCGTGTAATGATCGACATCACCCGGTTTCGTCATGCCAACTACAGGGTGCAGCAGCAGCACGCCGTCAACCGCTTCGATCGCGCGCTTGGTCAGCGCTTCGTGGGCGCGGTGCAGCGGGTTGCGCGTTTGGAAGGCGACGACGTTGGCGCGGCCATAGGCCGCCAGCCGCTCGCGCGTTTGCGCGGGCGTCAGGCGCAGCTCGCGAAAGTCGTAGTGGATCGGCAGCGACAGAACTTCCAGCCGGCCCGAGAGGTTCAGCGTTCCCCAGCGCCCAAGTTCGGCCACCAGGGGATGTTTCAGGTCGAGCGTGCCGGCAACCGCCGCCGCGAACTCGTCGCGGTTCCAGCCGTAAATCTCCTCGATCGTCATGATCGCCAGCAGATTGTTCTTTGCGTCGCGCAGCGCGATGTCACGATCGAGCTGGAGCAGGTCGCTCGGCTCAACGGGAAGTGTGATGGGGATGGGGAACAGGGTGCCATCGGCCAGCCGCATCTCACCGAGCACGCGGGCGTAGTCACTGCTGCCCATGAACCGGTCAAGCGGCGAAAAGGCGCCGGTCGCCAGCAGCTCAAGATCGCAGACGGCGCGCGGTGATAGTTGGATGGAGGGCAGCGTGCTGGCATAAGCTTTGCGATCTTCGCGCTGCTCTGCTGGAACCAACAGGTCGATCAGGGCGCCGCCATAGGGCGCGATAACGGAAGTGGTCGTCAGGGTCATTGAAGTCTCGTTTGTTCAGGGAAAAGGCACGCAAGCAAACGCACCCAACTGTACCATAAAGGCTGCCGCTCACCTAGATCCGATCCCCGCCGCGGTATGCGGTTGTTCTGCTGTACAATACGGGTGCGCAGCACACGAGGCACTGGTCATGGAGCAGCCGTATTTGTTCATCAGTCATAGTTCAAAAGACCGCCAGCTCGCTGAGGATCTGGCCAACCATCTCGGCCAGGCAGGCTATCGCTGCTGGATCGACGTCAGCGACATCCCTGATGGATCGAGCTGGCCGCGGGAGATCGAAAAGGCGGTGGAGCGCTGCGGCGCGTTGATCGTCATCATGACCGAGCGTGCGCGCGCTTCAGAATGGGTGGAGCGCGAAACGCTGCTCGCTTTGCAACTGCGCAAGCCGGTATTTATTGCTCGCTTTGATGATGTGCCGCTGCCCATCTATTTGATCGATCGCCAAGCGAGCGATTTTCGCGTGCGGCCCGAAGCGGCGCTGAAAAAACTGATCAAAGCGCTGCGCGCGGTCTCGCTGACGGAGCCGGAGCCACCGGCCAGCTCGGACGTGGAAAAACGCCGGGTGCCCAGGCCAAATGAGCATAACTTCTTCAAATACGTCGAACAGCTTCCAAACGGGGCAGAAAACGTGCGTATCGCGCGGGCGTGGTTCGCCTGGGCTTCGGCCCAGGCAGATACTATCACTTTCAGCGGGCGCAGCAACCCTGCGTTTCATGCCCACGTCTGGGTGGGGCCGGGCGGCGTGCTCGTCTGCTCGCTGCGCGCCTACCCGAAGCAGCCCGCCATCGAACTGCCGCTGCAATACCTGACCGAGTTCCCGCCTTACGACGATCGCGCGGCTCGTCTGCGCGTGCTGCATGCCTGCAATGCGCTGCTGCCCGCCGAGCTGCATTTCTCCGACGATCGCGCCGACCGGCGGCCCAATATCCCGCTGCTGCCGCCGCTGGCCGATGAAGCTAATCTCGCCGCGCTCCAGTCGATTGTCGGCGAGATCATGGCGAATTTGCGGACGTCGAGCTGATCCCTCGCCCCACGGGCGAGGCGGAGACGCGATCCTGCGCCTCGACTGAAAAGCGGTGCCGGCGGATGAAGGTTTGCGAACGGGTGATCGTGACGACGTTAAAGCCCGGTTCGGCGCCGCGATCCTGCTCAATCCCGTTGTGGCCCGGCCAACAGTGAAGCTGATACCATGTGCTGGGCGCGCTGGCGTAGAGGATGCCGTCGCGGTAGGTTTCCGTCGCTTGGTGAACATGGCCGAAGAAGACCCCGCGCAGCCGCTGCTGCGCCGGAAGCAGCGCGCGGTGAAAGGCTTCGCCATCGCTCATGCGCATGAATTCATCCCAGAACGCCGACCCGATCGGCAGGGCATTGTGATGCACCGCGACGACCAGCGGGCGGGTATCGACGGCAGTGCAGATCGCGCTCAGCCATGCCAGCTGCTCATCGCCGAGCGCCCCGCCCGCATACGGGTGCGGTGCGCAGCTGTCCAGGCAGACGACTTGCACGCCGTGGACTTCGAACTCGTAATGAAACCGATCGCGGATCGTTGGGGCGCCGAGCAGGATTTCCTGAAGCATAGCTCGGTCGTCATGATTGCCGACTAAATAATGGACAGTGTGACGGATTTGGCTCAGCAGGTCGCGGGCGGCGGCGTACGCGTCCCGATCTGGGTCGTAGACGACATCGCCCGTGTGCACCACGAAATCGGGCGTGAACGGCAGCGCGTTGAGCTGGCGCACGAGCGCTTTAGCGCCGGCCAGCGACGGGTAATCGGCTTCGTCATGCGTATAATGCGGATCGGCGCTGAGGTGCGTATCGCTGATGTGGACGAAATTGAGCAGGATCTCATTTTTGTACTGCTGCAAAAATGCTTCGAGCTGGTGTTCTTTGATCGAGAGTGTGTTAAAGCGGGGATCGCTCATGCCAACCTCTCTATCGGGAACGATGGGCAGTGTAGTGAGTTCGACGAACCGGCCGAGTGCAGATTTTGCCTATGCGCATGTTGTGGCCTCCCTCAACATAATGTATTGTGATTATACTTTGTTTTCCTGCAAGCACCTTCGCTAAGCATTAAGGCTATAATGAAGGCCATGGTTACAAAAATGCTGCGTTTGTCTTTCCTGCTGCTGGCTGCTGTGCTGGCGGCCTGTGCTGGCCCCGAACCAACCGTCGTGATCCCGACGCTTGCGGTTTTGCCCACCCTTCCACCAAGCGAGACGCCGCCGCCCACAGAGACGCCAGCGATCGTTTTCACCGATACAGCCGCGCCAACCGAGACCGCGACGCCGACCGCAACCTTCATTCCAAGCAATACGCCTGAAGACACGCCCACGCCGACGGAGACGATCGCGCCGACTGAAACGCCGTTGCCAACGTTCACGCCCAGCCTGACGATCACCAACACGATAACGCCGACGCTGACCCTAACCCCGACTCCATCGCCTGACCTGCCGCCGCTCGGCGGTTTGGCGGCGCTGGCTGCGCAGGTGACGATCTTGCCGCCTGAGATCCGCTATGGCACTGCGACGCTGACCGCCATCGCTGTTCAGCGCGATCTGCGCCTTGGCGCGACGCCAACTGCGGTGACTCTTGCCGCCCCGGTCATTCTGCCGACGCCGTTCGCGCCAATGCCCCTGCCGCCCCCACCGACAAGCTGCTTGTATCCACCACCGGGGGGGCTTGGCGCGCTGCTCGGCATCGACCCAACTTTCAGCGCGTCGATCGGCTGCCCAGTCGGCATGCCGCCCGTCCCGGCCGTGGTTTCGGCGGCATGGCAGCCGTTCGAACGCGGCTTCATGATCTATCTTCAGGGGGCGCCGGGCAGCATTTATGTGCTCACCAACGACAACCGGTTCCGGTTGTTCATCGATACATGGGTGGCTGGCGTTGATCCGGAAAGCGGAGGCGAGCTTCCACCCCCTGGATTGGTCGAGCCGGTGCGCGGCTTTGGCAACGTATGGCGCAGCAACCCGTCAGTGCGCGCGGCATTAGGCTGGGCGCTGGCCGTTGAAGCTGGCGATCTCGCCACCGTGCAGCCCTTCGATCGCGGCCGGGCGATCTATCTGCCAGCCCGCGCCGAGACCTTCATCCTCGTCGATGATTTCGCCCTCGCCAGCGCGGGAAGCTGGCGAGCCTTCGGCGGCGGCTATTGAGCGGGCGTTGCTCGCTGTGAGCGCCACGCTGCCGCAGCCAATGGCTAAGGTGCGAACAGCGTCATTTCCTCCAGCAGCAGGGGCAAAGCGAGGAGTTCATGCAGCGTCGCATCGGCCAGCCGGCCAAAACACCAAACGCGCAGCTTGCTCACCAGCGCATCCTGCGCCAGCAGCAGGGCGGGGCTACCCTCAAAAGCTGCCCAGGTCGTCACGCTTTCGGCGATATTCCCCTCTAACCCCTCATCGAAACTGAGCGGACTGATGGGCGCGCGCGCCCGCTCATGCGGTCGTGGAAAAGGACTGGCGGTCGTTTTGAGCGGCTGCCCGCCGACCGTGAGCACGATTAAAGGTTCCGGCAGGCCGTGCACCTCGGCGCTGTGCAGCGCATCGATGTATCCTCCGATCCGTACCTGCCCGCCCCAATCCAGCGACTCTGGCCGCCAGCGCAGCACCGCCAGCGCCGGGCCTTCCGGCGCGCCCCAGCGCAGCACGAGCCGTTCTGCCGGCGCAGACAGCGTAAACAACCCGCGTTTGCCTTCGGTTTGTACGGTCTCGCTCTCGGTCTCGATCCAGAGCAGATCGCGCGCATATCCCGGAATCGACCAATCGGAGGTAAGTTGACTGTTCAGAAGATCGTTCATCGCTGCCCATTCTTCCACGTAATTTCAACTGGTTTTAATCTAGAGATCGTGAACATCGTGTTACACTGCATCCGTAATAATGCAGGGAGGGACTCTCGCTTGACAGAGCAGTCGCAGCATCTCGCTCGCCTGATCTCGAACGTATTCAGCCCACCCGTCATCTGGGGAGTGCTGGTCTTCCCTGTTTCCTTTCATTTCGCCGAGACGCCGCAGCAAGCGCTCACCTGGGCGCTGACTTACAGCGTGCTGGTATGCCTGCTGCCCGCGCTGTTCATCGCGCTGCTGGTTCGGCGCGGCCGCATCACCGATATCCACATGCGAGTGCGCCAGCAGCGCATTTGGCCGTTTCTGTTCGCTTTGACGTGCGCTTTGCTGGCCTGGGCCGCGCTTAATATGATGAAGGCGCCAACCATGGTGCCCATGCTGGCGCTGGCGACCTTGATACAGCTGGGCGTGATGCTGCTGGTCACTCTGGTCTGGCAGATCAGCGTACACGCGATGAGCATCACCGGCGCAGTCGTCTTCACGGCTGCGCTGTTTGGGCCTGCGGCCGGGCTGCTGCTTAGCCCGCTGATCCCGGTGGTCGGTGCCTCGCGCGTGCTGCTGCAGCGCCATACGATCTCGCAGGTGGTGGCCGGGGGCGCCGTCGGCGCTATGCTGACGCTGTTGATCGTGATGCTCGGCGTACAAAGCTAATCTCCGCCGCTTGGCGTGCGCTCGACCACGATCTGTCCCTCCTGCACATGCCAGATCGCAGCGCGCGCCAGAAATGACTCCGTAAAAATCTCAAGTTCGGTCGTCGTCACCAGCGTCTGCGTCGCCCCGTCGATCTGTTCCAGTAAATACGCGCGCCGCTGCGCATCCAGCTCGGCGACCACCTCGTCCAGCAGCAGGATCGGCCATTCGCCCGTGCGCTCGCGCATCCAATGCAGCTCGGCCAGCTTGAAGGCCATCACAGCCGTGCGCGCCTGTCCCCGGCTGCCATACAGCCCTACATCGCGGTCGTTGATCGACAAGCGCAGCTCGTCGCGGTGCGGCCCGCTTAAAGTGACCCCGCGGCTGATCGAATCGCGCTGCTCGTCGCGCAGCCGTTGGGCGAACTGCGGCGCAATTTGCGCCGGGTCGAGGTCGCGGCTCAAATCAAGGCCCAGCGCCGGGAAAGAAAGCTGGCCGCTGCCATCGGCCGCTGGCGCGAAGCTCGGCTGGTAGCGCAGGCTGAGCGTCTCGCGCCAACCCGTCAGCTCGTGATGGGCGCGCTGGGCGCCCCGCTCTAACTCGCGCAGGAAGCGTTGGCGACCGGCGATGATGATCGCCCCGGCTTCGACGAGTTGAGCGTCCCAGTACTCAAGCTCACGCGGGCTGGCCTGACGCTCGGCAATCCGCCTGAGCAGAGCGTTGCGCTGGGGCAGCACGCGTTCATAAATTTCGAGCGCGAGCAGATAGTTCGCATCGATCTGGCCGAGCGTGTTGTCAATGAACCGACGCCGGTCAGAGGGTGTCCCTTCCACCAGCAGTAGGTCTTGCGGCAGGAACAGCACAACATTGAGCAGGCCGACCATATCCATCACGCGCCGGTCAACGCCGTTGATTTTGATGCTCTTTTTCAGCCGGCCGCTGCCGTTCGCTTCGCCCCCGCGTTCGATCGTCACTGTGATCTCAATGCGGGTGAGCGCCCGCTGCCCGCTGCGGATATCGGCCACCAGCCGCGCAAATGGCAGCGGGTCGTCCTCAACGCGCCAGTGAATGAGCTGTCGATCGCTGGTCGTGTAGGGCGAACGCGCCGTCGCCGCGTAATAAACCGCCTCGAGCAAACTGGTCTTGCCCTGTGCGTTGGCGCCATGCAGCACGACCGGCGCATTGGTGGGCAAGCTCAGTTCAAGCCGGGCATAGTTGCGGAAGTTCGTCAGCGAGAGGTGTTCGATGTGCATGCGCGTCCTTAACCGGCCCCGAACGGCGTGGCCGTTGGCATGGCGAGCGGTGCAGTGGCAGTAGCAGGCGGCGGGGTCGCTGGCGCTGGGGTCGCGGTTACGAGTGGGGTTGTGGTTGGCGGCGCTGTTGCGCTCGGGGTTGGGCTTGGCGGCGGCGTTGGCGCCGATGCGTCAATGATCAGATCGTCAGGGTTGAATTCCGGCGCGCACAAGAAAGCCTCTCGTTCTCCCCAGCCGAAAGTGCCGGCCGGCAGCCGCAGCCGCAGCCAGCCACCCCCCAGATCGCGAGCAGTGGCGACCAATGTCGTATTGGCCTGCACCGTGCTGATCACCTGATTGGCAGTGCTCGGGCCATCGTGAAGCCGCACTTCGCTCAACGTCAAGCAAAGTGGGTCGATCGTCTCAATCGTCTGCGCCTGCCGGATCGAGGCGCCATCGGCACTCTGGGCGAACAATTCCAGGGTGACGGGTTCATCGCGCACATGCCCCAGCACCATGATGGTCGCTGCCGGCCCGTAAACCGGATCGATTGGAGTTGTGCTCAGTGCCTCAATGCCGTTCAACTGCGTGATGGCGGCACTGCTCGCGCTCCAACTGATGGTTACCGGCTGCACGACGTAGCGCATGAGCGGCTGCGGGTTGATGGTGAAGTACTCGATGGCGAGCGGCTGGTAGATCTCGATGCGGGTGCTGGCTTCAGCCTGCCCGCTGCCGTTGCTGGCGAGCAGCCGTACATCGATCGTGCCGGTGTAGTTACCGGTATTGAGCTGCGCTGAAGTGGTCGTTGGGTCAAGCACGGCGATCTCCCGACCATCCACGAGCAGGCGCAGATCGTTGGCGTCGCGCAGCGACCACGTCAATTCGATCGGCGTGCCCTGCGCGACCCGCGTGCTGCCCGCGTTGAACGAATCGATGGCCGGCGGCGGGGCCGGCCGCAGCAAGAGCAGCAAGCCGAAAAAGATGATCGCGGTCGTCATCAAAGACAGCCCGAGCAGCACGTAGGCCGTCCATCGGGGCAGCGGCGGCTGCTCGACGAGCTGTCCGCGCAGGCCGATCAGAAAGCCGGATGCGTCGCTGGAGCGGATGCGAACATCAAAGGGGTAGAGACGCGCATCTCCAAAAACAGACTGCCGCCGCGGTTGAACGCGCCCCGCGATCGCGATGCGCTGGCCCGGCGCAACGGCAACCTGCGGCGGTACAATCGCAAAGCGCAGGCCGCTTCCTTCAGGATCGTGCCCCATGATCTGCAGGGACAGCGGGGCGCTGCCCCGATTATGCAGGCCGAGGCGGAACGCCTGCCCTCTATACAGGCGCGGTGTTTCGAGGTCTGCGCCCAGGCTGCTGAACGGCAGGATGGTGACCGGTACGCTCGTCGTCGCAGCGGCGTCAGGGTCGCTTTTAAGCTGCACTGTCACGCGCAGTGTGTAGATGCCGGGTTTGCTATCACTGCGCCGCACGGGCTTGATGCTGATGACTGCTTCGCCGCTGCGGCCGGCGGCGATATCGATTTCCGGCCGGTCGATGCGCAGCCACTCTCGCGGGATGCCCTCGACCGCGATCGAGAAACGTTCTGGCTGGTCGCTTAAATTGCTGATCTTAACGCGCGCCGAAGTGTGCGCGCCTGGCGAAATCGCGATCTCTGGCCCCTCGATATCGATCGCGAAACGACCATCTTTCAATTCGATGCGCCGCGTCACTTCCTCTGGTACTGGCACGGGGCGCGTCGGGCTTTCGTCGACGTCGTGATAGATGAGCAGCAGCTCTCCGATCAGGATCTCTTCGCCGCCTAATAAACGGTGCGGCGTGTTCTGCTGCAGGCGCATTCCATCGACGAAAGTCCCGCTGCTCGACTCGAGGTCGGTGATGAAGACTTCATCGCCGCGGCGGGTGATGCTGAGATGGTAGCGAGAGATCGTGTCACTGTCGAGCGCGATCGCGCTGGTAGCAGCGCGGCCAACTGAGATGTTATCTGCTTCTAAAAGATAGGTTTTGAACAGGCCATCTGGCCAGAACACATCAAGCCGACCGTATGCCATTCGGCTGGCCCTCGCGCTAAAATGGAAGACAGCGATACGTCCTTCAACGCAGTATTCTAACCCGTTTTAGCCGCCTGTATAGGGAACGGCGGCCAGCCTTTGGAGGGGCCTGACATAAAACCACGATACCCCTGGTAAGTCGGGGGTATCGTGGCTGCTCTAGGCGAGCAATTGGAGCACCAGACGCCGGTTGATACTGTCTCGACGAGCCGGCGTCTCGACGAGCCGGCGTCTCAATGAGCCGGCGTCAGCGTCTTAGAAATTCTCTTCCAGAATGGTGATGGCGTCCATCGAGTCGAGATACAGGATGGTGAAGTTGCCAAAGCGCGCTTCCACGACGCGGGCGGCGAAGCCATAGTCATCGGCCTGCCAGAACGCGCGGCCCATCATCTGGCCATGCTGCGGCTGCATCGCCGGGTCCACCATTGGGGTCTCGCTCATCATCGGGTCTTGGTGCATCATCGGTTCGGTGTTCAGCATCGACCAGACCTGATCGAAGCCGCCATCGGTGTAGTGCGGGTAGACGGTACCCGTCACACGGACGGTCACATCGCGCGTTAGGCCGAATGGGAATTCTTGACCCGTGTTGTTGATGACCAAAAGCTGGTTGGCGCCCAGCAAGCCGGCCTCGCCAATGATGAACATGCGGATATTGACCAATTCGTCAACGTTGCCCTCTAAAGTCAGCCGCTGGCCATAATAAGCCTCAGAGTTGGCGGTCACGTCGCCGATGGTCACATCGGGGTCAGCGACAAATGCAGGATCAGCTGGCGGTGCGGGATCGACCGGAGCGGGGTCTTGGGCGAAGGCGCCGGCTGTCAAGGCCAGCAGGCCGATGAGGGTGAGTGCGAGTACAGAAAAGAGAGTAGGCTTTTTCATTACAATCCTCCTTACGCTGCGATGCAGTCATAATAAAAATTGTAATTAAGCTTCGAGTGAGTAGAAGTTAAATGCGAGATGAGCGATGTTATACGTTTTGTAATAAAAATACTGCACTCCAAGATTATAGGGAGGTGGGTATTCGTAAAGCGTGTGGTAACCGCTGAGTGCTCAGATCAAAAAAGCCATCTCCAGATCTGAGATGGCTTTATATATGTCCAGTCGCTGCTGCGCTTTAGAACGCTGGCGCGCGGTGACAGGCGGCCCAGTGCCCCGGCGTCACCTCGACCAATTCGGGATCTGGCTCTTCGAAGCACGCACCCGCGATCGCAACTGGGCAGCGGGTGTTGAAGTTGCAGCCGATCGGCGGGCGGGCCGGGCTGGGTACATCGCCGGTCAAAATGATGCGCTGGCGGTTCTTCTCGATAATGGGGTCTGGCACGGGCACCGCCGAGAGGAGCGCCTGCGTATAGGGGTGCAGCGGGTTTTCGTAGACTTCATCGGTCGGCCCCAGCTCGACGATCTTGCCAAGGTACATCACAGCGACGCGGTCGCAGATGTGGCGCACCATGCTCAGATCGTGGGCGATGAACAGATAAGTGAGATTGAGCTCGTCTTGCAGCTCTTCGAGCAGGTTGACGACCTGCGCCTGAATCGAGAC
>DAOTYT010000424.1:0-5193 GCA_034434615.1 Anaerolineae bacterium | reverse complement strand
AGCCGGTCGGCGTTAACCCGCTGGCCAAATGCACGAGCAGCGGATAAAGGGGCAGAAAAGCCAGATCATCGGCGGGCCGCCGCTCGTTGAACCAATCGTAGCCATAGGTCGCGATTGACGTGTAGAAGCCGGTATCCCAGCGGTACCACATGTCAAGCGCTGGGCCGCCGTCAAGCAGATGGGCGTATTCAGGGCCTTTAACCAAAGGCAGCACGATGACGGCAGCTGTGCCCACGGCGAGGAGCGCAGCCCGCGTGACGAGGAAGAGCAGCAGCAGGGCAGCAGCCTCGCGGCGAGTCATTCTAAGTGCTGCCATGGGTGAGGAGGCTGCCGTCATCGTGCCAGAATGCGGTTATGCTTGGCGCAGGCGCCGACGCGCCTCGTTCTGCACCAATGAGATGATGCCCATTAGGCCGGCGCCTTTACCCATCGACAGTTCTTTGCCGAACAGTCGAAAGACAACATCGGTTGGAAAACTGGCAAGTGTCTCAAGCGGTTCGCCTTCAAGCGTCTCTTTCAGGATGACGGACATCGCCATCGCCGAAAGCCCCTGCGGGTTGAGCACGTCGAAGTATAATTTGAGCGAGCCATCGGGTTGGTCGACGGCCCACACGAAAGCTTCCGACTCGCAGGCAGGAGCGCGATGCGCCTCGTCGTAAGGCGGTGTCGCAACTTCTGGAGGCACTTTCACCGCTGGAAAGCGGTCCGCAATTTCGATCAGCAGTTCTGCGCGTTCAGTCCGGTCGGTAATGCTCTCCAGATCATCGATGAGCGTCTGTAGTTTGGCCGGAAGTTCACCCATTGCTCACTTCTCGATCGGGACGCCGACCAGATTGCCCCATTCCGTCCAGCTGCCATCGTAGTTGCGCACTTTCGAGTACCCAAGCAGATATTTAAGCACAAACCAGGTGTGGCTGCTGCGTTCGCCGATGCGACAGTAAGCGATCACATCATCGCCGGGCTGCAGGCCGATCTCCTGCTGATAGATGGCGCGCAGCTCATCGGCGCTTTTAAAGGTGCCAGTATCGGGATCGACCGCGCGCGCCCACGGCACGTTCTTGGCTCCGGGAATGTGCCCGCCGCGCAGGGCGCCTTCCTGCGGGTATTCAGGCATGTGCAGCTTTTCGCCGCTGTATTCAGCCGGGCTGCGCACGTCGACCAAGGGCTTACGGGCTTCGATATGCGCCATCACCTGATCGCGGAAGGCGCGAATTTCCTGGTCGTTGCGTTCGCGCGCGTGATAGGTCGTGGCTGGGTAGCTGGGCACCTCGCGCGTCATTGGGCGGCCTTCGCGCTCCCATTTGGCGCGTCCGCCGTCCATCACTTTGGCGTTCGAGTGGCCGAAAAGCTGGAAGACCCAGAATGCGTAAGTCGCCCACCAGTTGTTCTTGTCGCCATAGAAGACGACCGTCATATCCGGCGTCACGCCAATGCGCGACATCAACGCTTCAAACCCCGCTTTGTCGAGATAATCGCGCCGCACTTGATCATTGAGATCGCGCGTCCAATCGACCTGAACGGCCCCAGGAATATGCCCGGACGAGTAGAGCAGCGGGTCTTCATTCGATTCGATCAGACGGACGTTCGGGTCATCGAGATGCGCGGCGACCCAATCGGTTGAAACAAGTACCTCAGGATGCGCATAGCCGCGGTCGACAAACTCAGACATGGTTACCTCATTCCTTAAGAATTTTGCTGATCAAGATGATTTTAACGGGTCGTTTCGTCCCCCGCAACGTTGACCGCCGGCGCTGGCAGCGTGATAGCCGGAGGGAAGGTTCCATCGAGCAGCAGGGGCAGTTCGGCAGCGGGCGGAAGGTCAAACACGCCAGAAACCCCTTCCATTGCCAGGCGGCAGCGATCGAGCCTTAGCATTAGGTGCGCATCGGCTGGGGTGTAGATCGCGAAATGAGCGTAGGCCAACCCCCCAACAACCGGCCGCCGCAGTGCGACGAAATAGACGCCGTCGGCATCTTGATCGGTGGCGACCCGCCATGCAAAGGGCGCTTTCAGTTCGGCTCTCACTTCAATATGACGTTCGGCATGCCGGTTGATCGTCACCTGCGCGCGCGACGTATGCAGATAAAACGTTGGCCGGTCGCCAACCGTGAAGTGATACGTCATCGAACGGCGCGTGAGCTCAGCAACGGTCGTAGCGGCATCTGCCATCTGTGCCAGAGTGTTGAGGTGCTGCATGTTTCATGCTCCCTGCCAACGCTGTGCGTGCGCTGGTCAATTGTGGCAAACAATAGGCGCTGGTCAAGAAATTGATGGGCGAGCTTCCCAACGCGCCAGCCACTCGCGCAGCGCCGCGCCGACCGCGTCGGGCTGTTCGAGATGGACGTTGTGCCCAGCGCCTGCGAACTGATGCAAAACGGCATTCGGCAGGCGAGCTTGCAAATAATGACTGTATGTGGGCGGCGTCATTACATCCTCGCTGCCGACCATGATCAGCGTAGGGGCGCTTATCGCGCTGAGGCGATCGCGCACGTCGAATGTATGCGCAGCCCAAAAGTCGCTATGAAGCGTTTGCGCTGCTACGCGCAGCAGCGCGAGGTTAGCATCCTTCAGTTCCGGCGCTGTCTGCCCGCCGAACATCATCTCGTTGAGGACTGCGGCCGCGTTTATGGGATCGCTTTGCAGGGCGTCGAGGAAATCAGCGCGCACCGACAATTTGGCGCCGGTCGCGATCAGAATGAGCCCGGCGGCTGTCTCCGGCATATCGAGCGCCATTTGCAACGCGATCGCCCCGCCTAAACTATGGCCGGCGGCGATGACGCGCTCGAGCTGAAGCGCCTCAAGCAGCGCGAACAGATCGGCGGCATATTCCGCCGCGCTCGAACGCCCCGTGCCCCCGCTGCGGCCGTGGCCGGGCAAGTCAACAGTGAGCACACGCCAACCGTCGATGAGCCGGATCGATCGCGGCCAGCTTAAGCGTGAGCCGCCGGCGCCATGGATCACGAGCAGCGCTGGCCGGTTGTCTCCCTTAGCAGATCGATCGGCATCCGCGATCCACAGCAGCCCACGCCTGGTTTGCACTAAGCCCATCTCTTTGGCCTTTCTCAGTATTGACGCTCGATCATTTGCAGTGCATGATACCCATGACGCACACAACAGCACACGTGGAGTAGAATCCTCTCATGAATCAGGTCGATCTGAGCCGTCCGCGAACCCCACGCGAATACCTTCGGCTGTTCTTCACCGGCTTCGCGATGGGCGCTGCCGATATCGTCCCCGGCGTTTCGGGCGGCACCATGGCGTTCATTTTAGGCATCTACGAAACCCTGATTAACGCGATCAAGTCGTTCGATTTGCGGGCCTTTCGCTTTGCGATCGGCCTGAAGCTGCGCGAGCTGTTTGATCACATCCCCGTTCGCTTCTTGCTGGCGTTAGGGCTGGGCCTGGCGACTGCCATCTTCACGCTGTCTAATGTGCTGGGCCGCGCGCTGGACGACCAGCCTGCGCTCGTGTTCGCTTTTTTCGGCGGGCTGATCTTGGCTTCGATCGTCGCAATCGGCGTCAAGCTGCGATGGACGCCCTCAACCTTGCTCGCGCTGGCGTTCGGGGCGGTGTTCGCCTTTGTCCTTGTCGGCCTTAACCCGCTGGAAAACGCCGATCACTCGCCGCCCGTGCTGTTTTTCAGCGGCATGATCGCCATCATGGCGATGATCCTGCCGGGCATTTCCGGCTCATTCATTCTGCTCATCCTCGGGCAGTATGCGTTCGTGCTCGGCGCGGTTCGCTCGTTTGACTTTTTGAGCATCGCTTTCGTTGGGCTGGGCGCGATCGTCGGCCTCGGCCTGTTTTCGCGCGTGTTGAGCTGGCTGCTGCGTCACTACGAGCAGGTGACAATCGCCGCGCTGGTGGGCTTCATGGTGGGTTCGCTGCGCAAGATCGTGCATGAAGTGGAGCTGGGCGCCGGGCAAGCTGCCAGCTTCGGAACAGCAGAGATCCTCTTCGCGCTCGCCCTTCTCGTGATTGGTTTCCTGCTCGTCAGCGCGCTCGATCATCTTCAGTCGCGCAGCAATCCGGTCATCGGTTTGTTCACCCGCTCGCGTAAACCGGCCAGCGTCGATGCAGCCGTCTGAACTTTGCTGATAAACGATAAGTGATAGGCCAGCGCGGCCCGCATGACAAACGCTGTCGTGCGGGCCGCGTTGGTTGATCTGATCTACTCGGCGCTTTGAATTTTATATGAGCGAATGCTCGCTTCGGGATGCAGGCTCGTCAGCCAGCGGCTGAGCGTTTCGACGGCCAGATGCATTCCCCTCGTAGGCCGCGGGTGCCCGATCGATGAAAGCTGAAGTGTATACTCGCCAGGGGTGCGCCGATGCTCGGTTAGGACGAGCGCGGTATGCTGCTCGATAGTCGGCTCGCTGGCATGGATCTCGAACAGGAGGGAGCCGCTTCCACGGTAAACAGCCATGAAGCTGACGGTTAAGTCCTGCGCCGCTTGTTCACCTGCCATGTCGGCGCATCTGCGGTCGGTCGTTGTGAAGGGAGTGAACGCTTCAGCAATGGCTTCCAGCGAGAGCGGCACGGTCAAAACGCAGTGGGGCATCGGCCAATCCTTGATCACAGGGACGATCGGGGCTGAGCAGTTGTTGCGGCGATAATGAAAGTAATAGCAGCGGCGGCCTTCTGCGAGAGCTTTTGCCTCATATTTCGTCACGATTCGGTTCGGCAGTGCGTCGGCCCAATCCGCATCGAGTTGATTGGTTAAGCCCGGCGCTGCGCGCAGCAGGCCGGCGCTCATTTGTGCGTAGGCGAGAATATCGGTGGCGAGGAAAAAGTGCCCGCCCGGGGCCAGACGGCTGACGATCGCGTCAAGCGTGTCGCGCTGCATCAGGCGGCGGTGGCTGTGCCCGCGTTTGAACCATGGGTCGGGGAAGTTAACGTGCAGCTGCGCGATCGTTTCAGGTTCAAAAAGGTGATGGAGCGCGGTCTCGGCGCGTGAATGGATCACGCGCACATTGTGCAGCCCTTCGCGGGCGATGGCGTTCTCGGCTTTGACCAGGCATTGGTTCGAGATCTCGAGGCCCACGATATTCGCATTGGGATAGAGTGCAGCCAAATGGCGCAGGAACGCGCCGCGGCCGAAGCCAATTTCAACGATGAGCGGCCGTTCTGCACCGAACAGCGCAGCCCAATTGACCGGCCACGGCAAGATGAGGCTGTTTAACTTTGGCAGTG
>DAOTYT010000423.1:0-4444 GCA_034434615.1 Anaerolineae bacterium | reverse complement strand
GAACACGCCGACGAACACGCCGACGAACACGCCGACGAACACGCCGACGAACACGCCGACGAACACGCCGACGAATACGCCGACGAATACGCCGACGAACACGCCGACGCCGACGGACACGCCGACCAATACGCCGACGCCAACTGATACCCCGCAGCCTCCGTCGCTGCGCGTGACTGGCACGTGTGAAGATAACGTCGTTGTTTTCACGGTGTTCAATGACGGCCCCGGCAGCTCAGACCCGCTGAACTACGAGGTGTTTGGGCCGCAAGGGCCGCTGCCCGGTGGAACGATCGGGCCATTGGCGCCAGGCACGAGCGCGTCGGTCAATCTCGGTCAACAGCCGGATGGGACCTACTCGTTCATCGGTGTTGGGGGCTTAACGTTCGCTGTCGTCTGCCAGGCGCCGCAAGTAACGCCGACGCCGCCATTGGCGCCGCCAGCACTGACTGGCAGCGGTCTGTGCGTTGAGGGTGGCATCGCGTTCACCATCACGAACACCGGCGGTTCTGTCTCAGACCCGGTCGCTTATACAGTCTTTGGGCCGCAGGGCGAGCTGCCCGGCGGTACTCTGCCCGCGCTCAACCCGGGTGAAAGCGTGACGATCACCTTTAGCGACCAGCCGGATGGGACCTACTCGTTCTTCACAGCCGATGGCGCGGTGACGATTTCCGTCGTTTGTGCGCCGCCACCACCGCCGATCGACTGCGGCACGGTGCTCAACCTGCGGGGACAGGGCATTACGCTCGAATTCCCAGAGGTTGATATGTCTGCCTGCCCGCCCGATACGGCTGTAGTGGCGCGTCCGCCGTGGGCGCCGATCACAGTAGGGGGGTACGTGTGCCCAGACTGGCTCGTGTACCACACCAATATCACGGGCAACTGGGATATTTTCCGGCTCGGCGAATACCCGGGCAACCCAGATGCTGACGCCAACCTCACCCAGACGCCCGGTGAGCGCAACTTCAGCGTATCGCCGGCCCGTTCGCCTGACTCGGAATGGATCGCTTTTGCGACCAACCGCGATGGCAACTGGGAGATTTACATCGCCAGGACTGACGGGACCGAACAGCGCCGTGTGACGTTCAACACGTTCGCGATCGATACTGCGCCGGCCTGGTCACCGCGTGGCGACTTGATCGCCTTCCAGAGCGTGCGCGATGGCAACTGGAACTTGTTCGTTGTTAACGTTGAGACGGGCGTGGAAACCCGCCTGACTTCGGCGCCGTCGAACGAGATCCATCCGTCGTGGTCTCCAGATGGCACCAAGCTCGTCTATCAAAGCGACCGAGATGGCATCTGGCAGATCTACGCGCTCGAAGTGGCGCAGGCCCTGCGCGATGGTGCTGACAATGTCGTCGAGACGCTGCTGAGCGACGGGAGCGGTGACGATCACGATCCACAGTACACGCCGGACGGCAATGCGATCGCTTTCCGCTCGTTCCGCGACGGGGAATTCAGCGTGATTTACGTCATGGATGCTGACGGCGGCGACGTCCGTCGTGTCTCCGACCCCAATGCGAACGCGCGCAACCACGTGTGGTCGCCCGATGCGGCCTATGTCAATGGCGAGTACACGGCCGATGCGTTGATCGCTTATCAGTCCGATCTGCTGGGCGACAACGATATCTATGTGCACCAGCCATCCACCGGCGAAACGCGCCTGCTTACAGACAACACGATCGAGGATGTCGCGCCCACGTGGCTGTGCGACAGCCCGACGATCGTCTGGACATCCAATGTGACGGATGAGCCGGATGTTTCGGGTGATAATAACCTCTACAGTGTGTTCGTGCTGCCGCTCGACGCGCCGCCGCTGGATGTCAAGACCGAGACCAGCCAGCTCACGTTCGATCCGTCTCAGGATCAGTACCCGCAGCACACGCCGCCGATTGAGATTGCGAGCCGTGAAGGCCGTGTTCCGGGTCGCGAGCGCAATCGTTAGGGGCTGATGCCACCGGCAGTTCAGCAAGACTGCCCCGCCAATCGGTGGGGCAGTCTTTTTTTCTACAGCAATCCCGCTGCGGGGGCACTCTAAGGTTAAGTCCTGAAGCTGAAGCTGGTCACTCAATCAACCGCTGCGCGACATGACGCAGGCTTTGCGTGATCGAATGTTCGGGATAGCGAAGGACGAAGACACCTGCGCTGGCGAGCATCATCATCTCATCTGAATGCGGCAGCACCGCGCCGACTTCGCAGTTGTAGGTTTCCTGTACGCGGGTGCGCACCTCATTAAAATCGAGCGTTGGCGGCGTCTTATTGACGAGGATCACCATGCGCGGCACATCGAGCTTGCGCGCTACCTCAACGGTAACGCCAGTGCCCTGATAATCTTGATGGTCGGGCCGCATAATGATCGCCAGCGAGTAGGAGATCGCGATCGACAGCAGGGTCTCTTCGTTTAGACCCGGGTGAGTATCGATCAAAAGCACATCGAGCGCGAGTTCTTTAAGTAGGTTTTGAAAGCCATCGTTTAACAGGCCAACATCGTAACCTTCCCGCAGCACGCGCGCGATCTCGCCAACTTTGATGCTTGAAGGGATCAAATAGACCTGACCACCCGGGGGGATGGTAACAGAACCAGAAATATTTTGGGTGAGGTTGGCTGTGACATCGACCGCAGTCTTCTCGATTTCGCATTTGCCCCACAGATAGTCGTTCAGTGAATACTGGATATCATCCTCGCGCAGGCCGAACAAGACGTGAATTCCTGGCGACTGAATATCCGTGTCGATGACGCCGACGCGCATCCCCTGCATCGCCAGCAGCGCCGCAAGGTTCGCCGTGGTGTTAGATTTTCCGGTGCCACCACGGAATGAATGTATCGAAATAATTTTCCCCATCATTGAACTCCTGAGTGGTTGTCAGTCGCCTGCTAACATTACCGTCCATCGGCTGTACGCGCAACCGTATGCGCAGTTTGATCATTACGCTTTTGAAAGCGGGAAGCTGGTCAGTCGATTTCCTTCATCATAGTGAAGAGTTGTGCCGTTGAGGGTTGACGTTTCACCGAGCTGCGCTTGACGCTTAACGCATTTTTACGTTTTTCAAACTGGGGTACTTGGAGGGCGATCAGCACTAGAAGCGTTTCATCTTGGGCCGAGTCTTATGCGAGGCCGGTTGTGGTCAAAGCCAGAAGGGACGATCATAGGTCGTGTTGACGGGGAATATGCCGCGCAAGACCGCGGTGGCCAACAGATCGTGATGGTGCAGCGTGACTGGGAGCGGGGGCAGGGATAGTGCCCCGTAATGAAACAGCCTGAAAATCATCAGCGAATGGAGCGCTTGTTCGATCGGCAGGGCGGGTTCCGTCACGACATGCAGCGGAGGCCTGCCGCCGCTGCCATTGTCGCTGGCGCTGACGATTGCTTCGGTATCGCTGAGCAAAAAGGCCGCGCCGCTCGGCGCTGTCTCTAATTTGCCGCCTGAAAGGGCGTACAAGCGGGGGAGGGCGCGCTGACTGATTTCGACCGGATAGAAAGTCGTCTCTAACTCCGTTTCCCAGCCGCCGAGAGAATGCAGGAAATCGCGCCGCAGCCTTCCGTCGAGATGCAGCACGACGCGCTTCTCGCGCAGATCTCGGCGTGGCAGCAGTCGTTCAAGCAGCGCGTCGGGAATCCCCTCGCCTTCCGCTGCGATCTCCTCGGCAACAATGGCGCTGAGCAGCCGACCAACTGCATCATACAGCCGGCTGATTCCGACCAGCCGATCGCCTTCACGCCGGCCGATACGAGTGAAACTCAACCCCACGACACGGTCGGCATAGGTTAGAGGCGTTTCCAGCAGATAGGGTATCGCCCCGGCGCGCGCGACCGCGCCCATCAGGAGCAGGTTGAGCGCTTCGGGTTGGTGCAGCGTAGACTCATGGATGATCAAACAGGGTTCGGCGCGCCCGATGGTTTGCGCGCGTGTGAACGTATCGCTTACGTCGTCATGTTCATCTTCAGCGGCGCTGTCCGGCAGAAAGATCAGCATGAGGTCGGCCGCTTCTTTTTGTAAAACGCGGACTGCGCTTTCAAGGTTGGCCTGCGATGAGACGCGCATCTTGCGCTCGCGCACGGTCGTCACTGTCAGGTTGAAGGCTCGTTCAGCGTGGCGCTGCAGCGCCTCCATAAAATCATCGACCAGATCGCCCAAGGCATTCAAGACGCTAACGCGCAGCAGGGTAGACCCGCCCGGCAGTGGTAGGTGGGGCCCAAACTTCTCAAATTCATAGGGTAAGCGAGCGATGTCACAGGGGCGCGATCGATTCTGGCCGAAGACGAGGCTGGTTTCTAGCGCGATTTTAGTAAACCGTTCTGGCGCATTTTGAGTGCTGTAGGCGTTATCAATTAACCCGTGGGCTTTCAACCGGTCCGAGACGACTTTGACCATCTGTGCGCGCGCCGTAGGGGTTAGGTGCAGCGCTCGTTCCAGTTGAGGGGAACTGATAGCGAAACGTTCG